>CP107199.1:1537500-1787500 GCA_025758065.1 Lachnospiraceae bacterium
AAAATAATAAAGAATATAAATAAGTGAAAAAAACCTTTGAAAACTTTTCAAGATTGTATATAATAGAAGAAACTTCAGTCTGCTCTGAGGCGTATTCGTCATGCTTAAAGCGCAGGCCCTTTTTTGAGTTATATTAAGAAACTACTACAAGAAACTTTTCGTGACCCCACAATTTAGGAGGAAATAACTATATGTTTTCAATGATGTCCAATGACATTGGAATTGACTTAGGAACCGCCAGTATCCTTGTATATATCAAGGGAAAAGGCGTTGTATTAAAAGAACCGTCTGTAGTTGCCATTGACCGTGATACCAACAAGATTATGGCTATCGGAGAAGAAGCACGTCTGATGATCGGACGTACACCTGGTAATATTGTAGCAGTCCGTCCGCTTCGTCAGGGCGTTATCTCTGATTACACCATTACCGAGAAAATGATGAAATACTTCATCAACAAGGCAGTAGGCAAGAGAACACTGCGTAAGCCCCGCATCAGCGTTTGTATCCCAAGTGGTGCTACTGAAGTAGAAAAGAAGGCAGTAGAAGATGCTACTTACCAGGCTGGTGCCCGTGAGGTTGCTATCATCGAAGAGCCTGTAGCAGCAGCTATCGGTGCAGGCATTGATATTGGTAAGGCATGCGGAAACATGATCGTAGATATCGGCGGCGGTACTGCAGACATTGCAGTTATCTCCTTAGGCGGACCTGTAGTCAGCACCTCTATCAAGATCGCAGGTGATGACTTCGATGAAGCTTTAGTCCGTTATATGAGAAAGAAACATAATCTCCTTATCGGTGAACGTACTGCAGAGGAGATCAAGATTAATATCGGTGCTGCATACCGCAGACCGGAAGTACAGACGATGGAAGTAAGAGGACGTAACCTGGTAACCGGACTTCCAAAAACCATTGTAGTTACTTCTGATGAAACTTTGGAAGCCTTAAGGGAGCCGGCACTCCAGATCGTAGATGCTGTACACAATGTACTTGAGAGAACTCCACCAGAGCTGGCAGCCGACATTTTTGACCGCGGTATCGTAATGACCGGTGGCGGATCCCTTCTTAGCGGACTGGATGCCCTGATCGAAGAAAAGACAGGTATTACCACTGTGATCGCAGAAGATCCGCTGACAGCAGTAGCTATCGGTACAGGTAAATTCATTGAATTTGCACACGGTATGACCTCCGCACTGGAATCATCCATGGGAATCGGCGGTGGAAGAAACGATAAAGAAGATTATTGAGCGCAGGGTTCGTGAATATACAACATGATTGGCCGGGCTGCCGCAGCAATGCGGCGGCCTTTTTAAATATTTATGACTGTTTTTTATAGAAACAAAATCTGGGCACAACTGACAAAAAATCTTCTCGCAAAATCAAGTACAAAAAGATTCCGAAAGTACATTACACAAATGCAGAGGAAAGAAAAATGGCAACCATAACAGGATTTATTGAAAGAATTAAATTCAGGAACGAAGAAAATGGCTATACGGTCATGTCTGTTACAGATCAGAGTGATGGAGATGAGGTCATTATGGTAGGTACACTTTCCTATGCGGCTGAAGGAGATATGATCCAGGCATCGGGGCGCATGATCGAACATCCTGTATACGGTGAACAGCTACAGATCGAAAGCTATGAAATGAAAACACCACAGGATGCAGAGTCCATGGAGCGTTATTTAGGCTCCGGTGCTATCAAAGGTATTGGCGTGGCACTGGCAGCCCGGATCGTCCGTCATTTCAAGGCTGACACCTTCCGGGTCATGGAAGAAGAACCGGAACGCCTTTCCGAAGTAAAAGGCATCAGTGAGAAAATGGCAATGGCCATTGCCCAGCAGGTAGAAGAGAAAAAAGGTATGCGGGAAGCCATGATGTTCCTGCAAAATTATGGTATCACATTAAATCTTGCAGCCAAGATCTATCAGGAATATGGTCCAAAGCTGTATAGCATAATCAAAGAAAATCCCTATAAGCTGGCAGATGACATTCCCGGCGTTGGCTTTAAAATGGCAGATGAAATAGCTGAAAAAGCAGGTATTTTCACGGACTCCGATTACCGTATCAAAGCAGGCCTTTTGTACATCCTTCTTCAGGCATCAGCCAACGGCCACACCTATCTTCCACAGAAAGAGCTGTTTTCCCAGGCTGCTGATTTACTGAAGGTTGAGCCCTCAGCCATGGAAAAACATCTTATGGATATGCAGATCGACCGGAAAGTAGTGGTAAAAACAGTTACGGACAGTGAACCACCGGAATATCTGGTGTATTCTTCCCATTATTATTACCTGGAGCTGAACACCGCCCGCATGCTTCATAATCTGAACATCCGGGGCGATATCCCGGAAACGGAGATCCGGGCCAATCTGGCCAAAATCCAGAAACGGGATCAGATACATCTGGATGAATTGCAGGAAAAGGCAGTTTTTGAGGCAGTAAACAGCGGCCTTTTAGTGATCACCGGAGGTCCCGGTACAGGAAAGACTACCACCATCAATGCCATTATCCAGTATTTTGAAAATGAGGGAATGGAGATCCTTCTGGCTGCACCAACCGGACGCGCGGCAAAGCGGATGACGGAAACTACCAGTTATGAGGCCCGTACCATTCACAGAATGCTGGAGCTGGTTCCTTCTGGCATTCCGGATTCCGGTTCCATGGCAGGAAATAATACTTCCGGGAAAAATGTCTCCTTCAGCTCCGGCGGCATGCATTTTGACCGGAATGAAGAAAATCCTCTGGATGCAGATGTGATCATTATTGATGAAATGTCCATGGTAGACATCAGCCTGATGCATTCCCTCCTTCGGGCGGTGAACGTAGGAACCCGCCTCATATTGGTAGGTGATGTAGACCAGCTTCCAAGTGTAGGCCCCGGAAATGTGCTTCGCGACATCATCGATTCAGGCTGTTTTAATGTAGTAAAGCTAACCCATATTTTCCGTCAGGCGGCCCAGAGCGACATTATTGTAAATGCCCACAAGATCAATGAGGGGGAGCGGGTAGACCTGGCAAAGCGCAGCAGGGACTTCCTCTTTATCCGCAGGGAAAATCCAGATGCAGTCATCAGCGCAGCTATCACGCTGATCCAGCAGAAGCTTCCGGACTATGTCCACGCACAGCCTGGGGATATCCAGGTAATGACGCCTATGCGAAAAGGTGCTCTTGGAGTAGAACGCTTAAACCAGATCCTGCAAAATTACTTAAATCCCCCGGATCCATCCAAAAAAGAGAAAGAATCCGGCGGCATTATCTACCGTACCGGCGATAAGGTAATGCAGATCAAAAATAATTACCAGATGGAATGGGAGATACGCAGTAAATACGGCATCCCCACAGATAAAGGGGCCGGTGTATTCAACGGTGATATGGGTATTATCCGTGAGATCAATGAATATGCGGAAAATCTTACCGTAGAATTTGATGAGGGGAAAATGGTAGAATACAGCTTCAAACAGCTGGAAGAGCTGGAGCTTGCCTATGCCATTACCATCCATAAATCCCAGGGAAGCGAATATCCGGCAGTGATCATTCCCATGTATTCCGGCCCGCGCATGCTGATGACCAGAAATCTGATCTATACAGCTGTGACAAGAGCACGCTCCTGTGTCTGCCTGGTTGGACGGCCAGATGCATTTTATACTATGGCAGATAACTCCATGGAGCAGAAACGTTACTGCGGTTTAAAAGCCAGGATAGAAGAAATATACGCCTGATTATAGTTGCTTATCTTTAAAATATTCTAATAAATCTAACTCTGTCTATAAGGAGAATATATGAACTTTCTGATAAATATAATACTGGACCTGTTATTTCCGCGCCGCTGTCCCGTCTGCGGCCAGATCGTCATGCCAAAAGGCAGCCTGATCTGTCCGGGATGCGTGAAAAAATTATCCTGGGTCCGGGGACCTGTATGTAAATGCTGTGGAAAAGAGATTATAAGTGGGACAATGGAATACTGTCCCGACTGCGCAGCCCATCCAAGATCATTTTCCCATGGAATGGCGCTTTTTAACTACAATGAAATATCAGCCCCGTCCTTGGCAATGGTCAAATACCACGACCGCCGGGAATATCTGGATTTCTATGCAGAAGCAGCATACAGAAGATATGCTAAAACCATTGCCCGGTTGTCACCGGACCTGATCATCCCGGTGCCGGTCCACAAAAGCAGGCTTAAAAAACGTGGATTTAACCAGACAGAGGAATTTGGAAAACGCCTGAGCGTATATCTGGGGATCCCCATGTCTTCGGAGTATCTGATCCGCTCTAAAAAGACAGCACCTCAAAAGGATCTAGGTCCTGCATTGCGTCTTAAAAACCTGGAACAGGCATTTTTCTGTAAAAAACTGCCATCAGGTATGAAAAAAGTTCTCCTTATTGATGATATCTATACCACGGGAAGTACGGCAGAGGCCTGTGCCAGGGCTTTGAAAAAAGCCGGAGCAGGACAGGTTTACCTTCTTGTGATCGCCATTGGCTCAGGCCGGTGACAAAAAAATTGTATAAACTGAGAAAAAACCTGAAAAAGACCAGCTATATCTCTTGACGTCATGAATATTTTTGTGTTATAGTATACGGGCGAATGGAAGATAGGTCTTTTTTTTATGCTTAAAATTAAGACCGAGAAGCAAATTGAATTACGATAATTTAATGGAGGTGGAAGTCGTGCGCACAAAAATCACACTGGCATGTACAGAATGCAAGCAGCGTAACTACAACATGACTAAGGATAAGAAAACTCATCCTGACCGCATGGAGACTAAGAAGTACTGCAGATTCTGCAAGAGACATACGTTACACAAGGAAACAAAGTAATCCTGATCAGTAAAGGACGTGAAGTTATGGAAGAAAATACAGTGAATACTGTAGAAACCACGGAAAAAGCGGCCAAGGCTGACCAGAAGACGGCTAAGAAAGAGAAAAAGCCAAGCTTTTTCAAAGACCTGAAGACAGAGTACAAGAAGATCGTCTTTGCTGATAAGGAAACTGTTGCTAAACAGACAGTTGCAGTTGTGATCATGTCCATTTTCATCGGTGCGCTGATCGGTGTACTGGATATGGTTATGAAATTCGGTTTAAGCTTTATTCTTTAATTCAAAGGCGAGGGTGATTGTATGTCAGAAGCACATTGGTATGTAGTCCATACCTACTCAGGTTATGAAAACAAAGTCAAGGTCGACATTGAAAAGACAATTGAAAACAGAAACCTTCAGGATCAGATCCTTGAGGTATCCGTGCCTATGCTTCCTGTTGTAGAACTGAAGAATGGCGTGGAGAAAAAAGCCGACAAGAAAATGTTTCCGGGTTATGTGCTGATCAACATGGTCATGAACGATGACACATGGTACGTAGTACGCAACACCCGAGGCGTTACAGGCTTTGTTGGTCCGGGCTCCAAACCAGTTCCTCTGACTGAAGAAGAGATGGCGAGCCTTGGATTTATGAAGGAAGACGTCTTAGTCGACTTTACATTGGGAGATATGGTAACAGTTATCTCCGGTGCATGGAAAGATACAGTTGGTGCTATTAAAGCTATCAACGAAAGTAAGCAGACCATCACTATCAATGTAGAAATGTTCGGTCGTGAAACACCGGTCGAACTGGGATTTGCAGAAGTAAAGAAAATGTAAAATGGATCAGCTTTTGCGCAGCAGAAGCTGGTGGGAGGGACATTCCCGACAATACCACATAATTTTAGGAGGTGCCTAAGATGGCAAAGAAAGTAACAGGATATATCAAATTACAGATTCCAGCAGGCAAGGCTACACCAGCACCACCAGTTGGACCAGCTCTTGGTCAGCACGGTGTAAACATCGTACAGTTTACCAAAGAGTTCAACGCTAGAACAGCAGATCAGGGAGATATGATCATCCCTGTAGTTATTACCGTATATGCGGACAGAAGCTTCAGCTTCATCACCAAGACCCCGCCAGCAGCAGTTCTGATCAAGAAGGCATGTGGCTTAAAGAGCGGTTCAGGTGTTCCTAACAAGACTAAGGTAGCTGTATTAAAGAAGGCTGACCTGCAGAAGATCGCAGAGACCAAGATGCCAGACTTAAACGCTGCCAGCCTTGAGGCTGCTATGAGCATGGTAGCTGGTACTGCAAGAAGTATGGGCGTTACCATCGAAGAGTAATTAATACCGTATATATGAACGTGGGAGGGAGATTCCCCCGTCAATACCACTAGGAGGTTATTTTATAATGAAAACAGGAAAAAGATATGCAGAGGCTATGAAGAACGTAGACCGTGCTGCACTTTACGACGTAGCAGATGCAATCTCTATCGTTAAGAAGAATGCTTCTGCAAAATTTGACGAGACTGTAGAACTTCATATCAGAACAGGATGTGACGGACGTCACGCTGATCAGCAGATCCGTGGAGCTGTTGTTCTTCCTCACGGAACAGGTAAGACTGTTCGTATCTTAGTATTCGCTAAGGGTGCTAAGGCAGACGAAGCACAGGCAGCTGGCGCAGATTTCGTAGGCGCAGAAGAGCTGATCCCAAGAATCCAGAACGAAGGATGGCTGGATTTTGACGTTGTTGTTGCTACTCCTGACATGATGGGCGTTGTTGGTCGTCTGGGCCGTGTACTTGGACCGAAGGGCTTAATGCCAAACCCAAAGGCTGGTACCGTAACCATGGACGTAACCAAGGCTATCAAGGAGATCAAAGCTGGTAAGATCGAGTACAGACTTGACAAGACAAACATTATCCACGTGCCAGTAGGAAAAGCTTCCTTCACCGAGGAGCAGTTAGCGGACAACTTCCAGACGCTTATGGACGCTATCTTAAAGGCTAAGCCAAGCACCGTTAAGGGCGCATACTTCAAGAGCGTAGCTCTTACATCCACCATGGGCCCAGGCGTTAAGCTGAACGTAGCTAAGCTTACAAACTAATCAGGTGTCCTGAATAGAAATAATGAGGCTGCAGAGAATTCCGGTTCTCTGTGGTCTTTTTATTTTTCATGAAAAAGTTCACGAAAAATTATTAAAAAGCCTCTTGACATTCATGCTCAGATATGTTATTTTATTATGCGTGTTGAATGCCCTGAGACAGCAGGTACCGTAAGGTGTAAGCTTAGAACGCCTGCCGAGGAACATACAAAACTCAAATGAGATTTTGCGTACCTCTCTGTCATTGCGGCAGGGAGGTTTTTTTATAAGATCGTGTCCTTGCTATGACGGTTTTCAATACGAAATAATATAAGGAGGTAAACCATTCATGGCAAAAGTTGAATTAAAGCAGCCAGTAGTAGACGAGATCAAGGCAATGTTAGACGGTGCAGTCGGCGCAGTTGTTGTTGATTACCGTGGTCTGACTGTAGAGCAGGATACAAAACTGCGTAAACAGTTAAGAGAAGCTGGAGTTTCTTATAAAGTATATAAGAACACTCTGATCAAGCGTGCAGCAGAAGGAACCGAGTTCGCAGCTCTGGATCCACATCTGGAAGGACCTACAGCATTAGCTGTATCTAAGGATGATGCTACAGCACCAGCTAGAATCCTGGCTGAATTTGCTAAGACCGCTCCTAAGCTGGAACTGAAGGCTTCTGTAGTTGAAGGAACCTACTATGATCAGGCTGGAACCCAGGTTATCGCAACCATTCCATCCAGAGAAGTTCTTCTTGGAAAGCTGCTTGGAAGCATCCAGTCCCCAATCACCAACCTGGCTCGCGTACTCAATCAGATCGCAGAGAAAAATGGTGGTGCAGCAGAGGCTTAATCTGCAAAATGAATTTGTGGCTCTTTTGTCTGCATAGTCCAGAAAAAGCAGCCTGAAACACAGATCCTATCGAAAAATAATTTTAAACAGGAGGAAATTAAAATGGCAAAGTTAACAACCGCTGAGTTTATCGAAGCTATCAAGGAATTATCCGTATTAGAACTGAACGATTTAGTAAAGGCATGTGAGGAAGAGTTTGGCGTATCTGCAGCAGCAGGCGTTGTAGTTGCAGCAGCAGGTGCTGGCGCAGCAGCAGCTGAAGAGAAGACCGAATTCGACGTTGAGCTGACCGAAGTTGGACCAAACAAGGTTAAGGTTATCAAGGTTGTTCGTGAAGCTACCGGTTTAGGCCTGAAGGAAGCTAAAGACGTAGTTGATGGCGCACCAAAGGTATTAAAGCAGGGCGCATCCAAGGAAGAAGCAAACGATATCAAGGCAAAGTTAGAGGCAGAAGGAGCAAAGGTTACCCTGAAGTAATCAAAGCTTACTGTGTAGACTTGTATTCAGATATAAGTGCTTTCAGAACCCGCAGGACTGTGGAAACAGTCTGCGGGTTCTTTTTTACTTCGTAAGTATTTCCAAAAGTACAATAATGCGGTTGCGTATTCTGAAAAAATAGTATATATTAGTTGAAGTTTATCGAACCGGTAAACGGATAAATAAAGAATATAAAAATAAGTGTTTACAACATACTATCGAAAAAAGACCTCAGGCCATGGAGCAAACGACTAATCATAAGGCAGCTCCTTCACCTGGGGTCTTTTTAGGGGAAGAGAGTATTTTATATACTACGGGAAAAACATCCGGTGCAAAAGCATTGCGGGTGTTTTTTTCTGCCCGGCATTATCAGATAAAATCCCGTCAGATGGCCTTTTCGGGCTGATCTGATCATCTTCGGTTAAGAAAAAAACGGATTGTACAACTATAAGTACAAAAACGGCTTAAACAGGTGGTTTTGTAATAATTACGTAAGAAAAACCACAGGTAAAAGTTATGGCTTTTTTTCGAAAATTATAATATACTATGGATTGTGAAGGAGAGGTTATTCCTCCAGGGCAAGTTATCAATATTCTCCAGAAAAAAGGAGAAAATGCAAAAAATGCAAAAAAACTATTGATAATTTTCCTTATCGGAAGTATAATCTACTCGTAATGCAATAAGGAATTTCAAAAAGTATTTCAAAAATCAAAGGAGAGTGCATTCATTATGAAGAAGCAGACAAAATTAGTTGCTGTATTATCAACAGCAGCACTGCTTGCTATCGGTGCATCCATGACATCTTTCGCAGCTACAGGCTGGGCAGAAGAAGATGGTACTTGGGTATACTATGATAGAAACGGTGACAAAGTAACAGACAAATGGGCAAAATCTGGTAATAACTGGTATTACTTAGACAGCAACGGCGAGATGGCAGTAGATACCCTGATCGAAGATGGCGACAACTACTACTATGTTGACATCAACGGTGTTATGGCAGCTAACCAGTGGGTAGCTATCGATAACGAAGACGCTGGCGATGATGACGAGCCAGAGCATTATTGGTACTACTTCCAGGCTAACGGTAAAGCTTTAAAACAGGGAGATTCCGATAAGGTTTCTTTAAAGACTGTTAACGGCAAGAAATATGCTTTCGATGACGAAGGTAAGATGCTGTATGGCTGGGTAGATGAGAACAGCGCTGAGCGTATCGACAATACTGATGGTGATGCTTTCAAGGAAGCAACCTACTACTTCGGTGGCGAAGATGACGGTGCTATGACTACTGGTTGGTTACTGACTGACGTTACATACAACGAAGCAACCAATGATGATTATAAGTATACTGCAGCAGCATTCAATGATGATGAAGATCAGACCCGTTGGTTCTACTTCAAGTCCAATGGTAAGATGATCAAGGCTGACAATGGCGAAAGAACCAAAGATAAGACTATCAATGGTAAGAAGTACGCATTTGATGAGTACGGCGCTATGGTAGCTGAGTGGTCTCTGGATGAAGGTGATGAGAAGATCGCTTCTAAGTCCGAAGAGAGAGCAAAGGCTTCTGTTGATGTAGCAACCACTTCTGAAGCTTGGAATGGTGCAGGAAACTACGCTAAGTACACCCAGGCATGGAGATACTTCAACTCTGTTGAGGATGGTTCTCGTGTAAGCAAGGGCTGGTTCAAAGTAGTAGCAGCTGAAATGCTGAACAAGGACAAATATGATGATGATGAAGATGCTTGGTACTATGCAGATGGCAGCGGCAAGCTGTATGCTGGTGAATTCAAGACCATCAAGGGCAAGAAGTATGCATTCAGAAACGATGGACGTATGATTAACGGCCTGAAGTTCATCAAAGAAGGCACTAACGACTTTGAAGACGTTATAGCTGATGATGATGACAATCATTCCTTCGATAATGAGGATGATTTCTTAGCACAGGCTTCTACCTACTTTGAAGGTGAAGGATACAAGTGCTACTACTTCGGCGGCGACGAAGATGGTGCAATGAGAACTGGTAAGACATCTCTGACCTTCGACGGCGAGAACACCAACTTCTACTTCGAGAAGTCTGGCGGCAAGAAGGGTGCTGGTGTAACTGGTGAGAAGGACAACAAACTGTATCAGTCCGGTATGCTGTTAAAGGCAGATTCTGACGACAAGTACACTGTTGTTGATAAAGAAACACATACTAAGGCTGGTGGTACTAAGTATGTAACCTACACCAAGTTAGATGACGCTAAGGCATTCATGGACAGCGTTAAGAACCATGGTGGTAAAGTTAACGATGAATTAGCTGGTAAGGAAGGCTCTACAAAGGTAACTGTTGGAAGCAACACTACCAAGAAGGCTGAAGACTTAGCTGAAGCTTATTCCGTTGAATTAAAGGATGTTAAGAATCATGAATACATCCTGGTTAATACCTCTGGTAAGGTAATTGACAACAAGGGCAAGAACAAAGATGGCAGCGATTACTACTATGTAACTGACAGCAATGGTAAGATTACTAACATCTACGTTGAAGACTAATCTGATTTGATTTAGAAACAGTTTGTAATAACTAAACATTAAGGGGGAAGCGTTATGGCTGATATAACATTTATGTTAGCTGTAACGCTTCCTTTTTATTTACTTGCAGAAAGGAGTATCTATGATCAGAAGAAAATTATTAGTATTAGGAACAGCAATTTGTCTGGCTGTATCAGCAAATGCAATCACATCTTTTGCTGATACTACATCTGCCAGTACCACAACAATGGAAAACTGTGGTGCATATCTTTTTGAGTGGCGCCCTATTGATTGCGGAAATGGAAATTATTTTGCTATTTTGGTAGGCGGCAATACATTAAATGAGAGTAATGTGATCTTAAATCGAGGTTATGATTATGCTTATACATTTGAACCTATGACTTATTCACGCCCATGGGGAACTGTGCCGGATCTGGTAAATATAGACGGAAAATGGGGGATCCCTGAAAACTGGTCTTCCATGCCGGAAGGTGCTCAGCCTACTCTCCAGATTGTATTAAAAACAAATTATAAAACTTTAAATACAGATAAGCGTTATGTAAATGTTGTTCATCTTCCTTCCAATGTGAATTCCTCTACATTACCAGCAGAAGTGCGTAAATATTTGATTAATGTAGATGCTTCTGACGCTGGTGCTTATAATGACACAGTTACCCCAGGATGGCAAAAAGAAGCAGATGGATCCGAAAAATATTTAAAGCCAGATGGAACGTATGTAAGCAACGGCTGGCTCCAGCTTGATGATAAAAAATATTACATGGATGAAAATGGTGTTAAATTAAAAGATACCATTACTCCAGATGGCTTCTATGTAAATTCTGACGGCGAGAAGGTATCTTATATGCCAGGTTGGTATAAAGATGGTAACTATTGGCGTTATATCCAGAAAAATGGATATTATCTGGCTAACTCATGGTATCAGGATACTGACGGAAAGTATTATTATTTCAATATGGGTGCTGTTATGGCAGTAAACACAACCACACCGGATGGTTATTATGTAGATGAAAACGGTGTTTGGGATGGTAATGCATCAACAGTTGCTGCAGCTGAAAAGAACCTCGGCCCTGGTGTAGACAAAGGCTGGGAACCAATTGATAAAGGTTGGAAATTCAAACAGGAAGATGGTACTTATTTGACCAATGCCTGGAGACAGGACAGCAACGGTAAATGGTATTACCTGAACGAAGATGGCTGGATGCTGAAAGACACTAATACACCGGACGGTTATCATGTGGACGCTAACGGCGTTTACGATGGTCCTGTTGTAACAGAAGAAACAGCAGAATAATCTAATCTATATTTAGTTTATAAAACTGCAGGATCGTTTATTCACTGATCCTGCAGTTTTTGCATGTATTAGTTATGATTGTGAAATTGGCTAAAATCCTATGTAGGGGCATTTATATATTGCAATTGCCCGATACCCATGTTAGAATAAATATAAGCAAGTTTTCTAGAAATCTAAATTTTCATTTCATTCAAGCTGCATCTGTCAGCATCTATTTTAAGAACTCTTTGCTTAAACTCCATATCATTTAAGCAGGGAGAACAGGCAGTATCTTCCTGCGGCAAACAGAAAGGATAATGCCTATGAAAAACACTATCAAAGTACGTCAAACGCACAAGGACAGACTGTTCTGTAATCTTTTTTCAAAGAAAGAGAATGCTCTTTCTCTGTACAATGCATTGAATGGCACAGATTATAAAAATGAAAATGAGTTAGAAATCGTAACTCTGGAAGATGCACTTTATCTGACAATGAAAAATGATGTATCCATATGTTTATGTGGAAATATCAGTCTTTGGGAACAACAGAGCAGCGTAAATCCTAATATGCCGCTGAGAGGTTTACTGTATTTTGCAAGAGAATATGAGGGATGGCTGGCTTCCAGAAAAAAAGATATTTATCGCAGGAAGTTATTAAAAATACCCGCCCCACAATTTTATGTATTTTACAACGGGAAAGAAATAAGGCCAGAACGTGAAGAGTATCATCTGGCAGATGCCTTTGAGCATCCCGTAAAAGGGTATGACTGGACGGCACATGTGATCAACATCAATCCGGATAATAATGTTAGTTTACTGAAAAACTGTAGCGTTCTGGCTGGTTACACAGAGCTGATTCATCAGATACGAACCAGAAAGCAATCAGGCTGCACCATTGAAACAGCTGTTCATCAGGCTGTAAAGCATTGTATAGAAAATGACATATTAAAAACATATCTGTTAAAAAACGAAGGGGAGGTAATGTCTATGATCTTAACGGAATATGATGAAGAACTTCACAATGAAACTTTAAGAGAAGAAGGAATGGAAAAAGGAATCGAAAAAGGAATCGAAAATGGATTACACTTTGCAAAAATGATATTCACTCTTCATAAATCAGGCAAATCAGATATAGAAATTGCTGATATTGTAGGAATATCTTTGGATAAAGTAAAAAATTTATTATACTAAAAAGTTGAATCGCCAGAAATGATATGTATGTACATTTCTGGCGATTGTGTTGAGTTATTGTTGCTTATGATTCGGCAGCTGCTGTATCCTCTGTTACAGCAAGACCATCGTAAACGCCATCTGCACCTACATGATAACCATCAGGTGTATTAGTGTCTTTCAGCATCCAGCCATCTTCGTTCAGGTAATACCATTTACCGTTGCTGTCCTGTCTCCAGGCATTGGTCAGATAAGTGCCATCTTCCTGCTTAAACTTCCAGCCAATATCGATCGGCTCCCAGCCTTTGTCTACGCCAGGTCCCAGGTTCTTCTGGTTGGTAACAGTAGCAGCCTTGCCGTCCCAGACACCGTTTTCATCTACATGGTAGCCATCTGGGGTATCAGCATTTGCTACCATATAGGTTCCGATATTAAAGTAATACCACTTGCCATCTGTATCTTCAATCCAGGTTGCTCCGGCATAATGACCATTTTTAAGGACGTAATGCCAGCCCTTTTCATCCTGCTTCCAGCCAGGCATATATTTGGTTTTTTCACCAGCTGCGTTTACATAAACACCATCTGGTGTAACGGTATCCTGCAGGCGGAAGCCGTTTTCATCCAGGTAATATTGCTTATCATCCAGACGCAGCCATCCATTCTTTACAAATGTACCATCTGGCTTACGATACATCCATTTTCCATCCTCATTTGTAGTCCATCCAGGAGTCACAGTTCCTTCATAAGCACCGGCATCAGAGCCGTCTACATTGATCAGATATTTTTTAACCTCTAAAGGAAGGCTTGCAGTGTTTACACCACCTGGAAGATGTACTACATTCACATATCTTTTATCAGTAGCTAATGTTTTATAATTGGTTTTTAATACAATCTGGAGAGTTGGCTGTGTTCCTTCAGGAAGGGAAGACCAGTTTTCCGGGATTGCCCATACGCCATCTACATTTACCAGATCCGGAACTGTTCCCCATGGACGGGAATAGTTCATTGGATCAAAGGTGTAAGCATAGTCATAACCACGGTTTAAAATGACATCACTTTCGCTGATCGTATTTCCACCAACTAAAATTGCAAAATAATTACCATCTCCACAGTCTACCGGACGCCACTCAAACAGATATGCGCCACAGTTCTCCATTGTTGTAGTGGTATTATCTGCAAAAGCAACTGTTGGAACAGTTACAGACAGCGATAAGGCCATGCAAAGTGCCACTGTGAATTTTTTTACCATAATAAGTCTCCTTTCGGTTTTAAGCAAGAAAAGCGCTGCGACTAAATTTAATCAGTCACAACGCTTTCCCCCTTAATTATTTAACTGTACTATGTACAATCAATTATTTCTCTGTGTAGATAGCTACGATGTTACCGGAAGTATTTACGCAGTAGTAGTAATCATTGCCATCTCTATTTCTGGACTTGTTGTCAACTACCTTACCAGAAGTATTTACTAAGAAATACTTACCAGCTACATTCTGACCATCCTGATCAGTTGAAGGAATGATGTACAGTTCGTCGATATCATCTGCCTTCTTGCTGATGCCGTAGCTGCTTAAGGTTACGCTAGATGGATTTGTAGTAGATGTTACACCTACTTCATCCAGGAATGCCTTAACATCATCCAGTTTCATGTATCCGCTGATTGCCTCATTGCTATCATTTGTGTCATTAGCAGCATCCAGAGTCTTAACTACCTGATACTTCTCATCAGAACCAGCTTTCAGAAGCATACCAGACTGATAGTACTTCTTATCCTTCTCGCCAGTCTTACCAGCACCCTTGTGGCCGCCGGACTTCTCGAAGTAGAAGTTGAAGCTGTCTCCATCGATAGTGATGTTGGTCTTGTTGGTTCTCATAGCACCATCATCGCCATCACCGAAGTAGTAGCAGTAGTATCCATTTTCATTCCAGTATGGAGCATTCTTAACGAAGTCATCCTCAGTATCGAATGGATGTCCTGTATTATCATCAGCTACTACACCAATAATCTCACCAGCGTTGTTCTGCTTGATGAATTTCAGGCCGTTAACCATACGACCGTCTTCACGGAACGCATACTTCTTGCCCTTGATGGTCTTAAATGCTGCAGTGTAGATTCTACCGTTTCCATCTGCATAGTACCAAGCATCTTCATCATCGTTGTTCTTGTCGTAGTTCATGTATTCAGCAGCAACTACCTTGAACCAGCCCTTGCTTACGCGGGAACCATCTTCAACAGAGTTGAAGTATCTCCACAGATGTGAGTACTGAGCGGTTCTAGCATTGCTGTTAGTAGCCTGAGTACTGTAAGCGTCACGTACGCCTGCATCAGAAGCTTTCTTAACATCCAGAGACCACTCAGCAGTCATAACACCGTACTGATCAAACTCATATTTCTTACCATTGATGGTCTTGCCCTTCTGGATATCATCGCCTTCAGCTTTGATCTTCTTACCATTGGATTTGAAGTAGAACCAACGGCTCTGGTCTTCATCATCATTGAATACAGGAGCGATTTCGTTATCGCTGGTTGCTTCATTGTAAGTGATGTCCATAAGTACCCAACCGGTAGTCATAGCACCATCATCTTCGCCACCGAAGTAGTAGTCACCATCTTTAAATGCATCACCATCAGTATCATCGATACGGCTAGCATCGTCAGACTTAACCCAACCATACAGCATCTTACCTTCATCATCGAAAGCATACTTCTTGCCGTTAACGGTCTTTAAAGCAACTTTGTTGTTATCGCCGTTCTTTAAAGCTTTACCGTTAGCCTGGAAGTAATACCAGTAATGCTCTGGCTCATTGTCATCGCCTGCATCTTCGTTATCGATAGCTACCCACTGGTTAGCTGCCATAACACCGTTAACGTCAACATAGTAGTAGTTGTCGCCATCTTCGATCAGGGTGTCAATTGCCATTTCGCCGTTGTTATCTAAGTAATACCAGTTATTACCAGATTTTGCCCATTTGTCTGTTACTTTGTCACCGTTTCTATCATAGTATACCCATGTTCCGTCTTCTTCTGCCCAGCCTGTAGCTGCGAAAGATGTCATGGATGCACCGATAGCAAGCAGTGCTGCTGTTGATAATACAGCAACTAATTTTGTCTGCTTCTTCATAATGAATGCACTCTCCTTTGATTTTTGAAATACTTTTTGAAATTCCTTATTGCATTACGAGTAGATTATACTTCCGATAAGGAAAAGTATTGGGAGGAGAGGTTTTGGGAGATAAAATGAGTTATATTTGTTAATTTATGGTCAATAATTCAGTAATTTCTTCCAGTGTATCGAGAACTGTTTAAAATTTAAGTTTTTTACTAATAGCCATATCTGTATTCTCCATATTCCTATTATTGTGCGTTGTTCTGTTCCAATGCCAGCCTGATCAATCGATCCGTCTGGTCTGCCATGAACAGCGGGATATTCAGCACGTCATCGTCCAGTTTCAGATTGTCCAATGAGAAACGAATGCGGAGCTTAACCTTATCAGGAAACAGTTCCTTGAACTTCTTCATACTCTTGCTGGTTGTGTTGGCTTCGGATTTGACCTCCACGGGGAAGATGTCGTTCTCCCGCTGAATGAGGAAATCCACTTCGTAAGGCGGGTTGTTCTGACTCCAATAACGAGGCATGACTTCAAACTGAGTAATTAAAGTCTGCAACACAAAGTTTTCGGTTAATGCGCCTTTAAATTCAGTAAAAAGGCGGTTTCCTTCGCCAAAGGCTGTGGGAGCCAACTGCGCCAGACGGCGGAGCAGTCCCACATCCACCAGATAAATCTTGAAAGCGGACAAGTCATCGTAAGCTGCAATCGGCAGGCCGGGAGCTGAGCTGCGATAAATTTTATGCACCAAACGGGCATCTACCAGCCATTGCAAGGCATCCTCGTACTCACGGGCTCGTGCACCTTCCTTGACCACTTTATAGATAAACTTCTTGTTTTCTCTTGCCAGTTGAGAAGGAATGGATTTCCAGATCATTGAGATTTTCGGGAACTCGCTGAGATTAGGATGTTTTGCAAAATCACGCTCATAGGCTCCGATGATTCCGGACAATGCTTCCTGCATGGCAGAAACGTCCCGTGCCTCCGTCCACATCAATACCGGCTCCGGCATACCACCGGTGACATAGTACATTTTCAGCTTCTCATACAGCGGATTAAAAAAGGCGTCAGGGATGGGTTCAATGGTGTCCACCTGTTCCAGATACTGCTCCAGATTTTCATCACCGTTGGCAAGTAGGAATTCATTAAAGGTCATCGGGTCAATCTGCATAAAGTTAACCTTACCCACGGGAAAAGAGGAAGGTTTCGCCAGGGCAATACCCAACAGAGAACCGGCACAGGCAATGTGATACTGCGGTGCGTTCTCGCAAAAATACTTCATAGAATTAATGACCTTAGGGCAGTCCTGCACCTCATCAAAGATAATCAAGGTTTTTTCAGGCACGATTTTTTGACCGCTTGCCAGCATAAGGTTTTGCAGAATCCGGTCCACATCCTTGGTTGTTTCAAAAAATTGCTTATATTCTTCATTTTCATCAAAGTTAAAGTAAGCTGTATTTTCATAACAGCGTCTGCCGAACTCTTTCAGAATCCAAGTCTTACCCACCTGACGTACGCCCTTCAAGATTAAAGGCTTGCGGTAGGGAGAATTCTTCCAAGCCAGCAATTTTTTTAAGATAAATCGTTCCATTGAATCTCTCCTCACATTTTTATTGGAGTTTTATGCTTAATGATCACACTTTTATTATATGCAAAAGCTATGAAAATTACAATTAAAATACAAAATTATTTGATTTTGATGCGTATATATCACACTTTTATATAAAATAGCAGGAAATATATTCTGCAATAACGACAGCCTCAGCCTCAACATTAGTTATATTGCATCTAGTAAATAGCCGAAACCATTTACATTAATTCGATATTTTCATTAATTTTTCTGGACTTATTTACCCAAAATGATATATACTAATTATATAATTACTAATTGTATGATTAGCAAATTTAACAAATTTGAGGTGATATAAATGTTTATTGGACGTTCCAGAGAATTAAATAAATTAAATGCACTATATAACAGCAACCAGTTTGAATTTGCAGTCTTTTATGGCAGAAGGCGTGTAGGAAAGACAATGCTGATCAATGAATTTATTGAGCGAAAAAAAGCGGTTTATTATATGGCTGTAGAAGGAACTAAAAAAGAGAATCTTACGGGTTTGTCAAAAGCTTTTCTTCAAGATTCTCTGGCGCCTTTATCTCAATTTGGTGATTACGAGGATTTATTGGCTTATATCGATCAGTTAGCTTTAACAGGAGAACGCTATATCATTGCTATTGATGAATTCCCTTATCTGGCGGCTTCCTATCCTGTAATTTCTTCTTTACTCCAAAAACACATTGACCATTGTTGGAAAAACAGCAACTTGTTTTTGATCTTATGTGGATCTTCTATGAGTTTTATGGAAGAACAGGTTCTTGGCTATAAAAGCCCTTTGTATGGCAGAAGAACTGCACAATTTAAAATCCATCCATTTACATTTTTTGAAGCAAGGCAGATGCTGGCAGCGTTTACTTCCGAGGAACAGGCTGTTTTATATGGCGTTACAGGTGGCATTCCTGAATATCTTTCCAGGATTAATCCACGTATTTCACTGGATAAAAACCTTATAGAGCTTTTTTTTGATGAAAGCGGTCGTTTATTTGAAGAACCCGTTAATCTTCTGAAGCAGGAGCTCCGCGAACCGGCCACTTACCATTCTATTATTTCAGCCATTGCAGGTGGTGCCAGCCGCCTAAATGAGATTGCGGGAAAAACAGGTCTGGAAACCAGCGGTTGCAGTAATCAGATAACTTCTCTTATTGCATTAGGTATTATACGGAAAGAAACACCTGTGACAGAACCTGCTGCCAGCAGAAAGACGATATACCGCCTGGAAGACAGTATGTTCCTGTTCTGGTATCGTTTTGTCCGTCCTAACATCAGCGGTATTACCCGTGGCATTGGGGAAACGATTTATTATCAAATGGTCACTCCCAATATCAGTGATTTTATGGGACATATTTTTGAAGACATCTGCATCCAGTATCTCTACCACCCTCAAATTTATGCTGCATTACCGTTCTTTCCTGGAAGTATTGGAAAATGGTGGGGAAATAATCCTGTTGCGAAACGTCAGGAGGAAATTGACATTATGGCTGTGCAGGATGATCAGGCATTGTTAGGCGAATGCAAGTGGAGAAATGCTGACATCAATATGGAGATCCTCAGACAATTATTAGAACGTGGAAATCTATTCCATTATGTGCAACAATATTATATGTTATTTTCAAAAACGGGATTTACAAAAGATGTTAAAGAATACGTGGAAAACACACCAAATATTAAACTGATCTCTTTTAATGATATCTGTAATTTATGATAATACGCAAGAGGCCACGATCAATGGTCTCCTGTACACATCATTTCATCTTCTATTCTGTCTATAATTTTAATGAAATATTATTATAAAAGCAATATTCATTTTGTCTGCCAATATTTATGTTATAGCAAATCGCCAGAAATAACCGATGAGTCATTTCTGGCGATTTTCTTTTAATATAAGATTATTGTTTTTTGGTGTTTATTCAGCTGCTTCTTCGCTTTCAGTTACAGCATCCCCATCCCAAACGCCGTTAGCATCTACATGGTAGCCGTCTGGTGTATTAGTGTCTTTCAGCATCCAGCCATCTTCGTTCAGGTAATACCATTTGCCGTTAGAATCCTGTCTCCAGGCATTGGTTAAATAAGTTCCATCTTCCTGCTTGAACTTCCAGCCAATATCAATCGGCTCCCAGCCTTTGTCTACACCAGGGCCAAGATTTTTTTTCTCAGTAATAACAGTTGAGGCATTGCCATCCCAGACACCATTTTCGTCTACATAGTAACCGTCTGGTGTTGTAGTATTCACAACCATGACAGCTCCCATATTGAAGTAATAGTATTTTCCATCTGTATCCTGATACCATGAATTTGCTTTATAATATCCATCTTTCTGGATATAACGCCAATTGTCACCGTCTTTATACCAGCCCGGCATATAAGAAACTTTTTCACCATCAGCATTTACATAAAAACCATCTGGAGTAACAGTATCTTTCAATTTAACACCATTTTCATCCATATAGTATTTTTTATCATCTAACTGAAGCCATCCATTAGTTACATAAGTGCCATCTGGCTTTAAGTACTTTTCAGATCCATCTTCTTCTTTCTGCCATCCTGGAGTAACAGTATCATTGTAAGCGCCTGCATCAGAAGTGTCTGAATTAATCAGATATTTACGAACTTCTGCTGGAAGGGAAGATGGCGATATATTAGAGGGAAGATGAACAACATTTACATAACGTTTATCTGTACTTAAAGTTTTATAATTAGTTTTTAAGACAATCTGCATAACCGACTGGCTATCCTGTGGCATAGTTGCCCAATTCTCTGGAATTCCCCATTTGCCATCTATATTTACCAGATCCGGTACTGTTCCCCATGGACGAGAATATGTCATTGGTTCAAAAGTATAAGCATAATCATAACCACGGTTTAAGATTACATCACTTTCATATAATGTATTTCCACCAACCAGGATAGCAAAATAATTTCCATTTCCGCAGTCAATAGGACGCCACTCGAAAATATAAGCACCGCAATTTTCCATAGTTGTGATATTAGAAGTCGTTGTTTCTGCAAATGCAGTAACTATATTAGCGGAAGTTGCCAGACAAAGGGCAACTCCTAAAATTAATAATTTTTTTCTAATCATATAAGCTCCTTCTGAATATAAAAAGGAAGCGTCACAGCTAACATAATATTATATCAGCCATAACGCTTCCCCCTTAATTTTTAATTATCGCAAATTTATCAAAGATAATATGGATTAGTCCTCAACATAAATATTGGTGATAGTTCCGTTGGTGTCGGTTACATAATAGTAATCGCTGCCATCTTTGTTCTTGCCCTTGCTGTCAATTACCTTACCAGAGGTATTAACCAGAACGTACTCATGATTTACAACATTCTTTAAGTCGATGGTATAAGCTTCGCTTAAGTCTTCAGCCTTCTTCTCAGAATTATTTCCAATTTTTACCTTCTCGGCAGGATCCTTAACCGTTGCTAATGCATTATCAGCCTTACCACCATTAACCTTAACGCTCTTCATGAATGCCTCAGCGTCAGCTAACTTGGTGTAGGTATAATACTTAGAACCATCGACATTAATATGAGTTTCCTTATCAACAACAGTGTACTTGTCATCGGAATTTGCCTTTAACAGCATACCAGACTGATACAGCTTGTTGTCCTTCTCGCCAGTTACACCGGCACCCTTCTTACCGCCGGACTTCTCGAAGTAGAAGTTAGTATTCTCACCATCGAAAGTTAAAGAAGTCTTACCAGTTCTCATAGCGCCATCTTCACCGTTTCCGAAGTAGTAGCACTTATATCCATTGCCTTCGAAATATGTATAAGCTTCAGCTAAGAAAGCATCTTCGTCTTCAAAGGAATGGTTATCATCATCATCAGCTACAACATCAACTAAGTCGTGGTTACCTACCTTGATGAACTTCAGACCACTAATCATACGGCCATCATTACGGAATGCATATTTTTTGCCTTTGATGGTTTTGAACTCACCAGCGTACAGCTTACCGCTGCCATCTGCGTAGTACCAAGCATCTTCATCATCATCATATTTGCCCTTGTTCAGCATTTCAGCTGCAACTACCTTGAACCAGCCCTTGCTTACACGAGAACCATCTTCAACAGAGTTGAAGTATCTCCATGCCTGAGTATACTTAGCATAGTTTCCAGCACCGCTCCAAGCATTAGAAGTGGTTGCTGCACCAACAGAAGCTTTTGCTCTCTCTTCAGACTTAGAAGCGATCTTCTCATCGCCTTCATCCAGAGACCACTCAGCTACCATAGCGCCGTACTCATCAAATGCGTACTTCTTACCATTGATAGTTTTATCTTTGGTTCTTTCGCCGTTATCAGCCTTGACCATCTTACCATTAGATTTGAAGTAGAACCAACGAGTCTGATCTTCATCATCGTTAAATGCAGCTGCGGTATACTTATAATCATCATTGGTAGCTTCGTCATATGTAACATCTGCTAATAACCAACCAGTAGTCATAGCGCCGTCATCTTCGCCACCGAAGTAATAGGTTGCTTCCTTAAATGCAGCACCATCGGTATTTTCGATACGCTCTGCATTATTCCCATCTACCCAACCGTACAGCATCTTGCCTTCGTCATCGAATGCATACTTCTTACCGTTAACGGTTTTTAAAGAAACCTTATCAGAATCGCCCTGCTTTAAAGCTTTACCATTAGCCTGGAAGTAATACCAGTAATGCTCTGGCTCGTCATCATCGCCAGCATCTTCGTTATCAATAGCTACCCACTGGTTAGCTGCCATAACACCGTCAACATCAACATAGTAGTAGTTGTCGCCATCTTCGATCAGGGTATCTACTGCCATCTCGCCGTTGTTATCTAAGTAATACCAGTTATTACCAGATTTTGCCCACTTATCTGTTACTTTGTCACCGTTTCTATCATAGTATACCCATGTTCCGTCTTCTTCTGCCCAGCCTGTAGCTGCGAAAGATGTCATGGATGCACCGATAGCAAGCAGTGCTGCTGTTGATAATACAGCAACTAATTTTGTCTGCTTCTTCATAATGAATGCACTCTCCTTTGATTTTTGAAATACTTTTTGAAATTCCTTATTGCATTACGAGTAGATTATACTTCCGATAAGGAAAAGTATCGTGAGGTTGGGAGAGGGGAATGATAAAGGAGGAAAAAACGTGTTATAAAGTTGCGTATAAAAGGCCAAAATGCTATACTGACTAATAGCAGCTGCAGTAATAAGTGCAGTCAGAAACAAATAAATCTATAAAAGATAAAAGAAAGAGATCGGACATATGGCAAAAGAACAGAAAACAATGATGGAAACATTGCAGGGAGAGGTGCGCGCTTCCTGGAACAAGGCAAGTTCCAGACTGGCGGCGGTGCTGGCAGTATTGATCATGGTGGGTCTGCCCCTTGTTTTTCAGGATTATTATTTTAATATCCTTCAGGTGAAATACTGGTATTACTGCGGCGTGGTGATCGCAGCGGCAGTTATTTATGTGATCATGGCTGTTATATTCTGGAACAGGGACAGAAAGTGGTGCGATGGAGCATTGCTGAAAGGCTTAAAAAGCAATTTATCGCTTAAATCTTTAACTGTAGCAGAATGGGCTATGCTGGCATTTTTACTGGCCTCAGCCATCTCTACTTTGCAGTCAGAATACGTATACGAGTCTTTCTGGGGCAATGAGGGGAGATTTGTAGGCCTGTTCATGATCATGCTGTATACCATCAGCTTTTTTATCATAGCAAGGAAGCTGGAATTTAAAAAGTGGTATCTGGATGTTTTTCTGGGAACAGGAATGATCGTGTGTCTCATCGGTATTCTTCATTACTTTGAATTTGATCCCATTGGGTTCAAGAATGATCTGAATTATCTGGACTATGTGGATTTTACATCAACCATTGGAAATATTAATACGTATACCTCATATCTGGCATTGGTAGTAGGTGTCAGCACGGTTCTGTTTACCGTAGAAAAAGAGGCAAAAAGAAAAGTCTGGTATACAGTATGTGTTGTGATCTCACTGTTTGCCCTTATCACAGGTATCAGCGATAATGCATATCTGACACTTCTGGCATTATTAGGACTTCTTCCGTTTGTTTTGTTTAACAGTGTAAGAGGTGTGCGTAACTATGTGGTTATCCTTGCAATTGTGTGTACAGAGTTTATTGGAATCGGATTTACTGTGGATAAGTTCCCGGAACACGTATTAGCGATTAATGGATTGTTTAATGTTATTACGGATTTTAAAGGACTTCCGGTGATCACAGTGGTTCTCTGGATCCTTGGGATTGGATTGTATTTTGCGGAGTGTAATGTGCTGAAAAATGCAAAAGAAAGCAATCTGGGAAGATGGATCTGGCTGGCTGTGGTGATCGTCGTATTTTCAGGACTGGGAAAAGTATTGTATGATGTGAATATTGCAGGTAATGTGGAAAAATATGGTTCTCTTCGCAAATATCTTTTATTTAATGATGACTGGGGAACCCACAGAGGCTATATCTGGCATCTGGCAATACGTATTTACCAGAAATTCCCCATCCTTCACAAATTGTTTGGATATGGACCAGATACCTTTGGTATCATAACAGTTCAGGGATATTTTGATGAAATGGTAGGACGCTATAATGAAAAATTCGACAGCGTCCACAATGAATATCTTCAGTATCTGGTAACGATCGGTATTGTGGGAATGATCGCATACATCAGCCTGCTTGTGACTGTACTTGCCCGTCTTATCCGTAAAGGTAAAGAAAATCCGGTGGTACTTTCCATTGCCATGGCAGTGATCTGCTATGGGGCCCAGGCTTTGGTAAATATCAGTGTACCTATTGTAGCACCGGTCCTGTTTACATTGATGGCAATGGGACTGGCTGCCTGCCGGGATGAAAAGTAAAATCGTAGAGAATATTTTGAAAGCTCTGTATTATCCCATTTTGTCCATATCCGGACAACTGGATAATACAGGGTTTTCTTGCGTTTGGGGGGATTCAATGATATACTGTACAAAGGTTAAATACCAGATAGAAAGGTAATAGTTTCAAGTGAATAATTATGAAAAGTATAAACGCCTGATCCGGTTTCTGGCAGGTGTGCTTCTGATCGGAATTCAGTCCTGGATCTTTATGCAGGTATGGATCCATTGTTATAATGAGCACATGGAAATGCCATATCAGAGGATGGGGCATTATTTTCTGGCAGCTGTGTATGCTGTGATGCTGTATGTATCCAGCTCCATGTATGGCAGCCTGCGCCTGGGATATTTCAGAAATGGGGAACTGATCTATACCCACACACTGGCAACCATCTGCGCCAATGCAGTTTCCTATATTCCCATCGTGCTCCTTGTAAAGCATTTTAAAACAGTAATGCCGTTGGTCCTTATGACAGCAGGGCAGTTTGTGATCATCTGTATCTGGGGATATCTGGCAAATGGAATCTACAGGAAGCTGTATCCGCCCAGAAAGGTGATCATGATATATGGGGAACGCCCGGTGGCGGCTCTTATGAATAAGCTCAACAGCCGTGAAGACTGTTTTGAGATCGGTGAAGTGGTAAAAATCCAGACTGTAACAGAAGAATTAAAAGAAAAACTGCTTCAGTATGAGGGAGTAGTGATCTGCGATATCCCTTCTAAAATGAGAAACGAGCTGCTGAAGTTCTGTTACGGAAAGTCTCTTCGTGTATACAGTACGCCGAAGATCTCGGATATTATCATCAGAAGTGCAGAGAGTATGCATTATTTTGATACGCCATTACTATTATCCAGGAATGACGGACTTTCCATTGAGCAGGCATTTATCAAGCGCGCCATGGATATTTTTGTTTCAGCTGTTATGCTGGTGATCACGTCCCCGGTTTTTCTTGTGACGGCAGCAGCTATTAAAATGCATGACGGCGGTCCTGTATTTTTTTATCAGGAACGCTGTACAAAGGATGGGAAGGTATTTTCCATTTGCAAATTCCGCAGCATGATCGTAGATGCGGAAAAAAATGGTGCTTCCGTACCTGCTACAGAGCGGGATCCAAGGATCACACCTGTAGGTAATATTATCCGCAAGCTGCGTATTGACGAGCTTCCCCAGCTGCTAAATATCCTGAAAGGGGAAATGAGCCTGGTAGGTCCGAGACCGGAGCGGGTGGAGCATGTGCACCTGTATTCAGAGAGTATCCCGGAGTTTGCTTACCGTATGAAGGTAAAGGGTGGTCTTACGGGATATGCCCAGGTGTATGGAAAATATAATACAACAGCCTATGATAAACTGAAAATGGATCTGATGTATATCCAGAATTATTCTGTATTACTGGATATTGAGATCCTGTTTAAGACAATAAAGATCCTGTTTGAGAAAGAAAGCACAGAAGGATTTTCTGATGAGGTATCTGCAGCAATGGAACAGCAGACAGCAGAGGAAGAGCAGCGCAGGATCAAAGAGCAGATCCAGGCAGAGGAAGAAGATGAATGGAGCAGGTAAAAAAGTAGTAGTTGTTACCAATTCTTCCAGCTATGAGCCAAGAGCAGAATGGGTGGGAGAGCTGTTTAAACAACAGGGCGCCCAGGTTTTATGGGTGGAAACGGATTTTATCCACAGAGAGAAAGTAAAAAAGGTGCGGAGTGCACCTGACCATATGTACATTGACACGGTGCCTTACAGGAAGAATCTTTCTGTAAGGCGTCTGTATTCCCAGTATGATTTTGCCAGAAAAGCGGAAAAAATCCTGGAAAAAGAACAGGCAGATATGGTTTATATGATCCTTCCGGCAAATTCCCTGGCAGCTGCAGGGGACAGAATAAAGAGGAAAATGAATAGGGCGGTCCTTGTGTTTGATATTTTAGATCTGTGGCCGGAATCCCTGGGTGGAAAAAAGCTTCAGAAGCTGTGGCCCTTCCAGTGCTGGCGGCGGCTGCGGGATGATCATTTAAAAGCGGCAGATCTGGTCATTACAGAATGCCATTATTTTCAAAAGTTTATAAATGCCAAGCAGGAGAAAACAGCCGTTGTCTACTGGCCAAAAGAAGTGCCGGAGGGCTGGAAGATGGAAGCACCGGAAAATGAAGCGCCGGAAAACCAAGTGCCGGTGCCAGAATCCCAAACTGCCTCAGAAAATGCGGATATAAATGTGGGTGTAAGTACCCCGGCAGTCATCCATTTTGCCTATCTTGGTTCTATTAATAACATTATAGATATAGACGGGATCGTAAATTTCCTGGAAATAACCGGAAAAATGACACCGGTATTCTTACATGTAGTTGGAGATGGGGAAAACAGAGGGCTTTTTGAGGAAAAGTTAAAAAGCAAGGGCATTAAGGCAGAATTTTACGGTGCAGTGTATGAAGAAGCAGTCAAAGCAGAGATCTTCTCCAGATGCATGTTTGGGATCAATATGATGAAGCCGGGGGTATGTGTAGGACTGACCATGAAATCCATTGACTATTTCTGCTATGGTCTCCCACTGGTAAATAATATTCCCGGTGATACATGGGAGTTGGTAAAGCAGGAGCAGATCGGGATCAATTACCGGCCGGATGCAGCTTTAAAATGTGCCCAGGAGCTGCTGGCACTGGCTCAAAGTGGCAGGATCAAAGCGATAAAATACAAGATGCAGAGCCTGTATATGAAGCTTTTCACACAGGAAGCTGCAGAAAATGTGATCCGTGAGAGAGTATTCCCATTGTTAGAAGGAGGCCCGAAATAATGAATATCCTTCATATATCCCCCTATTTCCCGTCCACAAAAGCCAACCACGCAGGCGGTGTGTGTATGGGAAAGGAGATAGAAACATTACAAAAATGGCATCAGGTATATGTGCTTACCTTTGAGGCATCTGAATTTGATGCAGGTCTTAAAAAAGAATATGCAGAAGATGACCATTATCACAGCGTAAAGATCAATAAATTTACCCGTATGGTCCATGTGACCCTGGAACCGTGGATGCCAAACTACTTTGCAGCCAGAAGCTCTTTCAGGTTCGCATGGAAGCTGATCTGTCTGGTGAAAAAATATAAGATCCATGCTATCCATGCAGAATATGCATCTATGGGACAATATCTGTGGATACGCAGGCTTTTTCCGGATCTGAAGTTTAATATAACAGAGCATGACATGACGGCACAGTCCTATGAACGGAAAGTGGGAGACAGTCATGGGCTTAAAAAGGCGTATCTGGGATTTCAGTTAGGCCGGGTGTTGGAAAAAGAAGGAAAATACTGTAAAAAAGCAGACCGGGTTTTTACTTTTAACCAGAAGGATAAGCGGCTGATCGAAGAAAAGTATCATGTACAAAACTGTCAGGTACTGAATCCTTATTATGGGATCGAAGACGACGTGATCAGGAATGACGTGGCAGAGAATGAAGCAGCTGAGGATCAGGTGACTGGGAATCAAGTGGCAGAGAGTAGAATGACCAAAAGCAAAGGGATAAAAGCCGCAGATCCGGAAACAGGAACACAGCCATATACCTTGTGCTTTCTGGGACAAATGGGCAGAGATGAAAATTATCAGGCTGCAATGCGTCTTATCACCATTGCAGAATGGGTAAAGAAGCAGATCCCCCAGCTGCAGATATATATCGTAGGAAACAGGCCGCCGGAAAAGCTGAAGCAGAAAGAAAACCAGTGGATCCATGTAACGGGATTTGTAGAAGATGTGGATATATATTTAAAGACAGCAGCACTGGCAGTATTTCCACTGACTCTGGGTGCCGGTATTAAACTAAAGGTTTTAAGAAGCCTTGCACTGGGAACAGCAGTCATTACAGGAAACGTGGGCGCTGAAGGCATTGATGAGGATTACCAGGTGATCATTCCGGCAGAAACAGATGAAGAATACGAAAAACAGATCGTAGAATATCTAAATGATCCTGAAAAACGGAGCCTCAGGGCTATGGAAAGCCGGAACTATATCAAAGAACATTTCAGCTGGAAGACCAGCGAAAGGATATTGGCACAAGTATATGGAGATGGAAAACAATAAAAGCAGACAGGAAACAGTTGCAGCCATAACAGTTACTTACAACCGGACCAGGACACTGGAAAAATGCATAGATGCCCTTTTAAACCAGACCCGTCCGATAGATCATATTATCATTGCTGATAATCACAGCTGTGAAGAAGAACAGGAAAAGATAAGGAAGATCGCAGCAAAAAGCCATAAGATAAAGCTGCTTTTTTTAGATGAGAACAGAGGCGGGGCAGGTGGCTTTGAGGCAGGTATGAGAGAGGCGAAAAAGCTGTCTCCTGACTGGTACTGGCTGATGGATGATGATGCTTATCCAAGAAAAGACTGCCTGGAAACTTTATTGGATACAGGAAAAGAACTTCCTGATGCCGGGGGACTTTGCCCACTTATCTACGGGATCGACCTGAAGCATTATCAGCTGTTCCATCATAAAAAACTGTCCAGGTTCATGATGAAAAACAGCCCGGTGGTGCGGGATGCAGATCAGTTAAAGGCAGTGACAGAAGAAGATGCAAATGCATTTGTAGGTCCGTTATTTCCGGGAAAGGTAGTAGATGAACTGGGAATAGCAGATGGCAGTCTTTTCATTTACGGAGATGATTCCGAATACACCAGGCGTGTTTCAGGAAAACATAAGCTGTACCTGATCCGGGATGCTGTGATCGACCATCAGGATGCACCGGTACTGGATGCCAATATGACACCGGCCGGCTGGTGGAAAGAATACTACTGCAACCGGAACCAGTACTTTATGATCCGGGAATTTCAGGAAAATAAGCTGGTGCGGTGGTTTAGCTTCGGCCTGCTGACAGCGAGACTGATGGCGATCATTGTAAAGAGCAAATTAAAAGGTTATCACAGGCTCCGCAGCCAGCTGATCATCAAAGCTGTAAAAGACGGACTTGAGAATAAAAGAGGAAAAGTGATCGATCCCCAGAGGTATTTCGCATATTTAAAGGAGCATGGTCTGGAGTAGAAAAAATGGCTGCACACTCAGATCCGCATCCTGGGCGATCAGTACGGTTATTTACGAAAGGATGTACAAGAAAGGTTTTAGGAGTACATAGATATAAAATAAAAATAGACATAAAAATAGGAATGGAGAATAAGAAGATGAAGATAGGCGCAGTGGTTGTTACATATAATCGTCTGGATAAGCTGAAAAAGGCTCTGGAAAGCTTTGAAAAACAGCTGTATCTCCCGGCTTATGTGATCGTGGCAGATAATGCCAGCACAGATGGAACTGCGCAGTATCTGCGGCAGTGGCAAAAGGAAGATGCAGGCTTTAAAAAGATCATTCTGACCATGGAAAGCAATATGGGCGGAAGCGGCGGCTTCTATGCCGGTATAAAAAGGGCTATGGAGCAGGAGGCTGACTGGATCTGGGTATCTGATGACGATGCCTATTTAAAAGATGATGCATTAAAGCAGGCATCCGATTACCTGGAAGAACAGCCGGATCTGGATAAAATATCAGCAATCTGCGGAAAAGTTATCAAAAACGGGAAAATGGATATCAATCACGGAAAATATTATTACAAAAAAGGGATCCGTATCTGTGAAGCATCTATTCCTGCAGAAATGTATGAGAAAAAAGAGTTTGAAATGGGAAGCTTTACTTATGTAGGCACCATTATGAATAAGAAAAAGCTTTTAGAAGCCGGACTGCCTAATAAAGACTACTTTATTTACTGGGATGATCTGGAGCATGGGATCCGCATGAGAAAAACAGGAAAGATTATAGGAGTGCCGGGTATTGTAGCCTATCATGATGTAGGAGAAGAAGGAAGCGGCATTAACTGGAAGCTGTATTATTCCTACCGGAATATGATCGATACCTACCGGAAACATTTCTCCGGAGTCTGCTACGACTATTTCTGTCTGAAGATCCGGGTAAAGATCTTCTTAAATCATATGACAGGGCACAAAAAGCTGGAACTGAACATTCTGGAAGAAGCCTTTAAGAATGCCAGACAGCAGAAATTTGGCCTTCATCCTGTATATAGACCAGGATGGAAACCGGGAGAATAAGGAAGAAAAGTATGGAGAAAAAAGAGAAATCCATAAAATTCAATCTGGTCATGAACATGCTTCTGACCACATCTGCCTTTGTATTTCCGCTGATCACATTTCCCTATATTACCCGTGTTCTCCTGCCGGAAGGAAACGGAAAGATCGCCTTTGCAAACTCCGTGATCAATTATTTTTCCATGTTTGCCATGCTGGGCATACCTACTTATGGAATACGTGCCTGTGCCCAGGTGCGGGATGATAAAGAGCAGATGTCAAAAACAGCCCAGGAAATCTGGATGATCAATGGGATCATGACGCTGCTTGCATATGCGGCACTGGCAGTGGCTCTTATCTGCGTCCCGCGATTTAAGGCAGAGCGGATATTGCTGTTAGTATGCAGCTTGTCACTGTTTTTAAATCTTATTGCCATGGAATGGGTCTACAAGGCTCTGGAATGTTATACGTATATTACCATGCGGTCACTGGCGTTTAAGGTACTTGCAGTGATCTGCATGTTTCTGATGGTGCATACAAAAGAAGATTACGTAAAATATGCCGGGATCACAGTTCTTGCCAATACCGGATACGGGGTATTTAATCTTTTTAACCTGCGGAAACATATTATATTCAAACGTTTTAAGGACTATCATTTCCGCCGCCATTTAAAGCCGGTATTTATCTTCTTTGCCATGTCTGTGGCGATCACCATTTATTCCAATCTGGATATCACCATGCTTGGATTTATGCGGGATAATACAGAAGTGGGATATTATGATGTGGCGATCAAAATAAAGGTCATTCTTGTAAATATCGTTACTTCTCTAGGCGCAGTCCTTCTTCCGCGAACCTCCTATTATGTGGAAATGAAAATGGAACGGGAATTCCGTACTGTATCCGGTAAAGCACTGGAATTTGTGGCAGTTCTGTCAATTCCTCTTACTGTCAGCTTTACTATTATGGCAAAACAGTGTATTCTTCTTTTATCAGGGAATGCGTACCTTCCGTCCGTGATCCCCATGTGCATCATCATGCCTACGCTGATCCTTATAGGCGCCAGTAATGTTTTTGGTGTCCAGATGCTGGTCCCACTGGGAAAAGAAACGATCGTTCTGTATTCGGAATGTGCAGGAGCTGTGGCTGATATTATCCTGAATGCTGTTTTTATCCCCAGATATGGGGCTTCGGGAGCTGCATTTGGAACGCTGGTGGCAGAGGCAGTAGTCCTTGTGGTGCAGGCAGCAGCACTTAAAAATATGGCATGGGAGATCATTAAGAAGGTAGAAGTGTGGAAGATATTACCGGCAGCGGCTCTGTCCGGCGCAGCTATGATATTTATCAAAAATAAGCTGAATATGCCGGTATTTCCGGTGCTGGTGATCTGCTTTAGTGTATTCTTCAGTATTTATGGGATCCTGCTTCTTGGGATGAAAGAACGGATCCTGATGGAACTGCTGCGTACAGCCGCAAAACGATTGAAACAAAAGGAGCGAGAGGAATAATGGAAGTTCAACTGCAAAGTGTATTACTGCAGCAGGATAACATATGTGGTATTACGGACATGTATTATCATGATGCTTTTGGAAGACTCACATTTAATGGTTACTTTAATCTTATTTATATCGCAAAGCGGAAAAAATATACGAATCTTACAGGAATCAGTTTAAAAATCCGGTTAAGAGGCTTCAAAAAGCTTATCCTGATGCATGACAAAGACGACATACAGGAAATAGAACTGGATGGAGAAAATGAAAAAGAATACGTGGTTCCATTTCCATATGATAAATATAATGATGGAGTATTTGCCTTTGCACTGATCGTGGAAGACCGGTTAAAATGGGTGCTGGAAGGCATGTACTGGGGCGAGGTCGATGAAAAATCCTTCCGGAAAGTAAATATAGGAATTGATATCTGTACTTACAAAAGAGAAGGCTATGTTTTCCAGAACCTCAGGAGACTTTACGAAAATATCTTCACTCAGCCTGAGCTGGAGGTATCACACCACAGCCATATCTTCCTGATCGATAATGGAAGAAGCCTGTGCAATGGCAGGAGAGTCAACGAACTGGCAGCAAAGATGAAGGATAAGATAGATATCATCCAAAATATGAACGCCGGAGGCGCCGGGGGCTTTACCAGAGGGATGATAGAGATCATGAACCGCAAAGAAAAAGAGGGATACAGCCATGTTCTCCTTATGGATGATGATGCAATCATACAGCCGGACCTTCTGGTGCGGCTTTACGGCTTTTTAACTGTTTTAAAAGAAGAGTGGAAGGACATGACTGTAGGCGGAACACTTCTGCGCCAGGAAAACCAGAGGTACAGCTTCAGCGCAGGTGAGTGGTGGGAAAAGGGAAAAACCACACCAAACCAGTACTACAACTTTGATCTGACTTATTATGAAAGTGGAGTTGATCATTTCGTCCTTGAAGCAGCCAACGAGCATAAGCTGTATTCAGGCTGGTGGTGCTGCTGCTATTCCCTGAACGTAGTAAGAGAAGACAATCTTCCATTCCAGTTCTTCGTACACCACGATGATATTGAATATGGAATACGAAACCGGGATGTGGGTATCACATTCTTAAATGGCATCTGTGTCTGGCACCGGGATGTGCGAGGTGCCATGCCCGGCATCATGTCCTACTATGACATGAGGAACTTTCTGATAGAAATGGTATTACAGAAGAATTCACTGTTCCTGATAATGAAACATACCATCCGTAAGATGGCGGGAATGCTTCTCAGATACCGGTATAAAGACACGAAGCTTACCTGTGAAGGTGTCCTGGATTTCTTAAAAGGACCTAAATGGATCTGGGAGCTGAACCCGGAAGAAATGAACACAGAGTTAGCTAAACTGGCGGATAAACTGAGCTATATAGATGAGTTCCGGGAAGGCCCGGTACCACTTGTCAAAGCAGGTGATCCCATTAAAGATTATCAGAAACACGATGAGGTAGTCATCTGGGATAAACAATCAGAAAGAGCCATCCTGGTAAAAAAAGACCTGATCCAGACCATCATCTGTATGGGCTACATTCTGGAAGCACTGTGCTGCCTGCTGTTTAAATATAGAAAAGCAGCAAAAGAATACAGGAGAGATATAGGGAAGTATACTACGAAAGAAGCCTGGGAGAAGTATCTGGGATTAGATGAGAATGAGAGAGAGAAGGAAGAATTGAAGGCAGAACCGAAAACAGAACGGAAAGTAAAACAGAAAGAAGAATGGAAAGCAAAATGGAAATAAGGAGCAGAGAATGATCATGACTGGAATATATATAGATAAAGAAAAGAAAAAATGGATGTTCCTTTTTGCATATGGGATTTATCTGGTATCGGTTATCCTTTTTGCATCTAAATACGGGGAAATGGACAGTATGAAAATATTTTTCCCTGTAGTACGGTTTATTGCATATGGACTGATATGCGCAAAGATTATACTGGATTTTCTGGAGAAGGGATATTCTAAAAAAGAACTGGCATTGATCGTTATAGTGGGAACATTATTCTTGGTCAGTGCCTATGTAACAAAAGATAAAAATCTGCTGATCTACTGGGTATTTATAGTCGCAGCTCATGATGTGGATTTTCAGGATATCATAAAATGGTCACTTTGGGTGCATCTTGGGGCAGTGCTATTTGTAATTGGGAGCTGCTATGGGGGGATACTGGAGAACAGGATCTATGTACAAGAAGGCGGCAAACGAGTCCGGGACAGCTTAGGATTTCAGTATACAACAGAAGGAAGCAATTTATTCTTTTATATGATCCTTATGTGGGTATATTGGAGAAAGAATAAGATCACATGGATTGAATTAGCTGCAATGCTGGCAGGAAGCTTATATTTCTTTATTAAAACTGATACTAAAAACTCATTTATTCTGGGAATGCTGGCAATTATTGGAGTAATTGTTTTAAAATATATTCCGTATTTAAGAATTTATAAAAGGATATATTCAGTGATTGCAGTAGGGATCGTGCCGATTTTATCTGCTGGTATTATAAGCATTTCAGTTAAGTATGCTGAATCCGTACAATGGATGAAAAAATTAAATGGATTATTAAGTGGAAGAATAGCTTTGGGAAAAAGCGGATATGTAAACTTTGGCATTAAACTTTTTGGGCAAAAGATCCAGTGGGTAGGTGGAGAACCGGGAGAAGGGATAGCATACAATTATGTAGATTCTTCCTATATGCAGAGTCTCCTAAATTTTGGACCAATAATCCTTGCATTGATTTTAGCAGGATTGATCCTTATGGGAATCTTTATTGCCATCAGAAAAGATACTTATTTTCTTCTGGTATTTGTTTTATTTGTAGTACACAGTACCTTTGATCCCCAGCTGACCTGGATTGGTTATAATTGTTTTTTAATGGCATATTCGTATATTCATGATGGTCAGGCTGGAGAGAAGAGCAGCGGAAATGAGAAAACAAAATATTCCTGTTAGAGTTTTTTGTTTTTCAAAACTAAGAAATACCAACTTGAACGGTAATAAAGTTGTTCAGGCTATGTTATAGAAAATACCTAAAGAAGCTATTTCGGTGAGGTAAAAATAAATAGTATCCATTTAAATCCAGTATTTCCAATAACAATAACTCTTAAGATTGTATTAATCTATTGAAGTTTTAAATGGGACGTGTTATAGTAAACTCTGAAAAAACGCACAGATCATTTGTATCTGTGGTCATATTTGAGGCAAAGAAACGGTGCTTACCATCAGGTCCAAATAATAGCAATTATTTGGAGTTAAGGGGTGGGATTTGACCTAGATATTTGATGCAAAAATTTAAGAGTAAAATGGTTTTAGGGAATGAAGCCGGTAATTGCTGTTGGGTGCGATTATCGGTTTTGTTTTATCTTATCAATTCTTTACGCATGTCTCAAATATATTCAAAAGTCAGAAATAAATGAATGTGAAGGTATATGTCAAAATTCATTTTGATGCGAGTGAGGGAGGATAAGATAGTATGATTATAACAAAGACGCCATTTAGAATGAGTTTTTTTGGTGGTGGCACCGATATGGAAGATTACTTTAAAGAAAACGGTGGAGCAGTTATTTCGACTACTTTTGATAAGTATTGCTATGTAAATATAAGGCACCTTCCTCGTTTTTTTGATTATTCCACAGAGCTATCTTATTCAAAAACTGAAAGGGTTACTGATGTAAAAGATATTCAGCATCCAGCTATTCGAGAAGCTATGAAGATGCTTGATATGCATGAAATTAGGTTAACATATGAGGCCGATCTTCCTGCCCGCTCTGGACTTGGTACATCGTCTTCATTTGCTATAGGTATGTTAAATGCCTTCTATGCACTTAAAGGAAAATATGCTGATAAGAGAAAACTTGCAGATGAAGCAATATATCTTGAAAGAGTTTTATGTAATGAAGCTGGCGGTTGGCAAGACCAGATAGCAGCTTCTTTCGGTGGGTTTAATAGAATAGAATTTAACGCTGATGGATATGAAGTAAGACCAATAATTATAAATCCAGAAAGAAAAAAGCTTAAGCAAATGTATGAACTTGTAAATGAAGCAGAGCAAGTTCTTGTAAATAAAGATAGAGATTTAGATGATTTTGGAAGACTTCTTGATACTACATGGAAATTGAAAAAAGGTACTGGTTCAAGTATCAGCACCGGAAGTATTGACGAATTGTACGATAAGGGAATGAAAGCGGGGGCTCTTGGGGGCAAACTTCTAGGCGCTGGCGGAGGAGGATTTTTACTGTTTTATGTTCAACCGGAAAATCAAAAGCTAGTTAAAGAGGCTATGAGTGATTTAATGTATATACCATTTAGATTTGAAGATGCTGGTACTCAGGTTATTCATTACACACCAGAACCTTATGAAGAATAGTAGAAAATTGTAGGATTGAATAATATCACAAGCTTTTAATAGCTGGAAACGGTGGTTCTGCAGCAAATTCAGAACATATAGCCGGGGAGCTGATGAAGAGATTTAAAATTCTTCGACCTGTTTCAACGGATTTTGCAGATAAGTTAAAAGCAATTGATAAAGAAAGAGGCGAAAACCTTTCAAAAAACCTTGAACGAGGACTTATGGCGATTCCTCTTTTAGCACATGAAGCATTAACCACAGCATATATCAACGATGTTGATAGCCTTGGAGTATTTGCACAGCAATTATATGGATTTGGTAGACCTAGAGATGTATTCCTTGGAATTTCAACATCTGGTAATAGTAAAAATGTAATGTTAGCTACCGTTGTGGCAAGAGCATTGGGGCTTAAAGTAATAGGCTTAACAGGCACAAAAGGTGGAGAACTTGCAATAGTTGCCGATGTTGCTATTAAAGTACCGGAAAAAGAAACCTACATGATACAGGAGTTACATCTTCCTGTTTATCATTGTTTGTGTTTGATGCTTGAAGATAGATTTTTGGGAGAGTAAATAAATCGTATGGAAAAACAGCCTTTATTGAATACATATGTGAATAATGTCAGTATGGATGAGACCGTCCATGCCATTGAGGATATGATTGCTACTAATAAGAAATCATATGTGGTGGCTATTAACGCTGATGTGGTAATGAAAATAGAAAATGATGAATATTTAAAAAAGGTTGTCGATGAGGCTGATATGGTACTGGTTGATGGTCAGCCTTTAGTGTGGATTTCAAAATGGCATAAGCGACCAATTAAGGCAAGAATATCTGGGTCAGATCTCGTGCCTGAACTATGCAAAGTGGCTGCCACAAAAGGCTACTCAATATTTATTATTGGTGGTAAAGATGGGATAGCTGAGAGAGCTAAAGACAATCTTGAAAAGGAGCATAGAGATATTAAAATTGTTGGAACCTATGCACCTCCATTTGGGTTTGAAAAGGATATAACAGAACTTGAAAAGATAAATAAAATGATTTCAACTGCTCATCCAGATTTACTCATAGCATGCTTTGGGTGTCCCAAACAGGAAAAATGGATATATGAAAATTATAAAAATTATGATGCTAAAATTTCTATTTGTGCAGGGGCCACTGTTGACTTTATTGCTGGAAATTTGAAGCGAGCTCCAAAATGGATGAGTAATCATGGACTTGAATGGTTATATAGAGTAACGCAGGACCCCCAAAGATTGTTAAAAAGATATTTAGTCGATGATGTTAAAATTATAGGACTTATTAGGAAATATCGATAAAAAGGAAGCATTGTATGTTTGGAAATTTGATGACACAGCTTTACTTAAAAAAACTTGAGCATAAAGGTTTTAAGCATGGAAACAATTTTGATATAGAAAAAGGTGCAAATATTGATTCTGCCTTTTGCCATTTGATTTCGTGTGGTGATAATGTAACATTAGCTAAAAATGTATATATATTGGGTCATGACGCATCAATGGGAAAGTTTTTAAAAAGGGCAAAAATTGGGAAAGTTAAGATAGGAAATAATGTTTTTATAGGAGCTGGTAGTATTATTTTACCTGGCATAAATATTGGCGATAATGTGATTGTTGCTACCAATAGTAGCGTGACAAAAGATATCCCGAGCGGAGAAATCTGGGGGGTGTACCAGCCAAATTTATTATGAAAACTGATGATTTTTTAACGAAACATAGGACTGAGATTAGTGAGAAAACAGAAAATGATAGATTTTGGTACGGGGACTGAGGCTAAATTAAATGTCCTCATGGTTGGTGTTGATGAAGGTAGAATAGGCGGTATGTGGAGTGTAGCAGAAACCTATATTAAAAATGAGACATACAATAAATTTGTAAATTTGAAATATGTTGCTACATCTACGGGTGGCTCAAAATTCAAAAGAACCATTAAGATGTTTTCTGGGTATCTAAAAATATTAGTATATTTGTCGGAAAAAAAAGTTGATATAGTCCATATTCATATGGCAGAAAAAGGTAGCGTGTACAGAAAGGGTTTTGTGGTAAAATTAGCAAAATTATTTAAAATCAAAACTATTATACAGATGCACGCTGGACCAATAATGAGTTGGTACAATACCTTGCGAGAATATCAAAAAAAAAGAGTAAGAGAAATATTGAATAGTCCCGATAAATTATTGGTTTTAGGTAACTATTGGAAAGAACAATTATGTGAAATTGTTCCTAGTGACAAAATTGATGTTTTATATAATGGTGCAGATTGCTCTTGCAGTAACAGATATAACATAAATGGTAATTACATTACATTTATGGGAATGATTACAAAAAGAAAAGGAGCTTATGATTTAATTGATTCGATTAAATTAATAGATAAAGATTTGCCAAAGGAAATCACAATAATTTTATGTGGTTTTGATGAAGAAAATAAAGCAAAAGAATATGCTAGGAACTTAAATTTAAATCATCGAATAATATTTCCTGGTTGGATTGATAAAGAAAAGAAGAACGAAGTTTTACAAAATACTTGTATATGTGTTCTGCCATCGTATTTTGAAGGTTTATCTATGACAGTGGTAGAATCTATTTCTTATGGTATACCAATTATTACGACTAATATTTCAACGATGCCGGAAATTGTTGGTGATAGTATCCATATGGTGTTGCCTGGCGATATCATTGATTTAGCAGAGACTATAAAAAACTTAATTTCTGACAAATCAAAGAGATATGAGCAAAGTAGGTATTTGTATAGAAGAGCAAAAAGCATTTTTTCTATTGAAAAAAATATAAATGAGACACTAAGAATATATAACGAATGCTTAAAGGTATAGAATGAAAAAATATTTATTAATAACTCAAAGATGCCCCTATCCACCTCACAAAAATGGTGGTATACACACAATATATAATATTATAAAAAATGTACCATCTGATGTAGAATTAGATGTTTTTTATTACTATGAGAGGGATCTTGAAGCTGAACAAGTAATAAAAAGGTTTGTCCACAAAATAGAGTATAAAAAACTATATAAAATGCCTAATAAATTTACTAGGATGAAAAATTTTATAAGCGGTATTCCGGATTATTATTCGGAGGTGGATTTAAAAAAAATTGATGTAGAGATTGATTATGATAAGTATGATGTGGTGATTTTGGACCAGATTTATTCTTTGCCTTTTGCTGAGTACATTCCAAGAGATGTTTCGATTATATCAATGATGCATGATAATAATGCAATGTTGTATGAAAGAAAGGCAAATGCTGAAAAATTATTTGTAAAGAAAATTTATGATAGAAAGCAAAGCGAATATTTTAAGAAAGTAGAAGAAAAATATTTTAATAAGATTAAGAAGGTTATTTATGTATCGGATTTAGATGCTACAAGATCTCAAAGCGAGCATAAAAATTGCACCTGTAAATTTGATAATATAATTTTAGGTGTTGATTTACCAGAAAATAACCAATTTAGTAATGCCAAAGAGAACTCTATAGTGTTTTCAGGAGTTATGGATTATGGCCCTAATGAGGATGCGGCATATTATTTTGCAACCGAGGTATATCCTGCAATTAAGGAAAAAATTAATGATGCTGAGTTTGTAATTGCAGGCAAGAATCCAACTCAAAAATTAGTAGATTTAAAATGTAAAAACATCCATATTACAGGTTTTGTCGATGATATGTATAGGACTATTTCTTCATCGGAAATATATGTATCGCCTTTAAGATATGGAAGTGGAACAAAAAATAAGGTATTGGAGGCGATGGCTGTTGGAATGCCTGTATTTTTGACAGATGTTAGTAGAGAAGGTATAGATGGATTACAAGATGGTCAAAATTGTTTTTTTGTAGATAAAAATAATATGGCTGAAGTAATTAGTAAGGCTCTAACCGATAAGGTTAGATTAAAAAAGGTCGCTGAGAGAGGAAAGGAATATGTAGAAAGGTATCATTCATGGAAAAATGTGTTTGATAAATTTCTAATTGATTAGAGTATGAATATTTTATTTACGTCAGATTTATCGGGTATGGGTGGTGGCGAAACTAGTTTGGTAAATTTAAGTGCTGTTTTAAAGAAAGATAACAATATAAGTGTTCTATGCAACACTAATGGAAGACTTAATGATATACTTAAGAGTAATGGAATTCAGGTATATGAATTGAACTATAGAGATAAAAAGAAACTTATAAAAAATCTTTTATTTATAAGAAAGCTGGCAAAAAATAAAAATATACAAATTATTCATAGTAATGATCCGCTTACATCTATCATTATGCATTATGCTGTCATAGGATTAAAAGTAAAGACATTTTGGACATGTCACGGACAATGGTATAATTTTAAAGGCTTAAAGAAGCTACTCATAAAAAAATCAAACTGCCATATTTTTTGTGTATCAACAAAAGTGAAAGAATCCTTAGATAGAATGGGGTTTAAAAATACAAGCATATCTTATTTGGGGATACCGTTAGAAAGGTATGAAAATGCGAAACCCACGAATTTAAAAAATGAACTCAATATTCCATTAAGCAATAAGTTGATAGCTTGCATAGGTAGATTCCAACCAATTAAGGGACAACTGAAATTAGTAGAGGCTTTGAATAGTCTTATACAAGGTGGTGCTAATGTTACGTGCTTATTAGTGGGCGGCTGTGTTTTTGGAGCCGAAGAAGACAAAGATTACTATAACAGAGTAAAAAAATACGTTTATGATAATGAGTTGGAGAGAAATGTTATATTTCTTGGTGAGAGGCAAGATATTCCAGCAATCTTAAAAGAAATAGACTGCCTCGTAATTCCTTCAGATAACGAGTCTTTTGGGATGATTGCAGTTGAAGCATTAGCTGCCGGTACTCCGGTATTATCAACGCCAAATGACGGTGTTAGTGAAATTTTAAATTACGATAAGAGATTTATTGCAGCTACAAATGATGCAGTAGGTTTACATTTACTTATAAATTCTTATTTCAAATATAAAGAAAGAACTACTAGTGAAATTGGTAATGTAAGCAATGTTAATGAAAGATTTTCAATTAGTAATGTTGCCACAATTTACATGGATTGTTTTAAAAAGTATAGTAGAATATGAAAATACATTTAAAAAACATAATCGGTATAGCTTTTGGCGCAATTGTACTACTGGCATTATATAAACCTGGATATACATATGAGGTGAGTAGCATTGATAGTGCGTTTACAATTTTACAGTTAATAAGTTTAATAGTGTGTGCAATTGTTGCTATTAAATATTTTAGGAAATTATTCGTTCCTGAATTTGTTTTACTAATTGTTATAAAGACATATACGTTATTATTTACAGTTATTATGCAAGGAAGCCTGAAAGATTATGTTTATTCGTTTGTTTGGTTGATTTGTGAGATTATACTAATATCATATTATTTAAGATTTAAGCGCAAACTTGGAATAAAAACTGTGTGCATTGCTTTGGCAATATTGGTTTATATAAATTTAGCTTCAATCATTATGTTTCCAGAGGGAATGTACAATTTTGGTAGTGAAAGGATTTACACTTTTTTGGGGCATGCAAATACTACATTGGTATTTTCATTCCCATTATTTGTTATTTCAATATTGCTGATAAAACAAAAACAATGGAGATGGTTTTCCAGACTTAATATTATTGTTTGTGTTATATCGACGATATTGATACAATCGGCAACAGCATATGTCGTTTATGCGGTGTTTATTTCATTAAACATTATTTTTGCTATAAAAAAACGATTTCCAAAAGGAATGTTTTTTACTATTTATATAATAATAATGCTATTGTCGGTGGGAATTATATTTTTCAAGATACAAAATATTTTTGGCTTTTTAATAAAAAATATTTTACATAGGGAATTGAATTTTACTAATAGAGATTACTATTGGGGAATAACAATAAACTATATAAAAAATAATTTATTAGGCTATGGTTATGTCGCAGGAACTGCAAGAATAGGTGGACTAGGGTCGCACGATTCTTTGTTAGAAATTCTTTTTGAAGGAGGCGCTCTATTACTACTTCTTTATACTGTATGGTTTAAAAAAATTTCAAAATTGTTTGATAAGGCATGTGATAGTGCGACAATAAAAATTTTACTTTTTAGTTTGAGCGCTATGATGTTGACTTGCATTACAGAATCCTCAATTTCTGATTATAAGTGGTACATTTTATATGTGATTGCCATAAATGAAATTTATAATTCTAAGAGAACCTGTCCTGTTATTGCGAAGAGTTAAGGGGAATTAACTATGAATATCTTGTTGTATGGTTGGTTTGGTGAGAACAATGTTGGAGATGAACTAATATTAGATGCAAGTATGTCCTTGATTAAAAAACAGTGTCCCTCAGCAGAAATAAATGTTATGGGGACCAAGCCGTGTCAAGTGAAAAAATTACATGCAGGGATGAATCGTGTGTCAACATATATCGACTACAGGCCTAAAGAATTTCTTAGAGCGTTTAAGTATGGCTTTTTTGATGTGATTAGGAATATATTAAAAAATGATGTTTTGGTAATATCCTCGGGAGGTGCGCTTTCAGACTGGCACAAGGAATCGACGATAACACTTTTTTTTATGATTGATATGTTTTCTTTTATGAAAAAGCCAATTTATATGTTAGATGTTGGTGCTGGCCCGATTAATATCAATAAATCATATAAACGCTTCAAAAATAGACTCGATAAAATAAGAATTATTACAGTGAGGGATAAAAGCTCTTTTGATACATTGAAAACTTTAAAACTTAATAACATATATTTATCAAGAGATGTAGTTTATTCCTATTCCGAGAGTATTCTGGATAGAATAAAAAACATAGAAAAAATTAATAATTCTGTGGGTTTAGTGATAGCAGCAGTTTGTTATGAAACAAAAAGTGTTTATGACGAATATATAAATCAAATTAATTTACTGATAACAAAGTTACTGCAAGAAGGTTATAAAGTATCGGTTATACCATTTTTATATGAAGAAGATAAGGAGTTTTTAGAGCAACTTCAAATTCCTGAAATTGTCAAAATTTGCGTTGATCAAAATAATGCATATAAGGCAATAGAATATATAGCACAATGCGAATATGTTATTGGGATTCGCTATCATGCACTTGTATTATCAGCAATCATGGGGAAAAAAATTATTCCGCTTGTGCATCATGGCAAGAATGGAGATTTCGTGAAAGATTTTTTATTGGATAAATATGCAGAGTATATAGGTGATGGTAAGAACTGGGAATATTCTCAAATATCAGCTAACAATATAATACGGAATCTGAGAAGAATTGATTCCGATGAACAATATAAACTAAATATCATTTCAGCAATTAATGATAAGTATAACACTACAAAAGCTGAGGATATTTTATTTAATGCATTGCTAGATGCTTAAAAGGAGTAAAATATAATGTTTTGTTTACTATGGCAAAAAAATAAATCTGTAAATAAATATACTGGTAAGCATATCAATGATAAAATAGAACGAATTGTTCCAACTATTTGGGAAGAACATTGTTTAGAATGTTCACCGCCAGAATGCTATAAATCCTGCGAGAAATATCGAAGAAGAGAAGATGGTTCATGCATAAGGGTTACAAACGGCATATCAGCTTCAAATGAATTCAACGGGCTTTACGGATACTCTGCAGTTGTCGAGTTTAGAGAATGGTCAAAAATAGAAATATTATATAGGGAAAAAGCGGTTAGTATAGACGAAAATTTCAAGATAGAAAAGCACATTAGTCTTTTAGATAATATTTTTAAATTTACACATTATCCTTTATTCTTTTTAAAAGATCCATGGTCTTTATTTCACAGATGGGAACTTGAGAGACAAAAATATATTTCATTTTTATCAAGGAAGGGTACGGAGGATGCTAATGCACTTCTAGGTGAAATTGTTAATCCTGGAGAAAAATTTAATTTAATAGTGGAAATAAAGACGGAAGACACTGTTGTATACCGAAAATCCCATTCTTTAGCAACAGGAGAAAATTTAATAATTGATTCAATAGATAGTCAAAAGTTAAATGAAATTAAGCAAAGAAAGTATATTTATCTATATCCAGAGCAATTCGACAAAAAACATAAACTATTCTTTAAGACTTTAGAACTTGTAAAAATTAAGGATAAAAAAAGTATAGCAAGTAAAATGGTTAAATGTGTGGTATGGGATTTAGATAATACTCTTTGGAATGGAATATTTGTAGATCAAAAAGAAGATGTACAAATTAAATCTGAAGTTATTGATATTATAAAAATGCTAGAAAACAAAGGGATTGTAAGTAGTATTTGTAGTAAAAATGATTTTGAACCTGTAATGGAATATTTAAAATCACAAAAATTGGATAGTATGTTTTTGGTACCTCAAATTAACTGGGAACCAAAAAGTAAGAACATAAAAAGAATTGCAGAATTGTTAAATATAGGTGTCGATTCAATAGCATTTTTTGATGATTCAATTAATGAAAGAAATGAAGTTAGGTCAAATGCGCCAATGGTTAGAGTGTACGACATATTAGATTTATTTGAAACCGTTAAAACTGAGCCGTTTAATCCGCCTGTTTCTGAAGAAACAAAAAATCGAAAAAAACAGTATATTGAAAATATACAGAGAAATAAAGAGATTCAAAAAAATGGTGGCGATGTTATTGCATTTTTGAAAAATGCTGATATGAATTTAACAATTAACAGGGGAAATCTAGAGAACATAGATAGATATTATGAAATTGTTCAGAGAACCAATCAACTTAATGTTTCGGTTAGGCGTTTAAACAAAGAACAAATTGTAAGTTATATTCAATCACCAGATTATGAATTTATCGAAATTCATCTTACTGATAAATATGGTGATTATGGAATCATTGGAGTGTGCAATATTTCTTTGGAAAATTTTGTGGTAGAGGATATGCTATTTTCATGTCGTGCAGCCATGAAATTTGTTGAAGAAAACTTTATTAAGTGGCTTATGACTAAGTATTCGTCAAATACAGTAAAAATTAAATTTAAGACAACAGATAGAAATAAAAAAATTATTGATAAAATTAAAACAACTGGGTTTATAGAAAATGGTGAATATTTAGTTGAAGATCCTATATTAGTTAAGTCTTTTACATTACCATTTGATATTTGTATTATAGATGAGGTTTAAATATGGTTGACAAAATAAATATTCTACCTGAGGATAATATACTTATTATAGCACCACACCCAGATGATGAGAGCATTGGGTGCGGTGGCTTAATGATTCTTTATCCAAATCAATGTGATGTATTACTCATAACTGACGGAAGGCATGGACATACGGGAGAATATCTTGGAAAAGAGGATGAACTAGTTTCAATTAGAAAAAAAGAAATTTTAAAAGCGTTGACCCATGTGAAAATTAATACTTTCTACGCTCTTGATTTACCTGATGGTAAAACTATTGAAAACGAGGATATTGTAAAAAACTTTAATTATAATCCATATGATTATGTTTTTATTCCTAACAGATTCGATGGTAATCGCGATCATGCGGCATTATTTGAAATCTTAAGCAAGTATAAAAAAAATAGTGCAAATTTTAAATTGGTTGAGTATGAGGTTGGTACCTTGCTGGAATTTCCTGTCTGGACTTTGGATATTTCAAATGTAATGAATGAAAAATTAAGTATGATTTCAGAACATACATCGCAACTTCATGACATTAATTACATCAAAACAGTGGAAGCATTAAATTCATATCGAGGTGGATATAATGGTGTACAGTATGCGGAAGCCTATTGCCCATCAGATTATATTACTGTAGGCAGGATTATATTTTGGCATTTGCCTTTTAGTTTGAGAAATATGATATATAAGGTAAGAGATAAGATTAAGAGAAAAAATATAAATGAGAAATAAAATTTTTAAAACATTTAGTGTTGTTATATTTTTAATGGTATTTAGTAAAGGACTTGGTTTTATTAGAGAGTCTCTTATTGCGGCAAAGTATGGAGCAGGTTTTATTTCAGATGTTTATGTATTTGAGGATGGAATTATAAATGCTATATATACGGTTTGTGCAGGCGTAATTAGTACAACTTATATTCCAAAATTATTATCCTTACAAAATGAAGATAAGGATAGGTTTACTAGCAATTATTTTAATATTTTATGTTCTATAATTATTGGGATAGCAGCTATTTTGGCTTTGTTTTCTTCTTTTGTCCTCAAAATTTTTGTTCCGGGTTTTTACAATATATATTCTGCAGATGTAATGAACTCTTTGGAAGTTCTTACTAGAATAAACATGATTTCATTATTGCTAGTTTTTGCTGAGAATTATTTTATAGTTGTACTTCAAGCGCATAATTATTTTATCTTCTCTTCAATTCAAGGAATAATTTTAAATGTTTCGCTCATAGTTTATCTTTTATTTTTTTATCAATATGAGATTCGAGGCATAATTATTGTTAAAATTTTAGCACATTTTATCAATGCGCTTATGCTATTGATTTTTATAAATGGAAAAAGATTATTTAAATATTCTTTTATATATAAAATAAATGACCCTAATATTGTAAGCGTCGCAAAACTGGCATCTCCTGTACTTATTGTTAATATAGTTTCGCAATTAAATTATATAGTAGATAGAGCAATGGCTTCTGGACTAGATTCTGGAAGTATGGCTTTACTTAGTTATGCGAATACAGTTGCAGCACTTATATATTCAGTTATAGGGATATCTTTTAATAATATAGTTTACACAAGTCTTAGTGAAAAACAAGATGATGATGATGAAGTCAGAAAATTGTTTGCTAAGTATAAATCTCTTTTGTTATCAATTTTGTTGCCATGTTGTATAGTTATGTTTGTTGATTCGAAGAATGTATGCAATATAATTTATGGTAGAGGGGCAATGAATGAAAATAATATAAAAATTTTAAGTCTACTATTGATTATTTATATACCCAGTAATTTTGCTTTATGTATAAGGGATTTGTACAATAGATTGTTATATATACACAAAAAAACCAAAATAACATCTTTTATAAATTTGGGTGGACTAATTTTAAATATAGTTTTAAATGTAATTTTATCAAAGCTACTAGGAGTTTATGGACTAGCTATTGCAACTTCGTTAACAGGTATTTTGATTGTGACAATAACAAAGTTATATTGTAAAAACTACATTGAATTTCATGTACGAGAATTATTGACAATGAGCATAAAAACTATAATTGTTGGATTAGCATGTGTTGCAGTAAAGATTATTTTGTTAGATACTAGCGTGATTTGGGAAATAGTTACTTTTTTGATTTCAGTAGGTTTGGCGTTACTAATTTTTAATCTTGGAGCAATAAAGAAGGGGATTTCGTAAAATGATTTATTGGCTTATTTGCAAATTGAGACAAACAAAGTTAAAGTCGAGGCTTAAAGGAAATTTTAAGCACATCGAGTTTGCCGGAAACATTGAAGTTACATCTCCAGAAACAGTTCATTTGAGTGATTACCTATATGTCGGACCTAATTGTAAGATGTATGGTAGAGGAAATCTTAATATCTCTTCAAATGTCATTATTGGTAATGATGTTAAATTTCTTACGTCAAACCATAATTATAAAGGTGATATGTTGCCATATGATAGCATTGGAATTAATAAGGATATAGTTATTGAAAAAAATGTTTGGATAGCTTCGTTTGCCTTTATTTTACCTGGTGTTACGGTTCATGAAGGTGCTGTAATTGGAGGGGGGTGCTTGGTAACTAAAGATGTTCCGAGCTGTGCTATTGTTGGAGGAAATCCTGCTCAAATTATCGGGTATCGTGATAAAGATAAATATGTTGAATTAGATAAAAATGAGCAGTATTATCTTGTGAGCAAGTATGGTAAATGATTTGTGATTATTCCGGGGCTCTTTGAGCCACCTGTCCGGACTTTGAGAACCACCATTCGTAAAGGTCAAATCCTTCGCTCCACGCCAAATACAGCGCCGCTTATTTGCGGCGCTTGTAACACTCAGCCGGAAGGTCTTTTGACCATGGCATAAGTGGTTCTAACTCTTTTTCGTCTATACTTCCATCGGCACGAACAACCTGTGTCAGCTCTGTCAACAAATGTTTCATGTAATAGTAGACATTCAGGCCATTCGCCCGGGCGGTCTCCGTAACACTGTAAATGATTGCACTGGCATCAGCTCCTCGTACCGTATTGATGGTCATCCAGTTTTTACGGCCAATCGTGAAAGTTCTCAGCGCACGTTCGCTGGCCAGGTTATCAATTGGCACTTCTCCATCTGACAGGAATACTTTCAGGTATTCTTCCTGATTCAGGCAATAGTTGATGCCTTTGGCGGTTTCGCTCTTTGGAAGCACCGACCGGTCTGCCTGTATCTTTCGGAGCCAGGAAAAGAATTCTTCAACCAGAGGCTTGATGGAAGCCTGCCGCTCTTTTAAGCGTCCTTCTGGAGTCAGTTCCTTTAAAGCTCCTTCCAGGTCATAAATGGCACCAATTCGTACCAGTGCTTTATACGCAACAGACGCCTCGACCGCTTCTGGATTACTTTTTCCAATTGCCTTAATCGCATTTGCGAAGTGGCGCCTTGCGTGAGCCATGCAATTCGCATTCTTCACACCAGCAAGATCCCGCTCCAGCTTATGATACTGTTCCAGGCCATCAGTCACAAGAACACCGTCAAAGTCCTTATAATACGCTTTCGGATGATCGCTGTGTCGTGTCTTCTGGTATTCATACACAATGATTGGCGGCACCGGACTTAATTCTCCAGTGATGTGGACCCACATATAGCTTTTACTGCCTGCAGGTCTGCCGTCATGAATTACATCTACAGGTGTTTCATCACTCTGATTTACATGTGCTTCCAGCTGACGTTTTCTCATGAGATCACACACTGGCAATAAATAGCGTTCAGCTGTCCACACCGTCCAGTTCGACATCGTCTGTTTGGACAGATCCAGGCCGTTTGCCTGGAAGTCTCTGGAAATACGGTCAAGCGGATTGCTGTTTACATACTTGGCGTTGATGATTGCGGCTTCAAGAGAAGGAGTAGCAATGCTTCCCCTGAACATCGTTTCCGGGTGATCACCACGAAGAAATTCATCCTGATGCGCACCATCTGTTCCAACATACACTTTTATGATGTGTTTTTCAGCAGTCCATTTGGCCGGTTCGAAACGAAGCTGCCAGAAAATCTCATCCGGCATACTTTTCCAGTTTTCTTCACCGAAAGCCTCATTCAGTTCCTGTTCCGGTATATCATAAAGGATTACTTCCTGCGGAAAATCCTTCAGGTCTTCTTCACGCTGGCCTTTTTTCTTAGGCTTTCGCGGTACCTTTCTGGATGAATCAATGACCTCTTCCACAGTCGGTTCCTTGGCTGTTCCATCATAATTCGCTTCTGCCTCATTAAAAAAAGAAAGCTGGCCTGCGATATCATCCAGTTTTTCCGTATGGCGGCCGAAGCGCTGCTGATTTGCCAGCCGGATCTGCTCTACGAGGTTTTCATAGTTGTGTTCCAGTCGGTCAAGCCGGTCCTGCATCTGGTAGATGACATCGTCCTTAGTTTTATGATCCATCTTGTTCAGTTCATCTGGAGTGAATTTTTTGCACATGATATCCGCCTTTCTTACTAACGGTAGTATAGCAGAAATCTGTGACAAATGCGAATCAGCCTTCAGGCCGAGTTCGTCATTTTTTCCTGCCACGAAAGTCATCAGAATTCGTATGTCAGCCTTTGGAAATATAGGGTTTTCAAGGTGCAATTGCATCGTTCCTGCCTGATAGCAGACGAATGAATTGTTCTGATCCGGTCATCCATTGTAAACGATAGCAGTTCTTTTCAGTACCAAAACAGAAAATATATTTTCTCTGTTTTGTACAAACGTTTCAATAGATATTTTTCGGATTGACATCTTTGATTTTAGGATCCAGGGGATTTAAACCCATCATAAGATACTTGTACTGCTCTTCGGTAAGATCTGCGGCTTCCTGTATGTTTCTTGGCCAGGATAACCGTCCTGCTTCAAAGCGTTTATATAGAAGCAGGAATCCTGTTCCCATCCACAAGAGCCCTTTGCACCGATCGGAACGCTTCCCGCAAAACAAAAAGAGCGTTCCCTTCTCAAATGGATTTTGACCATACTTATCTCCTATAATCGTTGCCAGTCCATCAATGCCCTTTCTCAGATCAACCGTGCCGCAGGCAAGAACAACACGGCGAATACCAGCAGCATCTTCAAGCATGGGACACCTCCTGAATGATCCGGCTCAGGAGCACATCCGAGATTTCATTGGAAATATCAATCTGTAACGTTGCCGTCCGAATCGTTGCAACAGGTTTGTCGGAAACCATGTATGTATTTGTTTCCGCAGAAGTGTGGCATGGAATTTCAACAAAAGACAGTTCTGTTTTCTCGGTCACGGCAGGAACGGAAGAGTTTCCCTTCATTTCTTCATACGCCTGTTTCCGGAACCGTCGCTGCCAGTGATAATAGCTTTGTTCGCAGATGCCATTCTCATCCATCCAGCTTTTGGCTGACTGGCCTGCTGGTCTTTGCCCACAGGCCTGAATGATCTTCTTCCAGTACTCTGCACGGACTTCATGAGTACACTGATCCATAGTGTTTAGTCCTCCCTTGAAAAAATCTATTGTTTTTCTCAAGTATGCACTAAAAATGGATTTAGTGAAAGGCGCGTGGTTTGACCTTTACTGTGAATTGTCAAGGTACATGGAACTGTTTTCTGCATGCGGAAGCAGTTCTGCCGGAGAATCCTCCGGCTCTATGGTGATCTGGACCACATCCTGTTTGTGGGATGTAAGGTCCAGAGTGCTGGCTTTTCCAGCTGGCTCAGGTATCTGGCAGGCCTTTTTACGAAGACGGGTAACTGCATTGTAAAAACAGCTGGGAGAAATCCCATGTTCATTGCACCATGCAGCATCCGTCAGACCGCTTTGTCTGCATTCAGTTACCAGATCCATCCATTCATCCAAAGAACGTCCTGAGGCACGTTTGTCAGCCATAATGAAACCTCCATGTGTAGTGAATTTCTATCTCCTATCAACGGAGTGGAGTAAAAATCTATTTACTATCATCATTATGGACTACAAAACGGCAGATGAAAAGTTACCCAGAAATTATGCGCTTACTATATTTATAAATAGTGCCCCTCTCACGCTTATTTTCTCTTTTGCTTCCTGAATAGCTGAATGCGCACAAAGTCCCCCCTTAGTTAAATTTAGCTCATTTCAAAGCGCCTGTTTTTATTTTCCCACTGACAGACTATCCGCCCTTTTCATACAAGATACTTTTTACTTTTTCTAATAATAGCTCATCACAAAACTTCCGGTTCACACTTTTTCGGCTGATTCCACTTTCTTTAAATCTTTGAATACGGCGATACAGGTATAATTCTCTCATGTTGAAGCCGATGATCATCAGATCAAATATTACTTCTGTTGCTGCATGGCAATAGCAATGTTTTGCGTGATAATACGTTTTCAACTGGTGGAATCCATTCTCTTCTATATCCCATCTTCGGTTCATCATCTCCCATAAAACCCGAGGTTCCCCTTGATCCAGAGTCGTTACCAGCCACATCCGGCGTTCGTTTTCTTTCCAGCTTTCATGATATCGGATCACACGAAGCTTATGGGGACTATTATCTATCTCAAATCCTGAAAGATCCCAGACTTCTATATTCTTTTTTCCACAGGTAAACGACCTTTTTTTCCCCTCATCCCGCTTAAACAGGCTTTCCGCATCCTGAAACAGTTCCCTTCGTTCATCTTTTAGTCGGATCACCGCATCCAGTCCACACTCTTTTATCGTATTGATAAATGGGGCATTCAGATACAGCGCATCTGCTACGATCACATCTGCGAAATGTCCGTGTCTTTCCTTCAGACGTCTGATCAGCTTTTTTCCTCCTGTCAGTTCTCCTTCATCTTTTTCCGCTCCGTCCCTCGGTTTTAACATTTCCTGGCCCAGGATTACATGTGGCGTTTTTCCTACTGTCATACAGACCACGCTCCGGTGGAAATATTCTGTTTCACCTGCACGGTTTTTCTGGCTAAGGCAGTCCGAACAGGACTTTTTTGTGCTATTGAACAATTCCACTCCATCGATACCGGCTACAACATATCCCCCTATAGTCCCTTCCCGAAATACACGGTTGCTTTTTATGATATCGATCGTCTGGTCGTGGATCTCACGGATCTCATCTGGATCTATCTGGGTAAGAAGGTCACGGACCGCATCAATTTTAGGTATCTTTCCATGTATGCAGTTTTTCAATCGTTTTCCCATACTTTCAGGCGCAGAAAAAACTGTATGAAAACTCTCATACTGCAGTATCAGAAAGAGCAGTGCCGGCATAACGATATTAAACAATGGGATCGATCTTCTTTTTCTTTTGTCCGATAACCCCTTGATTTTCTCCGGGATTTTATATACACTTTTCATATAAGTTAGCAGCTTCTTTAATGCTAATTTTTCATTAAGGACACCTTCTTTCGTGTTGTTTTGTGGGTAACATAATTATACAATAAAAGGTGTCCTTTTTGATTGCTTATGCAGAAAAAACAGTAACTTTTTATTCAATATGAAAATTCCCCGTTCTGCCAGATGGATCCCTGGCAAAATGGGGAACTTTTTATCTTAAAAGCGAAATCTCTGCTAAAAATGGATTTAGCGAAAGGCGAGTGGTTTGACCTTTACGTTCATAATGATGATAGTTAATAGATTTTTACTCCATTCCGTTGATAGGAGATAGAACCAGTCAGCAAAAGGCTTCAGTTCCTACCATGGCAGAGAAAACAGAACTTACTTTTGTTGAAATTCCATGCCATACTTCTGCGGAAATCAATCAATAGCTTTAACATTGCTTGAATATTTTATAGATAAAGTTTTTGTGATAATAGACATAATAAACGCAATTTGAAAGCCATCATTAACCAATATGGTTTCAGATGTTAACGATATAATAATCATTAACCACATTAAAACTATAGGGGTTGTTTTATACTTAGGTATGGTCTTTAAACTTAATTTGTACAAGTTTATAAACAAAACTGCTATTAATATGCAACCAATTACCCCAAATTGACCGATATAATATGGAAAACCTGCATCTCCAATCGCAACTGAAATTGTTCCATCATAATTATACAATCCTGCTATAGTAATGATATTGTAAACTCCAGAAAAATATCTTCCTGAAATATGCGAAGCATATGTTGCAAAACCTGAACCTACAGGGAAACAAAGTTGAGATAATCTTAACGCTCCTAAGTATAATGTTTCCCGTGGAGATGTGGAATAGGAAACATATAATGCCAGTTTACTATAGGAAACTGCAAGAATGACCATACCCATTATGATCCAGTATAATGGCTTAAACCTTTTTAACCAATTTCCACTATATTTCACAAATATATATACAGCTATGAAAGCAAATCCCTTTGTTCTCATTCCTAAGACGATGGGAATTATCAATATTATATCATAAAGTATGGTTGTTTCCTCATATGCATTTAGCAAACATATAAGCATTATTGAACATGTAGTCAGATATGTTGGGTGTTTAAATATAAACATATATGGGTGGATTCCATGCCTGAATTCAGGTAAATTCATTCCAACATTTAAAAACATTGATAATATACCACATATTAATATGACCCATGTCAACAACTTAAACACGCGTAGTGATTTTCCTATTCTAAGAACAAATTTGTTTTCTGAATTCAATTTATAAAAAATATACAATGATAATGGAAATTTCAAGAATCCAACAATATCCCTTATAATAGCACTGCTTGAATTTTGATACTCAAAAATAATGTTTCCAATCAATCCGATAGCAACAGCCCCTATCATAAGTAAAAGATATTTTCTGTCGTCTTTTTTAAACTTTTTTCTTGCCGTGCGAATCAATAACAATAGGCAAGCAATCAATAAACTCAGCTCATCCCAATATGACAAGAATTCTGCAGTTGGAAACAATTTAATAATGCCATTATTCAAAAACAAAAATAATAAAATTAAAACTTCCATTGTTGGTCACTCACTAATTTCTCTCTTAAGTCTTTAATATTTTATCTAGAGATTATTTACAAAATCCTCCGTCATTTGTTAATCCCCATATGTTCAGCCAATCGTTGGCAACTTCTACCATCATGGTACTTAAACATTTTTTCAAGAGCAACTCTCCTCTCTTTAACATACTTATCTCTACCATCTACAACATCATCAATAAATATCAATAGATCATTGAGAGAATAGATTTTTTTACCAGGCATCAATTCGTGAATATTCTCTACGATAAACCCAAGCTTATATTCATTCATATCACTTAATGTATATGCAAGTGGATTTTGAGTCTGAAGATAATCTGTTCCAGATGATGAATAATCTGTAATCATTGCATCAGTATCGACCATCAATCTATAATTATCGATACCCAATTCTTTTACTGTATTACCATCCAAAACAACAATATTGTTCGTAGACCTAATTCTAATTTTTGATGTATCCTGCATCGGATGAATCTTAATAACTAGCAACACTTTCTTACTTGCTAGCTTTTCATCAAGTTTACAAAAATCCTCATTATTCTTTAATATTGGCACACCCATTGTAAGTTCAACATTTGAATCTATCCTCTCCCCTGACCGCAATTTTCTAAATGTAGGCATCCAGATGATTACTTTTTCAAATTTTTGATTTGATTCTTGTTCCACATTAAAGCTACTTTTTCTTCCTGTTAGCTTCTTAAGATCGCCATCTCCATGCTTGATATTATGCAGTACATCATGACAAGGATAGCCAAGAATAATCTGCTTTTCATTAGGATAACTAATTGATAACAAATCCGCTTGGATTGGCAGAAGATACTCAGACGGCGCGAGGATGTACGATATAGTTTTAGGAACCGAAATATTCCCTTTCGTGTTCTTAAGCGCCATTGCACCGTGTGTTAAATAATATGCCCTCTGCCCTTCCCTAAAGATTCCGATTGAATCCTGGCATGTAAGTATGAACTTTGAATTAACAATATAATAGTCTTTTCTGATACTTGGAGTATATATGTTGAAGCATTGTACATTCTTTGGCAGATGTTTAGGTGCCTTATTCCGAAGCAACCAAATAATCCTGTACTGCTCATTTAGATTTTTGTCAATAAGGTAATCATAAAAAGCCCCACCATTAGAGTCAAAATCATTATGGCTTTCTATAACAATGCAATTTAGCAGACTTCTATTTTTACATAATATTTTCAGTAACATTTGAAATAAAATATCAATCTTATATTGCCATATCACCTTAATTGCTCTTTTAAAGCCTTTTTTTTTCAAATATTTTATAGGATTCAATAAGATTAACTCCTTCGCTGTAAGATTCTGTTTTTTAACATCTCAATCATAGTTTGCATCAATCTGTAATTAATCAAACATATTGAAATCAAACAAATAATCTGTCCAATATAGAAATGTCTATCCATGTGTTCAAAAATAACTTGCAAAAATAAAAGCATATATGTAAGGATATTTTCACCCCAATTTGTCTGTAGCTTTATGACATCCTGAAGGACAACAAGTCTGATTGTATACATTGTGATATAAGCGATAACTGTGGCTATTGCTGCACCATATGCTCCAAATAGCGGTATCAAACAGGCATTCAATATGGTATTGACCAATGCGGATGTTACTGTTGTGATTGCAATAATTTTTGTCTTTTTAACAGCTGAAAATACACTTCCAATAAATGCAGTAAGTGTATTAAACATGGTCGCTATCAGCAGAATAGATGAATACTGCCATGCAGCAAAGAACTCCTTATTATACAAAAACTTAGCCAATGGAATATTCATCAATATTATCGCTGAACATGTTGCTGCCATTAAAAAGCCATAGATATTAAAGGTCTTTGAAAAGAAACCATCTTTATCTTGCGAGTCAAACTCTTTTATTGCCGAAAGATTCCACGCCTGGCTAAAAACAATAATACACGCATCAAGAATGTGTGGAATTTTACTAGCAATGGAATAAATACCGTTTTCAGAGATGCCACATAATCCGGTTACGAAATACTTATCCAACGATCCATTAACCCAGAGAGCGATATTGTTAAAAATCAGCGGAATGCAATATGCGAACATCTCCGCCTTTATAAACTTATCTCTGTTCAGAAAAATGTGTTTAATTTCTGGCAATTTTCCGCCACAAAATAAGCAGAATACCGATGCTATTGCTGGTCCGGTAATCATCGAGATTAAATATCCGTCTATACCAATTTTAAAAACCAAGAGGAGAAGAATGTTGCTGACAATAATTGCCACAGCGGATATGATACCAGCAGTTGCAACCTCTCGAATCTTATCCCTTCCTCTCAGATAGTTCGTCATTATCTGATATAATGCAGTGAAAAAGAAAAACAGAAAGATATAGAAATAATCTATTGCATTCCAATCTAATACTCTGACCAAATATGTTGTCATAAGCAGACAGGCACATATGCATGAGCCAATAGTAAGCGTTTTTAACCCTACTGCCAGAATTTTTTCAGATTCCTTAACATTTTCTATTGTAAAACGCAGCACAGAATCTGCTATATTTATGGTCAGTACATAAACCAGAAGAGTGCTAGTAGTTGTAATCAGATCAATCTTTCCATATTCAGCAGTAGATAAAAATGATGTATATAACGGTACCAGTAGAAAAGAAAGAAACTTTGTACTGAATGAACTTATAGCAAATATCAGTGTATTCTTCCCCAAATATTTATATTTTTCCTTTATGCTGGACATATGTTATTACATGGTCCTTCCGAATATTTTTTTAATTTTAAAATAATTTTCTTCACCGATGAATGTAATCAGACTTCTTTTAAACCTTGTAGGTCCCGGCATCCAGGAAGCGGCATAATGGTGGATAGAATATGTCTCATCACATAACATATTCTTAGTTTTTCCTGTTGAAATAGGATCAAAATATTTCGCAGGATAAACAGTTACATTATCGAAATAGGTAATTTCGTCATAACTTATATCGCCTATAGTTCTGATGACTGCATCATTTAATTTTGGACATTCAATGTCATAAAGTCTTTCCTTATCAAATTCAATATTATCATAGACATCAAGCAATTTTTTTAATACAGGATTTGAGCATTCGGCCCCAAAGCCTAATCCAGTGTTAATCCTCATTCCATGCTGCTCAATGCCTATATAACATTTATTAATTAATAAGGAATCCAGATTCCGCAAAAGTTCTACATCCGTATCAAGATATATTCCACCATACCGATATACTATATCAAGACGAACATAGTCAGATACAAAGGCCCATGCTTTCGCTTTATATGCAGCTTTCATAAACGGATGACATTCTATGTCATAATTATCTTCGTTCCAAAGCTGTATTTTATAGTCTGGACATTTGGCTGACCAAGATTTTATATAGTTCTGAAAATTACCTGGCATAGAATTGCCACCAAACCAACAATAATGTATCGTCTTAGGAATCATATTGAATTATCTCCCTGAATTATTTTATCAATCCTTAATTGTAGAATCGTGTATTCAAACTATTTTACAATCTTGATACTCAATTACTTTCAAATTTTTTTATCGTTCCGCATCTTGAATTTCAAATTATGCAGTTTTCGTTTAATAACAAAGTATGGTGCCATAAGTGTTTTATGTTCTATCAATCCATCTACGACGATGATATCATTAACCGAATTAAATGTATGTGTTCTTCTTATTAAGTTAATGTGTAAGTCTTCAATGCTGATTTGTTTATCTTCAACACCCATCCAATCATTCATATTAGGATTAATCTTTAATATTCTCATCTTTTCGCCATAGCAATTCTCGTTAGATTGAACAGGTCTATAAAACTCGTTAGATTCTTTATTCATAAAAACTTTCCCAGCAGGTCTTGAGATATTCAGACGATCACTCTTCCTAAACACTTCAGCGATACTATAATTGATCATATTCAGCTTATAAACCACTGTACTATAGTTATTAGGTTCCTGAAAATAGGAAATAAGATACACATCTTGTTCATTTACAAACACAGTTGTATCAACGCAATTTATATTCTCGCAGATGACCTTAATCTGCCTCCAGTCCAATAGGCTGTCATCCTCTGCAACATACAATTCCAGTGTTCGATTCTGTGAAGTTTCTGGAAGCATATAAACTCTGTTCTCATATTCGAATACACATGGATATGATAGATGATATGGTTTATTTATGATAATTTCAGGTTTAGAGAAGACTCCATTATTTAGTTTTGAAACTGCAATTCTTCCTATTTGACTACTATTCTGAAATGCCTCTGTAAACAAATATATGTTTTCTTGATAACTGATCAAAGTTGGGTCTGCATACCAATATCCCTTTGAGCCGTGCAGTGTAGTCCATGCACCACCCGCTACACTATAGTAAACTTGCCACTCGCCATATTTTGTTGTAAAAACATCCTTAATTTTCATGACCATTCCTTTTCCTCTTTGGATGGTTTCAAATAAATTTTTTCAAGCACCTTGCAACATGCATTGCTGTCAAAAAATGCTTCTTTAATTCTTGCAATATTCTCTTTTGATCTCGCTTCTCTATTTTCCGGCAAATTTGTTGGTATAACTGAACTCCATACTTCATCCACTTCAATAATTGGCAGAGACGTCACATCTTTGGTCACAATAACATCTGAATCAATGGTGTCTGAAATAAAGCAGTTCAGTCCTGCGGCCTGTGCTTCAATTACCGAAAGAGGCATGCCTTCCCAGATAGACGGAAATACAAAATAATCCATAGCTGATAGATACGCTTCTACATTTGTCTGCATACCTGCGAAAATGACATTGCATTCTATGCCAAGAGATTTCACTTCAGTTTCAACCTTTTTTCGCATAACCCCATCCCCAACCAGAAGAAGAATTGCATTATTGTTCCTTTTTAGGTATTGGTTAAACACATTAATTAGGTACAGATGGTTCTTGGGCTTGTATATTTTTCCGACATGCCCTAAAACAACTTTAGAATCATCAATATGGTATTTATCTCTTACAAATGTCCGATTGCTTGCATTAAATGCGAATTTATCTGCATTTATCCCATTATTCAATACACGGAAGTTATTATTGGTAAACAACCATTTCCCTGCTTTGTCTGAACATGCTACAGCATCTGTATAAAGTTTATTAAACACAGGTTTCAGTAGATTATTCAATATTTTATGATCACATATGCTTGTGTGATTATGAACTATCCTTTTCTGGATACCATTTTTATATGCCACCAATAATTCAAGTGTGGCAGTTGCACTGTTTGAATTGACATGAATCACATCATACTTGCCATTTTTAAGTACTCTATCCAAACTTTTGGCATAATTGATTATAAACTTCTTTCTGTTTCCTAAACCATAATACTTTGAACCGTTCTGTTTCAACTCAAGTGCAAGCTTTGGATTCAGTTCTAAATTTGTTGACGCAAAGTCAATATGGAATCTTGTTTTATCAATTGCTCTATAGAAATTCATCATAACAGATGCTAAACCACCATAAGGGACAAATGAAGTTGTGATTACCACTAAAATACGTACCATAAATCTCCCCATTCTAGGAATGCGTATTTCCTTAACTCATATAATTTAGTTCGTGTTCTGTAATTCTCTTTTCGGTATCAAATTTGGATTTGCTTATCAGATGTCGATACTTTTCATATTCAAACTCTCGAGCTTAATTATTCGCACTGAAAATATTGACTTTGTCCATAATACGCATTAGGTCCATGTTTCCGGCTATAGTGCTTGTCTAACACATATCGCTTCATCTCGGCCTGTGGATTTAACGCCAGTGTCTTTAAAGCCATTCCATTAATTCAGTCGGTACGTATCTGTTAGGGATATCCATTGAAAAGCCAAAGTTCATAACTTTAGTCGAACTAGCAGAATAATACTGTGAGATTCTTGCACCAAATCCCCCACTGATAATCCCATCCTCGATGGTGACAACTATATCATGCTTCGCGGACAAAGAATCTAATGTATTGTTATCAATACCGGTTATAAATCTTGGATTAATTAAAGTTGGCTGAATTCCTGTTCTTTGTTTGTACAGTTTTGCCGCTTTTTCTCCAATCTGATAAAAACCACCTAAAGCCAAAATTGCAACTTTAGAACCATTTTCATTAATCAAATATTTTGTTCGGCTATAATCAGAATCAACTTCTTTATTCGTGTGATTAACACCAGTCCAAGGCACTCTAATAGCCACCGGAGTTTGATTCTGTTCAATGCTCCACTCCATCATAGCAATATATTCTTCCTTATTTGTAGGTGCAAGATAAACAAGTCCTGGTATATTTCCAAGTAAAGCTATATCTAAAAGACCATGATGTGTATCATTAGCATGACCAAAAACAGAAGCGTGCGTTACAATCATTGTCACTGCACACTTGCTAATACACATTTCCTGTTCAATCTGGTCGTATGCACGCTGATAAAATGTACTATTTGTTGCAAAAACAGGTTTACATCCATTCTTTACTAAACCTGTGCTAAACGAGATTGCATTTTGTTCAGCAATTCCTACATCTATAAATTGCTTACCAGCTTTTTTTCTATTAGATTCATTAAAGCCAATACATAAAGGTGTAGAAGCTGCAACAACAACCACACTAGGATCTTTTTTTATCTTATTAAGTAAAAACTCCGACGCAATTTTTCCGTAGTTTTCTGTAGGTACATTACTTGTAAATTCGCCTGACTCAACGTTAAAGGGATGGGCCCAATGCCATTTCTCACTATTGTTTTCAGCAAAACTGTATCCCTTTCCTTTTTGAGTACGGATATGAACTACAACTGGATGGTCTGTTCCCTTAACCTTTTCAAATGCAGAAATCACAGAACATATATCATGACCATCTTCAACAAAAATATATTCATAACCAAGAGACTTGAAATAATTATCCTCTATGTTTCCATTGTTATCTTTTAATGCGTTGAGACGATTGTTGAGTATACCATGATTTTCGGGAATAGACATGTCGTTATCATTTACTACGATGATCAATCCACTTCCCATCTCTGCCCCATAATTCAATGCTTCAAATGCTTGACCTCCGTCAAGAGAAGCATCACCAATTACAGCAATGACATTCTCTCTGCCATCAGTTAAATCACGAGCTTTTGCAATTCCACATGCTAAACTGATAGATGTAGATGTATGACCTATATTAAAGAGATCATATTCACTTTCATTAGGATTACTATATCCGCAAACGTCCTCATATTTATCTGGATAAAGAAATGCGTCTTTTCTGCCAGTCAGCATCTTATGACAATATGTCTGATGTGATACATCATATATAATCTTGTCATTAGGTGCATCAAAAACTCGATGCAGGCCAATGGTTATCTCTACAATGCCAAGGTTGGAAGCTAAATGACCACCACATGCACTAGTTTTTTTGATTAACGCATTTCTCATTTCTTTGGCTAATACATTTAACTGATTTGTTTCAAGCTTTTTAATGTCTGCGGGCCCGTTAATTCTCTCGAGAATCATCTCATTATCCTCCATTACCGTTATTTCCAATTCGGATTTAGAATTGGCGTTAATTCAATTTCTTTTCCTTCTTCAATATCTTTAATTTGTTGTATTCTAGCGGCCTGATGTTTTAAACCACTGAATGGAGTAGACACAAAAATATCAAATCTCTTCTGAACATCCTTGTAACCCATATGATCTTGACCAAAGGCAATAATATTTGCATCATTATGTTCTCTCATCAACCTTGTTTCTTCATCACTATACCCAACTCCGCACATCGCTCCTTTAATTTTATTAGCAGCTATCGCAATTCCAGTCCCAGTGCCACATATCAAAATGCCATAGTCACACTCTCCTGAGGAAACTAGTTTGCCAACTTTAGCAGCAAAGTACGGACTATCACATGGTATATATTCCTTTGTGCCTACATCAATTACTTCAATCCCTATTTTTTTTGCATGTTCAATTAACTTGTTTTTATATTCCAACCCATTTTTATCGCATCCAAATGCAATCTTCATTTTTATGTTCTCCTTTACTTTCGTAACCATTCCGGTCGTGAGGATTCAAGTAAAGCTGTAAATATTTCAATATCTTCTGATGTTGTAAGCTTTATATTTTTCTCCTCTCCAAGAGACAGATATAACTCACGTCCCAATTCAACATACAAAGAGCATGATGCAATTGAGTCATTTATTCCTTTTTCAATTGCTTCTTTGTGAGCCGCTAAAATATCATTCAAATAAAAAGTCTGTGGCGTTTGTGTAATCTTTAAATTATCTCTAGGAACTTGATCGTTTGATGTAATACTATCCATTGTTTTCAGCATTACAGAAGTGCAAGGTACAACAGTAATTGCATTTCCCTTTTCACGACAAACACGAATATTGTCAGAAATAATATCAGGGCTAACCATTGGTCTAATTGCGTCATGAATTAGGACAATGTCATCATCATCATGATATCTTTTTTGCAGATCATAAAGACCTTTTCGAATCGACTGAAGTCCTGTTTCACCGCCACTAACAATATTTTCAAGTTTAGTAATGCCAAACTGTTTTGCATATGCACGTAGGATATCATGCCATCCATCAAGACATACAACCTCAATAGCATCAATGTTCGGATGTTTTTGAAACTGTTCAAGTGTATAAACGATAACAGGCTTATCATGCACATGTATAAACTGCTTAGGAATGTCCTGATGCATTCTAGCGCCAACGCCTCCAGCAATAATTAAAGCAATATTTTTCATAAATATCCCTCTCATTCACTCTATTTTGGACAATGCAAGTACTCTTTCGCATTGTTTTCCATCATTAAATGTATTGACTAATTTATTAACTTCTTTTCTTGGTTCTTCAAATTTATCTATGCCATTCTCTATGTCAACAATAAAGTTCTTAAAATCTGCTTTGGTTTTAATCTTATAACCGGGTGTGAGATAATCAGGATCTTGTACAGCGAATCCTCTGTTATCTTTGTAGTCATCATAATCATCCACGGTGAATGCCATAGGACGATTAAGAAGCATAAAATCATAAAATACAGAAGAGTAATCCGTAATTAAAGCATCACTCTGACCAATAAGTCTATATAAATCCCATCCTTTGGCAACAAATTCCAGATGGCTTAATAAGTATAGATTACTTAAATTGAGGTTCTCAAAAGAAGAAATATCTTGCATAGGGTGTAGCTTAACTAATACACATACCCCTTTTTTTCCAAGCCAATCATTTATATCTTTAAAATCATCACTATTAAGTATGGGAATTACCAAATCTCTAGAAGTATTCGAATATCCCATAAGTGTTGATTTTCGAAATGTCGGCATCCAAATAACAATTTTTTTGTATTTTTTTAGTTCCTTATATATAGGGTTATTCTTAAACATAACATCCGTACGAGGTTGTCCACATATGGCGATATTTTCTTCTTTAACTCCATAATACTTTTTTGCAATATCATCAAAATAATGCGATGACATATTGGTCTGAAACTGCTTCTTATGAGGCGATTGTACCTCTTATTAATATGGATTATGACGGTTTGAAAACAGCTATTATAGAGATGCTTTCTGGTGCAGCAGTGAAAGTGAATACTGCAACGTTTAAAAATGATATATTAAATATTCAAAGTAAAGATGACGTATTGACGTATATGATCCATTTAGGTTATTTAGGATATGATCAAACCAGGAAAATGGCGTTTGTACCGAATGAAGAAATACGACAGGAATTGACGATTGCAGTAGAAAGCAAAGCGTGGAGTGAGATGCTGGGATTTTGGAAAGAATCAGAAAATTTACTGGATGCTACATTGAATATGGATGAAGATACAGTTGCAAGACAGCTTGAAAAAATTCATGGTGAGTATGTTTCAATTATTCAGTATCACAATGAAAATTCCCTGAGCAGTGTTTTAACGATTGCTTACCTGAGTACAATGCAGTATTATTTTAAGCCGATTCGTGAGCTGCCAGCAGGGCGAGGTTTTGCAGATTTTGTTTTTTTGCCTAAGCCAGAGTATAGAGGTGACTATCCTGCATTAGTTGTTGAGTTGAAATGGAATAAGAAGGTGCAGACTGCGATGCAGCAGATCAAAGAACGTAAGTATCCATTATCTATTTTGAATTATACAGGCAACATATTGCTTGTAGGAATTAATTATGATAAGGATAATAAAGAACATCAGTGTCTGATAGAAAAATACGAAAAAGAAGAGTAATAAGTGAAATCCCACTGGCAAAAGATATACAGTATGCCAGTGGGATTATGTTTATTCCATCCCCAATCGGTTCCGTCCGTTATATTTCATCAAGACTTCTTTTTTTCGCGCAGTGGAGATTTCTGTATAGATCTGAGTGGTGACAATACTGCTGTGTCCCAGCAATTCCTGGACATCCCGTATACCGGCGCCATTGTTTAAAAGCTGGGTTGCAAAGCTGTGTCTCAGATAGTGGGGTGTGGCATTTGGGTTGATATTGGACAGGTCGCGGTATTTATAAAATATGTTTTCGATGCTGTAGATGCTCAGGCGATTTCCATACCGGTTGATAAAGAGGGCAGTGGTAGTGGGGGACATTTCCATACGGGTCTGTATCCACAGGTTTAATTTCTGGCATACAATGGGAGATGAGATGAATAACAGCCGTTCCCGGCTGCCTTTTCCGCGGATCAGGATAGTACAGTCTTCCTGGCAGTAGTCATCCAGGTTCAGGGAAGCGGCTTCGCCAATGCGAAGTCCCAGGCAGAAGAGCAGTTCGATGATACACATATTGCGGGTGTTCAGGCGGCGCTTGTAGTCGGAAATGGAATCCTGGTATTCTGCTGCTGAAACGGATATAAGGTTTTTGATTTCCTGATTGCTTAAGGTTTTTGGAAGATTTCTGGGGATGTGGAATTTACGGGATGTAAAGCGGAAAAAGATTTCGTTGATATTGTATTCCAGTTTTAAGAAATGGAAGTATTGGCCTAAAGCGACGTATTTCCGGCGGATGGATTTTGCCTGCAGGCTGCGTTCTTTTTGTAAGTACAGAAAATAGGAAGAAATAGAAGAGTCATTGATATTTGTAAAATTTTGGGAATCAAACCAGGTCAGAAGGCCGTTTATATCACAGCGATAGGCCAGAAGTGTTTTAGTGGAGAGATTACGTTCTACAGAGAGAGCATTGAGAAATCTGGATGTGTAAAGCTGTTGTTGTTCAAGATTGAAGATCATAAGAATGTCCTTTCCTTATTGAAATGTTTTTTAATCATTATAATAAGGAAAGGAACTATTTGATGTAATGAAATATTTAGCGTATTTTGGCGGCTAATTCTAATTTTCCATAGCCCATGGAAACTAAAATATCATCTAAAGAATTGAGTAGAGATTCTCTAGCCATTGGAACAAGAAATTCCTCTGCAATTTTATCATAATCTTCAGGAGTGGAGCTTAATTCGAATATAATATTTGCAATTAATTCTATTTTAAGGGCTTCGTCTTTAGAAGAAATATTTAATTTAACTTTAAGCAGAAGGGTTTTTTCTTCTTCATTTTTTGGGGGCCTTAATTCTGCCTGATATTTTACAGTCAATCCAAATTTTTTTGTTAAGTCCTGTGATATATTAATATTAGTATTCGTGATTTGTTGTTTTAAAATTTTGGCATTAGTTTCCTGCATATTTGAAACTCTCCTTTTTTGACCATGTTGGTTCATTTTTGTATAGTGATGTAAGATTTGTGTCTGAATACCCATGCCATATTGATTGTTTCAATTCATATGGCATGTAGATGATCATTTCTTTAGTTGGTTCTTTTGGTTCAAAGGATTGTTTGATTGCCTGTGTAATGTATTGGTTTAAAGTTATTTTTTGCCTGGCAGCTTCTAATGCGGCTTTTTTATGCATTTCAGGGGATATTCTTATGTTAAAAGTTCCCTTAAATTCTTTGTCAGGATTTTTCCCTATTTTTTCGCATAAACTTAAGTAATTGTCAATAGATTGATGGAACATCTCTTTTAATTCTTCTACGGATGAACCATGAAAATTTAAAGAATCAGTAATGCCAAATACTTCTCCCACAAATATATTATCTTCTGCATCATATTCTACAGATGCGTGGTACCCTTTATATTCTAGCATCGAACTCATATTTATACCTCGTATGTATGGTGTATTCTGTTTTCAGTCAAAATCATCAAAATCATATAATAAAAATTTATTAGTATTAAAAATATATTCGGACTGTAAAGCATTTATGAATGAAAATAGCCATTTGTATTATATAGAATCATCATTTCATCATTGTGCTGCTGCGGATCATATGGGGAGTTCTGCAGCAGTTTATAGCTATAAAATTGTTTTAAGGATTATTATTTGTTATCTCCTCAATATCCTTTAAGAATTGTATCGTTTTTTTGATCTGGTATTGGTACAATTCATTTCCAGGATGAGGCTGGTCAAATTGTAGTATTTTTAAGGTTTTGTTATGTACAAAACCAATTCCAGAACCTCTTCCGCCAGAAAATTTCTCACAGTCACACAGACGCATCAATGCATCAAGTTCTCTGGTAGTGAAGTTTTTCGGACTTGGTTTTCGACATAATTTTTTTAATAGGTCATCTTTTTTAGACATTTACAATGGATCACCACCTTTATAATTACTGCAACTAATATTCAGTTGCAATGATTGTAGCACGAATCGGAAACTAAATCAAGATTATTTTTTAAAGGAAAAATATCTGGGAAATCTGGAAATATTTAATTTCAAAAAAACACAAATTTAAGGGAATATACATTTCTTTTTGACTGATATATGTTATAATACCCATGTTTAACGCAGATTTTGGTGTTTTGACGTAATCTGCAGGTTATAGAAAAACAGGGGAGAAGAGTTGAATGTACCAAAAGCGAAGAAATATGGAAAATATGCTGATCTGGCTGATCGATATTTTCTGCATTTTGTGCAGCGGTGCTCTGGCTTTCGGGATCCGGTATGGAAGACTATATGGAGCCTTTCAGCATGGAGACCAGGTATGGCTGGTAGTGACCATGTGCCTGCTGTACATATTAATTAACGTATTTGTAAATTTTAATCATCACTTTTTCAGAAGAGGCTATTTTGATGAACTGGTAAGTGTAGTCAGGCTGGAAATAGCATTGTCTATTTGCTGGATCGTCCTTCTTTATGCGATGCATAGAAGTACGGAGCTGTCCAGACTGGTATTTTGTTATTTTGTTGTATCTGATACGATCCTTATGTATATAGGAAGGATCTGCTTCAAGCAGTATATGACCCGTGTTTATAAATACAGCAAATACAGTAGCCATCTGCTGCTTGTGACCAGCTCTGGCAAAGCAGGGGCATTGATCGACAATCTGATCGCTTATAAGGAATGGAACCGTATGCTCAGTGGCCTGGTATTTCTGGATAAGGATGAAACCGGTATGGAGTTTATGGGTTATCCGGTGGTGGCTTCGAAAGAAACGCTGCTGGATTATGTGATCCATAATGAGATCGATGAAGTATTTATTGCTTATACAGATGGGATCAGGAGTGATATTTTAAAGGAATGGGTTTCTGAATTGGAGCAGATGGGCGTTATTGTAGATGTAAATATTGATGCCTTTGATCTGTTAAGCCATGGAAATAAGAATTTAAACCAGGTAGGAAAATATGCAGTCGTTACTTTTGCCAGAAATGTTATTTCTACAAGGCAGTTGATCCTGAAGCGGTTGTTGGATATTGCAGGTGCGCTGGTTGGTATGGTGATCCTTGGAGTTGCTACTATTCTTGTTGCACCGGCTATTAAATTGGAATCTCCGGGGCCAGTATTTTTTGGGCAGACCCGTATTGGAAAGAATGGACGCCGTTTTACGTTTTATAAGTTCCGTTCTATGTATCAGGATGCAGAACAGCGCAAGAAGGAACTGATGGCAAAGAATGAAGTTCATGGCCTGATGTTTAAGATGGAAAATGACCCCCGCATTACAAAAGTGGGCAGATTTATCCGAAAGACCAGTATTGATGAGCTTCCGCAGTTCTGGAATATTTTAAAAGGTGATATGAGCCTGGTGGGAACAAGGCCGCCGACCGTGGATGAGTTTGAGCGTTATGAAGCAAAGCATAAGTGCCGTCTGAGTATGACTCCTGGACTTACTGGCTTATGGCAGGTAAGTGGCCGCAGTGATATTAAGGATTTTGATGAAGTAGTGCAGCTTGATATGCAGTATATTGACAACTGGAGCATTTTAAAGGATATTAAGATCCTTTTGCTGACAGTGGGAATTGTTATTACCGGTAAAGGTTCCAGATGACAGAAAACGGTGACTATGAAAATATATATTAAAGGAGAACGTAATGTACACAGAGGACTATGAACAGGAGATCGACCTGAAGGATTTATTATTTGTATTGTTATACAGATGGCGGATCCTTCTTCTGGCAGCAGTGATCGGCGCAGCCCTTTTAGGCGGATATAAGGCGGTAAAGGGAAATGCACAAAATGCAAAGCAGACGGATCTGCCTCAGACAGAAAGCTATCAGGAAGAACTGGACAATTATGAAAGGGAAAAACTGGCTATAGAAACGTCCATTGAAAATCTGGAAAACAGTATGGATGAACAGAACCATTATCTTGCAGAGGCACCTTTGATGCAGATCAATCCGTATAAAGAGGCGTTTTCTTCAGCGGATATACTGGTGGAAATTTCTGATATAACAGACCGAGGAATGGGAAGTCTTTTAAAGGCGTATGAATATGGCCTTGAGAATGGGGATTATATTCAGAAAATAGCGGAAATGAAAGATTCACAGGAGCGTTATGTAAGAGAGACGATCCGTGTAAGCAACAGTTTAGGGACGTATGAAAACAGTGAAGCAGGCTTTGTGTTTGCAATGCAGGATGCAGCTGCAGCAAGAGGCATTCTTCATATTGAGGTTATTGGGGCTGATAGTGAATATACGGAACAGGTTTTGAAGGCTGTTTTAAATCAGGCAGAGGAACTGCATGGAAGATTTGCAGCTGAACTGAAATCCCATGTGATCCGTCTTCTTGGCCAGTCAAACGGTGAGCAGGTAGATAAGGATCTTTTAGATCAGCAGCAGTCTGTACGTAATAATATAGCCATTCTTCAGAAATCTGAGAAAGATCTTAAGACCAGTCTGGATGGTCTGGAAAAACCAGTAGCTGAAAATGCAGTTGCCGGTTCTTCACAGGGACTTGCGAAGTATGTGATTTTAGGATTTTTGGCAGGTGGATTTGTTTCTGTATGCGTGATAGCCGGTATGTATATCATGGGAGATAAGGTTACTTCTGATAAGGAGATCGTTAATCGTTTCCGTATTAAGAGTCTTGGGGCATTTTCTGTTGTTCCTGAGAAACGGGTATTTGGCTTTATTGACAGCTGGCTGCGTCGTCTTGCCGGTGGTGATAAGATCTGGCCGGATGCTGTGGTCTATGAGATGATCGAGGCGAATGCTGCTAACTATGCAGAGGGAAAGAAAGCTTTGTTTGTAACAGGTCTGGCATCTGAGAAGCAGATGGAACAGGTATGTGGGCATCTGAAAGCAGCACTTCCACAGACACAGATCGTATGTGAGCGGAATCTGGTGGAAAGTGCATCTGCACGCAGAAAGCTGGCTGAGGCAGAAGGTGTGATCCTGGTAGAGGAGAGAGGAAATTCTAAATATTCTGTTATTGCCCAGGAAATTGAACTGGCTAAAAATGTGAATATAGATGTGATCGGTGTGATCGTGGTATAAAGAAAAGCACTGCGGGCAAGACTGAAGGGTTTAGCTTTGCAGTGCTTTTTAGCAGGTATGAAAAAGAGGGTTGCAAATGACAAGGAAAACAAAGACAGTATTATATAGCGCAGTATTTATGATCACATCCATTTCTATGGTGGTCTTATGCTATTTAAAGGGGATCGTCCCTTTTGGAAGCAAGGGATCTATGGCGATCATGGATGCTCAGATCCAGTATCTGGATTTTTTTGCATATTTAAAGGATGTGTTAAATGGAACTCAAAAAATAGGCTATACTTTTAACCGGACATTGGGTGGAAATAATATAGCTGTATTTGCCTATTATCTGTCTTCTCCGTTTAATCTTCTGGTAGCTTTTTTTAGAAAAGATCAGCTGCAGGCATTTTTTACTGTAATAGTAATTTTAAAATTGTCTATGGCTTCTATGACCTGCAGTATTTTTTTAAGAAATCGTTTTAAAAATCTTGAAATTGCAGTCGTAATGGCATTGTCCCTGGGATATGGCATGATGCAGTATAATATTGCACAGGCAAGTAATATTATGTGGCTGGATGGCGTGTATATGCTCCCATTGATCTTATTGGGAGTACACCAGCTTGTAAATGAAAATAAAAAGGCACTTCTTATGGCTGCAGCAGGAATTGCTTTGGTGTTTAACTGGTATTCCGCTGCTATTGATTTTCTGTTCTCTGTTATCTGGTTTATGTATGAGGTGCTGCTTATAACACCTGTTGAAAGATCAAACATTAAAAAGATGGTGGATCATATCGTTCGCTATTGTATTGCTATGGGAACTGCTTTAATGATCGGGGCATTTCTTTTTCTTCCGGCAGCGCTGGCTATGTCAGATGGAAAAGGCAATGTAGAGTGGATCCCTATTTTGGGGATCTATGGATGGGGAAATATTTTCTCTTTTATCCAGAGATTTGAATTGGGTTCCAGAAGTGAATATGGAAGTGTTTCTTTATATTGCGGAAGCTTGGCTGTGATCGGCTGTATAGCTTATATGTTATGCAAAAAGATTGATAGAAATAAAAAAATTCTTCACAGTATACTGATCGTATTTGTATTATCATTATTTTATATTCCGGTGTTTGTCTGGGGATTTAGCCTGTTGAAGGTAGTAGGAAGCTATTGGTATCGGTATTCTTATATTGGAATCATTACGCTGATCGTGATAGCTGCTGAATTTTTTTCTGTTAAAGATCAGGAAACGAATACAAGGGCATTGATGTGGAAGGCAACAGCAGTGGCGGTTCTTGTATTATTTTTTATGGAATATGTGAAACCGCTGGGAAAACCGTTTAATGTCTATATGACAGTGCTTGCTTTTATTGCAACAATGCTTTTTACAGATATTCTTTTCTGGACGAAAAGGGTGTCTGTTAAAAGAATCGTGATATTTTTGATGGCGGTCACTGTATCTACGGAACTTGTCTATAATGCTAAACTGATCATGACTTTAGATGGTGGAGTAGAACACTTTACCCAATATGCGGAAGATGAGATGAAATTGATCGGCCAATTGCAGCAGCAGGATGGAGGCTTTTACAGAATAAATCAAACAAGCACGAGAGATGTAGATGGAAATAAACTGACTGCCAATTATAATGAGGGAATTGCATACAATTATAAATCTATTTCCGGTTATACTTCAGATCCAGATCGAAATCAGCTCCTTTTTATGAAACAGATGGGATATGCTATTGGTGGAGATGTTATGAATGTTGTAAATACATCTGTTTTGGGAGCAGACAGTATTCTGGGAGTGAAGTATGTACTTTCATCTTATGATATTCCTGGATTGAAAAAGTTAGAGAACATTGAACCGGGAAATGGAAAGTCTGTGTATTATAACCCTTATGCATTGCCTGTGGCATTTACATATGAGTCATCTAATATGTTACCGGATTCAGAGGAAAAGGATGAGTTCTTGTACCAGAATCAGCTATTTAGTTATTTGTCAGGACAAAATGTACAGGTAAATAAAAGAATCGAGGCAGAGCCAAAGGCAGATTCCAATACGGTAGGTTATGATGTGAAGCATATGGATGATCCGGTATATGGATATTTCAATATGAAGGATAAGGATGGTGGTAAGGTCTATGTAGATGATCAGTATGTGACTCTTTACAATACCTGGCTCTGTCCAAGAGTTGTATATATTCCTCAGCAGCCGGATGCACCTTCTACTCATGTGCATATTGATGGTGACAATATGGAAAACCGGGTGGAAAGTGCCTGCTTTTATTATACTGATCTGAATGAGCTGGAAAAGGTGATACAAAAAATCCAGGACAGAAGGGAAGATGGCTTGCTGATCCAGGATGGCTCTATTACAGGAACAGTTAAGAATCCCCAGAATCTGGACCGGTTATATTTATCCGTTCCTTATGATAAGGGATGGTCTGTTAAGGTAAATGGGAAGAAGATAAAGCCGGAACTGGTTGGTAACTGTATGATGTCCTTACCATTAGAAAATGGCGAAAATACCATTGAGATGAGGTATCATGTTCCGGGCTTGAAGGCGGGAATCTGTCTTTCTGTTGTCGGAGCAGCTGCATGGGCGGTTATATGGTGGAAGGAAAGAAAAAATAATATAACTGAAAAATAACGCTGGATAGGTTATATTTTATATATGGGAAAAGAAGTTCACATATCCAAAGCGTGCGACTATAGGGAAACGTTCGAAGGAAAAGCCGGATATGTTCCGGCCAAACCAGAACTATCTGACGTACTTTCCAAATGCAGAGCTGCCAATCTCTGATTACCGAAGCACAAGAAGCAGTTGTCTGCGTGCCGGTGCTTTTATTGTGATGAGAAAGATTATAAAGGACTATAAACTGGAAGAAATACTGGGAATGTATTTCAAGGATCGTGATCTTGGTCTTTTTCTGGATCTTGCAGTGTATTCCATAATTACAGAAGATAATGCAAGTCAGTATTATCCGGATTACGCTTACAATCACCCGTTGTTTACACAAAATATGAAGATATACAGCGATTCTACAGTTTCTGCTTTTCTCCAGTCAGTCACGGAAGATCAGAATGCCGGTTTTCTGAATGAATGGAACGGTTCCAGAAATCATCGTGAAAAAAAATATATATCCTACGATTCCACAAACAAAAACAGCCAGGCTGGTGATGTCGAGATCGTAGAGTATGGAAAGCCCAAGGTTGATATAGGATTTCCTGTATTTAACTATGCCGTGGGATATGATGTGAATAACCGGGAACCCTTATTCTATGAAAAATATCCGGGTAGTATTGTAGATATATCGCAGCTCAAACTGATGCTGAATAAGGCACAGGGATATGGATATAAGAAAGTTGGTTTTATTTTGGACCGCGGATATTTCTCGAAACAGAACATCGAGCACATGGATAAATGTGGATATAGCTTTATTATCATGGCAAAATATTTTAGTACCAGACTCATTGATTACATTTTTGCGAGATCGATTGGAAGAAGAAAAAAGGATGAAAGCTATCTCACCAGGAAGTGTAAGTAAGACGGCGGATGGAGAGATTATTCTGATTAAACCTGATTTAGAAGAGGTAGATGGATGGGAACGAATTCTGAAGATTGCAGTAAATTTTAAACAATGCAGTGTTACAGATCAAGAGGTACTGGAATTTCCGTTTCTGGAGGGATGCGATATGGATCGGCTGCGTTCGGTATTTAAATTATCTAGGAATCAAATTGATGCAATGATATTAGCAAAACGAGAAAAGGCCGTTTATGTCTGTGATGATCTGTTCCTCAGAAAGATAGGAAGTGCCTGTGGAATTACATGCAATAATAGTTTGTTTTTGTTAAAGGCATTATATCAGAAAAATCCAGTACAAGCTGCAAAAGTTTTAAAGAAAATCTCCAAAAGTGATTATAATGCAGTTGGGGAAAGACTTATTATAGATGTATGAGTATATGTGGGACTCAAAAGTTTTAAATTAGACTTTTGGGTTCTATTTTTTATTATAAAATAAAGTGAAAAAATCACATTTGCAGTAGAATTTATGGCTAAAAATGGTTATAATATTATAATAAAAACGAAAAAATAACTTTTAACTAGAAGAGAAAGGGAGAAATCATGCTGATCAGATTTAATGTAAAAAATTTCTTGTCATTTGCTGAAAGAGAAGACGGTGGCTCAGAAGAGTTTTCTATGATTGCAGGAAAAGTAAGGAATAAAAAAGAACATGTATATGATAATGAAAAAATAAAGTTATTAAAATTTGCAGCAATTTATGGGGCAAATGCTTCAGGAAAGTCCAATCTGGTGAAAGCTATGGATTACATGAGGCGAATAGTTTTATTTGGATTCCCTGTAGGATACACAGATATGTATTGTAAAGTAGATGAGGCAAATAGGGAAAAGGCAAGCTATTTTGAAGTAGAAATCATGCTGGGAGATAAATATTTTGCGTATGGGTTTGAAACGATTTTAAACCAAGGCAAATATATTTCAGAATGGTTGGTGGAGCTTACAAGCGATAATCGAGAAAAGTTGATTTTTAGCAGGAATATTGAAGATGGAACGTTTGAAATAGGAGATACACTGCGGGATAAGGGATTAATTGAAAAATTGAAAATGTATGCTGAGGATATTCAGGAAGATAGTGAAGTATTATTCCTTTCTATTATGAATAAGAATAAAAAAACATTGTATCAACAATATGATGAAGCAGCTGTTTTCCAAGATGTTTACAGATGGATAAAGGTTAATCTGGATATAAACTATCCAAATACTTTGATCTCAGATTATTCATATTTGGCAGAAAGCGAAAATGTTGAAGAAATTTACAGAATGATTTCTGCATTTGGAACGGGTATTACAGGTTTTAAAATGGTAGATGTGGCACCAGAGAAAGTGTTAGGAAATATTCCAAAGGCTATTCGTGAGAGTATACTTTCGGAAATTGAGAAAAAAACGGTAGAAATGAAGAATGATGAGAATGCTAAGGGATTTAGCGTTGTAATGCGGTCCTCAAAAGATTTTTTCATACTGACTATAGATAGGAATGAGAAAGTTGAGTGTAAGACGATAAAGTTTTCTCATGGAAAAGAAAATGTTTTATTTAATATATCTGAGGAATCGGATGGAACAATACGTATTTTGGATTTATTAGTAGTTTTGCTTTCAGAAGAGAATAAGACATATGTGATAGATGAATTAGACAGATGTCTGCATCCAAGTTTAACGTATAAATTTGTAGACACATTTTTGCAATTAGCGGCAAAGAGAAATATACAACTAATAGTGACAACCCATGAGTCGAGACTATTGGATTTTGATCTGCTGCGACGTGATGAAATCTGGTTTGTAAATAAAAGAAATTCAGGTGAAAGTGATATTTATTCTTTGGAAGAATATAATACACGATTTGATCAGAAAATTGATAAGGCCTATTTAGAAGGCAGATATGGAGGTGTTCCGATATTTAGTACGGTATTTCCTGTTAGTGAAAGGGGATAATGTATGCGAGAAAAGAGAACATTTGCAGAGAGAACAAAAGTATTAAAATCAGATGAAGTCAGAAAGCAATATTTTCTTATATATGAGGGATCGGAGACGGAAGTTATATATTTTGATGCAGTTCGCTCATTGCGTGGTGATATTGGAATAAACCCATTAATAGAATTAATTCCATTAATTCGTAGTTTTAGTGAGGATGGATGGAGCAATCCGAAGAAAATATTGGATAGGGTAATTGAGAATTTACGTGAAAGCAGTCCATCATCTTCATGGAAACAGTACGGAAAAAGTGAAGGCATTTGCCTATACCTGTAATATCTGCAGTGAGATATATTTTTGCAGAGAATATTTAAAGATGAAGAAATGGCATATTTTGCCGTTATATTGGTATCGAACCATCTTGTATGGGTTGAAAATGATTAAATATCAGGATTTTAGGAAATATGTAGGAGAATATCTGAGGAAGAGCAAAAAAGAATTACGAATGGCATTTTAAATGTGAAAGGGGCGCAAAATGGGGATTTTCGTAAATCCGGATAATGCAGCTTTTAGAGTAATGCTTAATTCAGAGATTTATGTGGATAAAATAGAAAAAGAATAACATGTATCAAAAAGCAGTTATCTGAAAAAGTAAGTAGTGTTCCAGACAACTGCTTTTAAAATATTAGATATGCAAGAATAAAGCTTTGGCGCTGATAAGATTACCCGATCAACTCCCGCAGTTCCTCCTGGCTAAGGCTTCCAAGGTTTCCGTTTTCACCCTTTAGGATCTCATCAGCAAGGTCTTTTTTGGCTTCCTGTAGTTTGAGGATCTTTTCTTCAATGGAGTCTTTCATGATCAGTTTGTATACAGTGACGGTTTTGGTCTGGCCTAAGCGGTGGGCGCGGTCAGTGGCCTGGTTTTGGACTGCCAGATTCCACCATGGATCGTAGTGGATGACGATGTCAGCACCGGTAAGGTTCAGACCGGTTCCGCCAGCTTTTAAGGAGATTAGGAAAACAGGAACAGAGTCTTCGTTAAATGCTTTTACCAGACGGATACGTTCTTCTTTTGGGGTGGAGCCGGTTATTTTATACCAGGAGAGACCGGATGCTTTCAGGTCTTTTTCCAGCAATTCGAGCATAGAAGTAAACTGGGAAAATACCAGCATTTTGTGGCCGCTTTCAGCTGCGCTTGCGATCAGCTCCATGCAGGCTTCCCGCTTGGCAGAACCGCCGTTGTAGTCTTCAAAACAAAGGGACGGGTCGCAGCAGATCTGGCGTATCCTTGTAAGTTCAGCCAGTACTTTCAGCTTGTTTTTGTTAAAATCGTCTTCGTTCTGGTTTTTCAGCAGTTTCTGCATATGCACCAGCTGGCCGTTGTACAGATCCAGCTGCTTTTTCTCCGGTTTTGCGTAGCGTACTTCTTCCAGTTTTTCCGGAAGATCCCGGAGAACGTCTTTTTTTAGGCGGCGCAGGATAAAGGGGGCAGTCATCTGTCGGAGTCTTTCGGATGCAGCCATATCCTTGTTTTTTACAATGGGTGTCTCAAAGCTTTTTTTGAAGGTTTCATATTTATACAGGAAACCAGGCATGAGATAATCAAAAATACTCCACAGTTCGCTGAGGCGGTTTTCAATCGGAGTGCCGGTTAATGCCAGCCGGGTCTTACTATGGATCACTTTTACGGCTTTTGAAGCGGCTGTAGTGTGATTTTTAATATACTGCGCTTCATCCAGGATCTGGAAATCGAATTTCAGTGCGTCATACTGATCGATATCTCTTTTTAAAAGGTCATAGGATGTGACCAGAATATCGTAATCCCCCTGTTTTTCAAGGATCAGCTGCCGTTCTGTCTGGGTGCCGCTTACTGGAGCTGCCTGCAATTTTGGGGCGAAACGATGTATTTCTTCGCACCAGTTGTATACAAGAGAAGCGGGAGTTACTACTAATGTATGGCAGTGTCCATTTTCTGCTTTGCAGGCAGACAGGACAGAAATGGCCTGAAGGGTTTTTCCAAGACCCATTTCATCTGCAAGGATACCGCCAAATCCAAAGTGGTCTAAAAGCCGGATCCATTTATATCCGTCTGACTGATAATTACGCATGGTGGCTTTTAAATGTTCTGGCACTTCAAAGTCAGTGTCATTAACAGACTTAAATTCACGGATCAGCTGTTTAAAATGGCGGTCGCGCTGTGTATACAGTTCTTCGGACTGTTCCATCAGACGGTTTAAGTACAGTGCCCGGTAAGCCGGAAGGTGCATTTTCCCTTTTACAAAGTCTTTTGGGGAGATCTGCAGCTGATCGAACAGGCCTTCCAGTATGAGAAGATTATCTTCAGCGTCCTCTTCTAATTTCAGAAAATCCCCATTTTTCAGGCGGAAGAATTTCTTCTTTTTCTGGTAGCTTTTCAGGATTTCCAGCAGCTCTTCGTTGGAAATGCCTTCTGCTGAAATAGACAGGTCCAGTAAGCCATTATCCAGGGAAATGCCCACGGAAAGCTTTGGTGTTTTGCGGATGGTGATCCTGCGGAAGCGGTCTGTGGTATGAACATCGCCAAGTGAGAGGAAGCGATCTATGCCTTTAGTTAAAATTTCAAAGATGGAACTTTCGTCTTTTTCGCTGTGGTAACGGCCATTTGCTTCTGTAAAGGGAAAGTAGCTTAAGACGGTTTGTGCAGCATCAAATTCCCGGTCTGGATCACGGAAGGTTTCCGGTAATATTTCTGACAGCTCTCTTTTAACCAGTGGGGCTGTGAACTGCTCACCATAGGAAACTTCTGCTTTACAGCTGATCCTGTTTTCTTCTGTGTCCAGATAGAAGGAAAAATGGGCTTTTGGGGGAAGCAGAGGCTGTATTTCGCCCAGCTTTGATTCGTCTACGTCTGCAATGCTTCGCATCCATGGCAGTGTTTTATAGTAAAACTGAGACAGATTTCGGCGGCCGATGGTGAATTGAAGCTGGCCGTCATAAGCCATAGCTGCCAGTGGAGCAATCTCTTTTATCCGGTCCTTGGAAATGCGGTTAAAATAAGGTGGCGCTACATAATAAGAAGCATTTGCACCGTTAATGGTTTCGTGAAGAGAACCGGTTATGCAGATGCCATCGAAACATTCATCAAATGGCAGTGAATTTTCACTGGCATCTGTCAAGGGTGCTGAGTAGCCTGTTACTGTGTACACAGGTGACAGCTCTAAGGAAAGAGGGAGAGATGCATCGTGGCAGGTGAGCATTTCTTTCTTCTTTTTGGATCTGTCATAGGAGGACAGCTCTATTGTGTGATTTCCAATGGCTTCGTACAGATCGTCAATGCGCTGGCCAAAGAGAGGAAGTTCTTGCTTTATTTCTTCTGCATAATATGACTGGCCAGGTGAATGGCGGTAATAAGCATTGTATCTGTTTTGCTCGGTAATGTATTTTTTTATGAAAGCATAGTAGCGTTTTCCCTGTTCTGTAAGGTATTCTTCTCCCAGTTTTAAGGTGGTTTTTGTGCCGAATGGGGCTACAGCCTTTTTCTCCATCTGATCTACAAAGTGTGTCAGATCTTTAATTATATACAGGGATTTAGTGCCAATACGGAAGGAAACAGTCAGCCCATCAAAGTATTTATCGTTAAGCCGGGCCTCTAATTCTAATGTTTCTCCAGGAAGCTGGTCTGCAATGTCCAAAAGCTTATTTTGAATATTAAAAATCTGAAAGCGGCTGAGAAAATCCTGACCACCACGGTCAGTGGCATCACCGGGCTTTTCTTTTTTAATTTTTAAACCTGCAAGATAATACAGCCCAAGACCATGGATACAGGGGATCTTTGCACCGAAACGAGATCCAATGTCATAATGGGCATTGCAGCCTTTGTAAGTACAGTTACATTGGAGGATATGGGTGGAATCGCAGGTCATCCTGACTTCTGGCCGGTAGGAAGATTCAGATTTGGGAAAGCTGCCGGTAATATCCAGCTTCAGGGAATCATCCTGGGAATAGTAGTATCCTCCGGAAAATGTGGTGTTCATGCTGCTTAATTTAAGCTTGCCTTCACGCACAAAATCCAGTGCCTTTTCCCACATGGAAGTGGTGATGGGAAGGGACTTTCCCATTTCTTCCGGATGAAAGTAGGTGTATTTTCCGGGAGATGCCATAAGCTGATCTAAAATAAGGGGATTTAAAGGCGGATCCGGCTTTTCGGGTTTTGCAGGACCAGAGTCCTGGATCAGTTCAGGTTCCTGTTCGATCATGTATAAAACAGCAGCTTCGTGTTTACAACCGATCCTGCCCTGGGCATAGGGACAGGTGCAGGACATGGAGCGGACCACATCATTTTTTACCGTGACCGTGACCTGGTAGATATGAGAACTGGAACCGGTTACGGTTCCAGTATAAGTGTTGCCTGCTTTGTGGACTTTTTCTACATGTCCATTTTTATAATATAGAAATCCCCGGTTTCGGATTGTGCTGCTGAATAAGTGACTCCATCTCATGGTGTATATATCCTCGTTTTTTATCAGTATATTTTTGATTTATTTTAATAAACAGTGTATTTCGCCCGGTTGGGAGTGTATGTATCCCCGGTCTCATCCCACACACCATCTTCTCCGATCCGGTAATACAGATTTTCAGCAAGGGATTTTACATAGCAATTGCTTACCATATAGCCGTTTCCGTCAAAGTAGTACCATTTTTCTTTGATCTGGCGCCAGCTGAAGGTGGGGTAAGAGCCATCAGTATAGACGAAACGCCATTTATTTCCTACCTGTTTCCAGATGCCGTTGTCACTGTACCAGGCATCTTCTAAGGTGAGGATGTAAGGTTCAGAACCTGTGGACCAGGTGCTGTTCTGGTTGCTGGCGGTAGTGACGGCACGGACTGTGAAGGTATAGGAGCCGGCAATGTTGATGTAGTCAGAGAAGTCGTAGGAGGTTCCTTTAGAGTTTATGGTCACAAGTGTCTTGCCGTCTTTTTTCAGGCATACTTCGTAGCTGTCACTTCCTTCTATGCTGTCCCATACAGCGTTTTTGCCGCTCCAGGAAAGGTCAGTGATCTTTGGAAGCTGACCGCCGATACGGGATAAGTAGACCTGCAGGATAAGGGTACTTCCGTCACTGTCGATCTCAGCGCTCTTGTACTGGACATTGCAGCCGGACAATGAGAAGGTACGGCGGTTTGGTCTGGAAAAATGGTAGCCTTCTGCTGCGGAAAGTTCGATCTCAGCGCAGGGCCATTCACCGTAGGTCCAGGTATCATCATCTTTTAAGTATTCGCTTCCTTCTACAATAAAGGCTTTGCTGGTGGTAGAAGCGGTCAGTGTGCCTACCATTTCTCCGCCTTTTGGGGCACCATCCCAGCTAAAGGAGAGCGGAACAGAGGAAATGGCCTCTTCTCCATAGGCGGAAAATGCCAGTCCTGCACTTAAACAGGCTGCTGTTGCCAGGATACGCAAGTGTTTTTTCTGCATAAAAATATCCCCTTTCTATAATGAGTATACAAGTTTACTGAATATGGATCGTGCATAGTATAGATACATATATTGTACATCATTTATAAGGGGATGTCTAAAAATATTTACGGTTTTATGAAAGCTTTTTTACAATGAGCATTTTTGCAAAAAATTGTGTTATACTACCCATTAGTCAAAGAGAGACTGGATCAGCATTTTGATCATGGAATCACAGGTGCGGATATGCAGTTCGTTTGCTCCTATACAGCGGATGGTAGTTGCCATTAAGGTATCTTTTAAACCTGGTTCGCAGATGCTGATCATATTTGCGCAGGATTCTACGATGGAGGTCAGTCGGCCGGCTTTCTGGATGAACCGGGTGATCTGGTCCTGGGTCAGGCAGAATACAAAGTCAGTCATGGTCTCCCCTGGTGTCTGGGTGTATGTTGCATTGGAAAAAGAATAGGTTTCTTTTAGTTCATTAAGTAATTGATTGATATCCATTTTTGCTCCTCTTTAGTAAATATAAGGTTGGCGGCAAAATGTTTTTGCCCCTGACATTCTAATATAGGGCATCAGAACCTGCATTTCAAGTGAAAATTTTTCTTAGGAAGTGATATTTTATGATTTTAAGAGGTAAAAAAAGAATAAATTACATGAAAAAGGCAGTCTGTATGGTAACAGCCTGTTTGGTTTTGGGGCAGACGATGCCTGTATATGCACAGGGGACTTCCTGGATCGATCAGGTGGAGATTACGGCTCACAGAGGAGATTCCTTAAAGGCGCTGGAAAATACACTCCCTGCTTTTGAAAAGGCTATAGAGAGTGGTTCTGACTGGATCGAACTGGATGTAAATGAAACAAAGGATAATGTGCCGGTGGTTTTCCATGACTGTAATTTAAAACGGATCATGGGAAAGGATGCAAAGATCCGGGATCTGACGCTGGAGGAAATAAAAGCGGTTCATCCGGCGGACAGTATGGGACCGGCCTTTGGAGGCATAAGGATACCATCTCTGGAAGAGGCCTTAAATACCTGTAAGGGGAAGATCTCCTTAAATATTGAGATAAAAGAAGACGGGACCCAGAGTGGTGATTTTGTGGACAGAGTCATACAGCTGGTCCGGGATAAGAAAATGGTGGACCAGTGCATGATCACATCCTTTGATTATAATGTTTTAGTGAAGGTAAAGGCGCTGGAGCCTTCTTTTAAGACTGGTTATATCACTTCCAGGGATATAGGAGATCCGGGGCAGTATGTGGCTGCGGACCAGTTTATGATCAGCATCGAGCTGGTAAGGAAAGAACTGGTGGATCAGATACATGGTCTTGGAAAGAAGGCTGTGGCCTGGACCATTAATGATGCTTATTCTTTAAAAAAGTGCGAAGAGGCCCAGGTGGATAATATGATCACAGATAAGCCGGGATCCCTCCGTAGTCTTTAACGTTCATCCAGATCAATGATGGGTGTGCTCACTGGCAGACGGTTTGGCAGTGGTTGTATCCTCTGGAGGATTTTTCAACGAATCATCATTTTCAAGGCTGTTTAAGATCTCAGCCACATTTTTATCTGTGTAGCCCTTCTGTTCACGGATCATTTCCCAGATGGTGTCATGCATCCATTTGACAGTGTCGCTGAGTATTTTGTTTTCTGTGTCAAGGCGCATGATCTCAATGTTCATTTCTGCAATGATCTCACGGCTGTTGAAACGCTTATGTGGTGCGGTGATCCGTTTTATGTAAGACGGATTGCCCTTTAAGATCTCAAGGGCCAGATAATCGTCCCTTTCTTTACATCCCATGTCCATAAATTCCCTGTAATGCATACGCACCATATGCATCTCATCCGGATAGAAGCATCTGGGACACTGTGGATGGCGTGAAGTCTGGTAGTAGGCGTAGTATCCGCATTTTGGACAGTAAAAAACAGCAAGTTCTCTCATCACAAATCCCCCTTTGAGTAAAATGTTCGTTTAAAAAAATCCTTACACTATAAATAACGCGCGAATCCCCAAAATATACCGCCTGTTTTTAATTTTTTTCAAAATTCGTCAAAATGCACAAAAAAAGGCGCTCCTTTTTGTGAACGGATGATAAAGGAGCGCCTTTTTTGGTGAAAGCTGTATAGCCTGCCATAAAGTGTGGCAGAGATTTTATTACTGGATGATACCTTCTGTATTAACAGTCCAGATCACTTCATTTTCGTCTTTGAAGTCTTTATATCCGCTGCCAAGCTCTGGCTTAGATGCAGATTTGGAGGTTGAACCGGCTTTCTGGACTGTGCCGTTTACATTTACCAGGTAACGGATGCCGTCTAAGGACATTGGTGCAAAGCGCAGATCCCTGTCGGCTTCCTGGCGGAGACCATTTACATAGAGGGTGTTGTCTTTGATGCCGTGGTAGCCCTGACCTTTTTTTGTGCCTTCTGCGTGGAAGAGCCAGTTCTGGGTCTCGCCAAGATCCTCGTCATAGATGGTCTGTTTGCCGGTTTTCATAACACCTTCTTCATCAAAATAGTAGTTAGCGTAAACGCCTTCTGAGGTTTTTACAGACTGCTTTCCGGTCTGCATTTCACCGGCAGTGTTAAATGCGTATTTTTTGGACTCAATGGTGAAGATCTCAAGTCCTTCTTTTCCGTAGTAAGGAGTACCGTTTTTAAAGTAGAAGCGGAAATATTCGCCGTCTTCGCTGATGTTTTCCACACCTTCAATGGTGCGCCAGCCGGAAGCACGTTTTCCGTCCTCGTCATAGTATTTGTAGCCTGAGATGGCTGGAAGAGAAGCAGTAGAAGCAGCAGTTTCCTCTGATCCGTTGTTTTCTGCAGCTTCAGCGTTTGAACCAGTGGCGGTCTCTGTGTTTTCAGCATCGGTATTTTCAGAACCGGAATTTTCAGTCAGCTTCTCAGCTGGATTTTTGTCAGCAGCAGGAAGCTTATACCAGCCGGTCTGCATTTTTCCGTCTTCAAAGGTATAGTAAGCACCGTCGATCTTTTTATCTACTTCATTTTCTACGCGGCGGCCGTTGCCATCAAAGTAATACCATGCTTCCAGATCTTCCGGGTCATCTGTTTCTTCTTCTAAAAGGACCCATCCGGTCTTTCTGCTGCCGTCTTCCCCAAGGTAATAGTTATAGCCATCTACCTGGATGGAACCGGTTTCCATGATGCTGTCTTCGTTAAAGTAGTACCAGCTGCCGTTAATGGAAGCCCAGGTGGAAGTTAAGGCTTTGCCGTCTTTTCCATAATAGTAATAGAGGAATTCAGGTGCATCATCTTCGTTCCAGTAGTCTTCGTTTTCAATGGAGACCCACTGATAGGTGACGCGTTTACCTTCGTCGTTTACATAGTATTCATCTACCTGCTGTGAGTAAGCGCGGATCCCGTCTGAGTTTAAGTAGTACCAGTCATTCCCGGATTTTTTCCATGTATCAGTAAGGGGATCTCCGTAGGAATCGTAGTAGTACCAGTTGCCGTTATCTTCGGTCCAGCCTGCTGCTTTTGCATAAGCAGGGAACGCCATGGATGCAGTAAATACTGCGGTGGATAATACAGCCAGAAATGTTGCCTGTTTTTTCATAATATTAAATCTCTCCTTTTTAATGTGTTGATCGTAGTTTGCCGGTGGCTGTTGATCTGTTGTCTGCATTACGTAGGTCATTATAACCAGGCTGGATCTGCCTTTCTAGTGAAGGTTACTGGTAAGTCTGGGCATGGTTTCCACACCTGGGAACAGGTGAGAAGGGGACCCCCTTAAGGAAAAAGACAGTATGTTTTTTAAGGATTTTGTGGTATGCTTGTTTTCAGATAGATCAATGGGTAAACGGACTTAAAGGAGAAGACTATTATGAGGATGAAAGTTTCAAATTATATTTCTGAAATGTTAGTGAAGGCCGGTATCCACCAGGCATTTATGGTTACTGGAGGCGGTGCCATGCATCTGGATGATGCACTGGGACATCAGAAGGGACTTCATTGTATTTATGATCATCATGAGCAGGCCTGTGCCATTGCAGCAGAAGCATATGCCAGGATCCATAATAAAATGGCAGCTCTTTGCGTAACAACAGGCCCCGGGGGCACCAATGCCATTACCGGTGTGCTGGGAGCGTGGCTGGATTCGATCCCTATGATCGTGCTTTCAGGACAGGTGCGCTATGATACCACAGCCCGCTGGTCAGGCACAGGCATCCGCGCTATGGGGGATCAGGAATTTGATATCTGTAAGGCCATTGACTGTATGACTAAGTATTCAGAAATGGTCATTGATCCTATGCGTATCCGTTATTGTATGGAAAAGGCATTGTATCTGGCTGATTCCGGCCGCAAGGGTCCAAGCTGGCTGGATATTCCTTTAAATGTCCAGGGCGCTTATGTGGAAACAGATGAGCTTGTTGGATTTGACCCGGAAGATTATGAAAAAGGGGGAAATGGCTGGGCAGAGAAGAAAAATGTGCCTGCTATCCCGGAAGATGAAGCGGGCGAAGGGGAAAAACGCCAGGTCCTTCCAGAGAAAGTGACAGAAGAGACAGCAAAGACTATTATCGCAAAGATCCGTCAGGCAAAACGCCCGGTGATCAATGCGGGAAATGGCATCCGTCTGGCTGGTGCCCATGAGACCTTTATGAAGGTAGCTGAAAAGCTGGGTATTCCGGTAGTTACCGGCTGGGACAGTGAGGACTGTATCTGGGATGAGCATCCATTATATACAGGCCGCGGTGGAAATATGGGAGACCGGGCGGGAAATTTTGCTATCCAGAACAGTGATCTGGTGCTGTCTATTGGCAGCCGTTTAAGCATCCGCCAGGTGGGCTATAACTATAAAACATGGGCCAGAGCTGCTTATGTGATCGTAAATGATATTGATGAGGAAGAGTTAAAGAAGCCTTCCATACATGTGGATATGCCGGTCCATGCAGATGCAGCAGACCTGCTGGCAGTGATGGATCAGTGCCTGGATCAGGTACTGGAGGCAGAAAAGGATACACTTCCAGATAGTTTAAGTGAGCCAGGGAAGAAGCAGGTCTTTGCTTATGGTGAAGGCATTAAGGGAATGACCTGGAATGAGACCTGTGCTATGTGGAAGAAAAAATATCCGGTGGTACAGGAGAAGCACTGGGCCCAGAGTGAAGAGAAGGCAGCTAATGTATACGCAGCTATTCAGGCTATCAGCAGCCGTTTGAAGGAAGACCAGATCACAGTAGTGGGAAATGGTTCTGCCTGCGTTGTAGGCGGTCATGCCCAGATCATTAAAAAGGGACAGAGATTTATCTCCAATTCAGCAGTGGCGTCCATGGGATATGATCTTCCGGCAGCGATCGGTATCTGGGCCGCTTCCAGAAAAGACGGTGCTTACAGCATGGGCGCTGCCAGGGAAGGAGAAGATGTGATCCTGGTAACTGGTGACGGAAGCATCCAGATGAATATCCAGGAGCTGCAGACCATTATCCACCATAAAATGGGAATTAAGATCTTTCTGATCAACAATGGCGGCTATCATTCCATCCGCCAGACCCAGAAGAATTTCTTTGGTGAGCCGTTAATAGGCATTGGATATGACAGCGGCGACCTCAGCTTCCCGGATATGGAGAAATTGTCAGCTGCCTATGGTTATCCTTATGTGAGAGCAGAGCATAATGGGGAGCTGGCAGAGGCTGTGGAGAAAACACTGGCAATGGAAGGACCTGTGATCTGCGAGATCTTTGTATCTACGGATCAGAACTTTGAGCCTAAGTCATCTGCGAAACGTCTGCCGGATGGAACACTGGTATCTCCTCCATTGGAAGATCTGGCTCCCTTCCTTCCTGATGAGGAAATGGATGAGAATATGATCATTCCAAGGATCAAAGGATAAATGTAAGTAAAAAAGAGATGTAACTAAGCGATGTAAAAAATAAAAGATGTAACTAAGAAAGGACCGATCATCCTATGACTGTGATCGTTACAGGAGCTACCAGTTTTATTGGAAGGGCAGCTGTAAAAGAGCTTTTGGTAAATGGGGAAAATGTGCTTGCAGTATCCCGGCCGGCATCTGCCGGGGCCGGGGCATTACAGGAGCTTTTTAAGGATTTAAAACAGCGGGCAGAGCAAAAAGGAGAGAGCATTGGAAATCTGGAACTTTGCTTTTGTGAGCTGGGAGAGATTGAAAAACTGGAAAAAATTTACAATAAAGAGGAATTGCAGGCAAAAGCATGGCTTCATTTAGGCTGGGACGGCGCAGGCAGTGACAAGAGAAAGGATGTAAAGCTGCAGGAAAAGAACATTGGTTACGCTATTCAGGCTCTTTATACAGCGGCGGCTCTTGGCTGCAGCCGTTTCCTGTTTTCCGGCTCTCAGGCAGAATATGGGATCTGTGATAGCTGGATGAAAGAGGAACAGCAGTGTCATCCTGTATCTGAATATGGAAAGGATAAGGTACTGGTGTATCAGCAGGCATCGAAGGCAGCAAAGGAACTGGGGGTGGATTACATCCATACCCGCATTTTCAGTGTATATGGCCCAGGTGATCATCCATGGTCTCTTATTAAGACCTGTATCCGTACCTTTTTATCCGGCGGACATATGGAAATGGGGCCATGCACCCAGCAGTGGAACTTCCTGTATGTAGGGGAAGCAGCCAGGATACTGGTAAAACTTCTTCTTGGCAAAGCCGCAGCAGGCGTGTATAATGTGGCAGGAGAAGATACAAGACCTTTAAAAGAGTATATAGAAGAGTTATTTATGATCTGCGGTGAAAAAGGAAGCTATGAATTCGGGTACCGGCCGCCAAATGCAGAAGGCTGTGTTTCCCTGATGCCGGAGCTTAGCAAGCTGAAAAATGCCATTGGTTTTCACCAGCAGGTATCATTTAAAGAAGGAATTTTGGAGACTATAAAAGGAGAACAGGTTAAATGAAACGTTGTATTGCCTGCGGAGCTCCTCTTTGGGAGACCCCGCTTCTTACATTAGATAATATGCCGGCATCTGCGCAGCATATGCCTGATGCAGACCATGTGGGAGCAGATAAGGGACTGACTTTGGATCTATGCCAGTGCAGCGGCTGTGGTCTGGTGCAGTTTGACTGCGAGCCTGTGGATTATTACCGGGATGTGATCCGTGCCGGTGGATATTCTACCACTATGGCAGAGCTTCGCAGAAAGCAGTATAAACATCTCATAGAGACCTATCACCTGGAAGGCAGGCGATTTATTGAAGTTGGCTGCGGACAAGGGGAGTTTTTGCAGGTTTTAAAGGAATTTCCGGTAGAGGTCCATGGAATGGAACATGATCCGGAGTTAGTGAAGCTGGCAAAGAGCAAGGGTATTGATGTGGTACAGGGCTTTACAGAGACAGAGGATACAGTGATCCCAGGGGGACTTTACGATGTATTTTTGTCCTTTAATTTCCTGGAACATCAGCCGGATCCGGTGACTATGCTCAGGGCCATCTGGAATAATCTGGAAGATGATGCCATAGGACTGGTCACTGTGCCCAGCTTTGAGTATATTATGGAACACAGCAGCTATTATGAGCTGATCCGTGACCACATTGCGTATTATACCTTTGATACTCTTACCTCTCTTATGGAGCGCTGCGGCTTTGCAGTGTTAGAGGCGTCTATGGTTAACAGGGATACCTTATCTCTGGTGGTGCGCAAGCGTCCCCAGATGGAGACAGAAAACCTCCTTGATTGTTATGTAAACCTGCGTTCTGAAATGGACACATATATGAAGTATTTGAAGGCATGGAACAAGAAGGTATGTATGTGGGGTGCCAGTCATCAGGGCTTTACCCTGGCGGCTACTACCAGCCTTGGGAAAAATGTGGAGTATATTATTGATTCTGCCCCATTTAAGCATGGCAAATTTGCTCCTGCATCCCATTTGCCTATTGTACCGCCGGATCATTTTGAAGAACATCCGGTAGATGCTATTGTGATCACAGCTCCCGGCTATACAGACGAGATCGCAAAGATCATCAGAGAACGTTTTGGTGAAAAGATAGAGATACGTGCCATGCGCTCTAATCATCTGGAAATGGTTTAGGGGGAAATGGAATGAGAATAGTCATAACAGGAGCTACTGGTTTTATTGGAAGTAATCTGGCGAAACTGTTTTTGGAGAAAGGGGCAGAGGTTTTTGCACTGGTGCGTCCGGAGTCCAGCCATTTAGAGGCACTTCCAAAGGATGAAAAACTTCATATGGTTTCCTGTGGTTTAAGCAATGTAATGGACTGCATAGGCCAGATCGGACAGGCAGATGCTTTCTTTCATCTTGCCTGGGGCGGTGTAAACCGTCAGGAGATCGACTCGCCACAGGTCCAGGCAAAAAATGTGGCCGGTTCTTTAGAATGCATCCGTGCAGCAAAGGAGCTTGGCTGTACCATGTTTATGGATGCCGGTTCCAGAGTGGAATATGGCCTGACAGACGGTTTTATGCAGGAGGATATTGATTGTCATCCTGTAAACCAGTATGGAAAGGCAAAATGGGAGTTCTACCAGAAAGCAGCACCTCTTTGCACAGACCTGGGACTCCATTATGTGCATCTGCGCTTTTTCAGTGTATATGGAACAGGGGATCATCCCTGGTCTATTATTTCCACACTGGTCCGGGAGCTTCCGGCGGGAAACAAGGTTTCTTTGAGCGCCTGCAGGCATCAGTGGAATTTTATGTACATTGATGATGCAGTGGAAGCTGTATATGAATTGTATACACATCTGCCCCAGTCAGCAGAGGAAGGGTTTAAGAAAAACGGACTTGTAAATACGATCGTAAATATTGCAGGCAGGGACACCAGGGTGTTAAAGGACTTTGTTGAGGAGATCCATACCATTGCCGGCGGCGCAGGCCAGCTGGAATATGGCACCTTTGTCCAGGCAAAAGAAGGCGCGCTTTCCATAAAGCCGGATATTTCCCGCCTTATGCTGCTTACCGGTGGCTGGCAGGAAAGATTTACCTTCCGTAAAGGCATTGAGACGATGATGAAAAAAGAGAAAGAGAACAAAAACCTATGAAAAAGATCAGTGTATTGATTCCCTGTTATAATGAAGTGGAAAATGCAGGCCCTATCAGCAAGGCAGTTACCGATATTATAGAGAAGGAGCTGCCCCAGTATGACTATGAGCTTGTATTTATTGATAATGATTCCACTGACGGCACCCGTGATGTGATCCGGGAGCTTTGCAGGCAGAATCCGAAGATAAAGGCTATTTTTAATGCCAGAAACTTCGGTCAGTTTAATTCCCCCTACTATGGCATGCTTCAGGTGACAGGTGACTGTGTGATTGAAATGGTAGCGGATTTCCAGGATCCGGTAGAAATGATACCAAAGTATGTCCATGAATGGGAAAAGGGCTATAAGATCGTTATCGGTATTAAGACCAGCAGCAAGGAAAATAAGGTTATGTACTGGCTTCGTACCTGTTATTATAAGGTCATTAAAAAGATGTCAGAGGTAGAGCAGATCGAGCATTTCACAGGCTCCGGCCTTTATGACAGGGAATTTATTGAGATCCTGCGTAAATTAGATGATCCAACGCCATTTTTACGTGGTATCGTGGCAGAGCTTGGCTACAAGCGCAAGGAGATCCCTTATGAGCAGCCAAAACGCCGTGCAGGTAAGACACACAACAACTTTTACCGTCTTTATGATGCGGCTATGTTAAGTGTTACTTCTTATACAAAAGAGGGACTTCGTCTGGCCACTATTTTCGGCGGTATCTGCGCAGCAGGAAGTATGATCATTGCACTGGTTTATCTGGTAATGAAGCTGATCTGGTGGGACCGTTTCCCGGCAGGTATGGCGCCAATGCTCATTGGAATGCTGTTTTTAGGCTCTGTCCAGTTATTTTTCATTGGTTTTCTGGGTGAGTATATTATGAGTATCAACCAGCGTGTGATGAAGCGTCCTCTGGTCATTGAAGAAGAAAGACTGAATTTTGACCAGAAAAGGGAAAATGCTAATAAGGACGTAAATGCAAAGAACGTAGATACAAAGGACGTAGATACAAAGGACGTAGATACAAAGGACGGTAAGGAAAATGAAGTATAAGGTAGATGTGGTCCGTATCCGTGAAAATTCGATCACATTAAACGGCTGGGCACTGGGAAAGTCACCGGAGAGCAAGGTCACTTTCCGGGTAGAGGATGAACATCACCAGCCGGTGAAATGCAAAATGGTCTCTACCAGAAGAGATGATGTAAGCCAGATTTATTTTAAGAAAGTGATCGACCGGGAATTTGGTTTTGATATCCAGTTTCCTTATGAGCGGGGAAAAAGTTACTGGCTGCTGATCCGCTGTGACGGCAGACAGGCAAAGATCAAATATAATGAAGAACTGATCACAAAGAGAGCCAGTGTGGCCCATAAGCGCATGGAAAAGATCAAGGATCTGATGAACATGGAAACAGTCCACGTTGCCCTTGATTTCTGGAAGGAAAATGGTCTTCGTGCCCTTATTAAAAAGTCCTGTCACAAGATCCAGGGACTGGACAATGATTACGACTACGGTGAGTGGTATGACCTGACAAAGCCTACAGAAGAAGACTTAAAGGCCCAGAGGGAGACTCATTTTGAGTATGAGCCTTTATTTTCCGTGGTGATACCGGTATACAAAACACCGGAACGGTATCTGAAGGAAATGTTAGACTCTATTCTGGACCAGACCTATGGACAGTGGGAGGTCTGCATTGCAGACGGCAGCCCAAGAGGTCAGGATGTGGAAAAGGTTCTGAAAAAATATGCAGAAAAGGATCCCCGTATCCATTATGAGATATTAGGGGGAAACCGTGGCATTGCAGGAAATACCAATGGGGCCCTTTCTATGGCAGCCGGTGATTTTGTGATCCTGGCAGACCATGATGATACCATTCCGCCCCAGGCTTTTTATGAGGTGGCAAAGGCTATTAACAAGCATCCGGACTGTGATGTGCTGTATTCTGATGAAGATAAGCTGGATATGGATGGAAAAGCCTTATTTGATCCCCATTTTAAGCCGGATTTCAACCCGGATCTGCTTACCAGTGTAAATTATATCTGTCATTTATTTGTTGTAAAAAAGGAATTACTGGACCGGGTGGGCGGCTTCAGACAGGAATTTGACGGGGCGCAGGATTATGATTTTATCTTCCGCTGCACAGAACAGGCAAAAGAGATCGTCCATATTCCCCAGGTGCTATATCACTGGCGTTGCCATCAGGGATCAACTGCCAGCAACCCGGAAAGCAAGATGTATGCTTTTGAGGCGGGAGCCAGAGCCATTATGGCTCATTATGAGCGTATGGGAATTGCAGCAGAGAAAGTGGAAAAGGGTGTAGATTATGGTATTTACCATACTACCTTTAAGATCAAGGGGGAACCCTTAGTTTCTATTATTATCCCCAATAAGGATCACAGCAGGGATCTGGATGTGTGCGTCCGCTCTATTTTAGAGAAATCTACCTACCGGAACCTGGAATTTATTATTGTGGAAAATAACAGTACAGAGCCGGAGACCTTTGCTTATTATGAGGAAATGGAAGAAAAGCATCCGGCGTTCCATGTAGTCACCTGGAAAGAGGGCTTTAATTATTCTGCTATCAATAATTTCGGCGCATCTTTTGCAAAGGGCGAATATCTGCTTCTTCTGAATAATGATACAGAGCTGCTGGAGCCTGACAGTATACGGGAAATGCTTGGTTTCTGCCAGAGAGAGGACGTTGGCATTGCAGGCGCAAGGCTGCTGTATGCAGATGATACCATCCAGCATGCAGGCGTTGTTATTGGCTTTGGCGGTATTGCAGGACATACCTTTATCGGTCTTCATAAGGCGGAAAACAGCTATTTCCACAGGGCAATGTGCGCCCAGGATTACAGCGCCGTTACTGCGGCCTGCTTAATGACTAAAAAGTCTGTGTTTGAGGCAGTTGGCGGTTTAAGTACCGAGCTGGCAGTTGCCTTTAATGATATTGATTACTGCATGAAAGTGCGGGCGCTGGGAAAACTGGTAGTGTATGCACCTTATGCAACCCTTTACCATTATGAGTCCAAGTCCAGAGGTCTGGAAGATACACCGGAGAAGGTGGCCAGATTTAACAGGGAGGTGGCTATTTTCATTAAGAAGTGGCCGGATATCATTAAAAATGGTGATCCTTACTACAACCCGAACCTGACCCTTAGAAAGTCCAATTTTGCTCTTCGCGATCTCTTAAAAGAAAAGATCGGAGAGCCATACGACCTGTCTGTTTACGACAAGTTTGCACCTGAGGAGAAAAACAGTGATGAGTAATGCTGCGAAAGTAACGGTGGTTATTCCCAATTATAACGGACTTAAGTTTATGGAGCCATGCTTTAAGGCGCTGGAGATGCAGATCTGCCGGGATTTTGAGATCTTGGTGGTGGATAATGGCTCTGGGGACGGAAGTGTGGAATGGTTAAAGGAACATGAGATCCCAAGTATTTTCCTTGAGACAAATACCGGATTTTCCGGAGCTGTCAATGTGGGGATCAGGGCGTCAAAAACACCTTATGTGATCCTTTTAAATAATGATACGGAGCCGGACTGCCATTATATCGGGGAAATGATAAAGGCCATTGAGCGTTCGCCGAAGATATTTTCTGTCAGCAGCAAGATGATCCAGCTGTATGACCACAGCAAAATGGATGATGCGGGAGATATGTATACTCTTATGGGATGGGCTTTTCAAAGGGGCGTGGGACGGCCCTCCGGCGGCTATAACAGAGTCTTTCGGGTATTTTCTGCCTGTGCTGGGGCTGCTATTTACCGCAGGGAGGTATTTGAGACCATCGGTTATTTTGATGAGATGCATTTTGCATATCTGGAAGATATTGATGTGGGCTACAGGGCCCGTATCTATGGATATGATAATATTTACTGCCCCACAGCGGTCGTTTATCATGTAGGAAGCGGCACCAGCGGTTCCCGCTATAATTCCTTTAAGGTGCGGCTGGCAGCAAGGAATAATGTGTATCTGAATTATAAAAACATGCCTCTTTTCCAGCTGGTATTAAACAGTCTTCCCCTGGGACTTGGAATCCTGGTAAAATATGCTTTTTTCAGGAAGATCGGCTTTGGAAAGGATTACATTGACGGTTTAAAAGAGGGATTTAAAACTGCAAAACAGTGCAGAAAAGTGAAATATGATAAGAAGCATCTGAAAAATTATTTGGCTATTGAGTGGGGGTTATGTACCGGAACCCTGCTGTATATCCGGGAATTTTTGGCGAGACAGGCGGCAAAATTGTGAGTTCAGCCATTACATCTTCTTGTTTCCATCATTCATGAAAACAAGAAGCACAAATTTTATTATAATTTTAAGAGAAAAGCTATGGAATAATGGGAATGTATCATGTATAATGTTTTGAATGAACAGCTATTTTCCCCGACCGGGAAAATGAGCGGACCAGGAATCCAACAAAAGGTGATATACAATGATTAAAGATAACCAGAAAAGCCTGAACCATGTTCAGGTGCTTCTGGATGCAGTGGTGACAGCAGCAGCCTATGTGCTGGCGTGGTTTATTATCGTCAGCGGTAAGGTGGTGCCTTTAAGGGGGGCCACCCTTGAGCCGGGGCCTTATTTTGTGGCTCTTATATTTATTGTTCCTGTTTATCTGATCTTAAACGGCTGCTTTCACCTGTATGTACCCAAACGCATCCAGGGAAGACGGGTCGAATTTGCCAATATCTGTAAGGCAAATGTGATCGGTCTGATGCTTTTTACGCTGATCCTTTTCGGCGGACGAAGCTTTATTGTTCATCTGGGGTATTTCTCGACCAGAATGCTCCTGGTGTTTTTTGCTTTGAATATTCTTCTTCTGGCAGGAGAGAGACTGGCGATCCGTCTGTTTTTACGCTCTCTGCGTACCAATGGCTATAATCAGAAGCATGTGCTTATGATCGGTTACAGCCGTGCGGCAGAAGGTTTTATTGACCGGGTATCCTTAAATCCGGAATGGGGATACCACATCCAGGGGATCCTGGATGACCATAAAGATCCAGGCTATGTTTATAAGAAGATCCCGGTTTTAGGACCGATCTCCGATCTGGAGACATTTCTTGCTGCCAATACATTAGATGAGATCGTTATTACATTAAGTATCGGTGAGTACGCAAATCTGGAACAGATCGTAGCAGCCTGTGAAAAATCCGGCGTGCATACGAAATTTATTCCGGATTACAATAATATTATCCCTACGATCCCTTATATGGAAGATCTTCAGGGACTTCCTGTGATCAATATCCGCCATGTGCCGCTGACCAATGTATTTAATGCTACGGTAAAGCGTTGTGTGGATATTTTCGGGGCACTCTTTGGAATCACTCTGTTTTCACCCCTTATGCTGATCACAGCAGCACTGATCAAGATCACTTCTCCGGGACCGGTCATTTACAGTCAGGAGCGCATCGGACTGCACAACCGTCCTTTTAAAATGTTTAAATTCCGTTCCATGGAAGTCCAGGATCCAAACAAGGAGAAAAAGCAGTGGACTACTCCACATGATCCACGGGTTACTCCGGTTGGACGTTTTATACGAAAGACAAGCATTGATGAGATGCCTCAGTTTTTTAATATCCTCATCGGGGATATGAGTCTGGTAGGCCCAAGACCGGAGCGGCCTCTTTTTGTAGAAAAGTTTAAGGAAGAGATCCCACGTTATATGATCAAGCACCAGGTAAGACCGGGTCTTACAGGATGGGCACAGGTCAATGGTTACAGGGGTGATACTTCTATTACAAAGAGGATCGAACACGATCTGTATTATATTGAAAACTGGAGTCTGGGATTTGATTTTAAGATCATGTTCCTGACTATATTCAAGGGCTTTATTAATAAGAATGCCTACTGATCACTGATACAGCGCATAGCGAAAACCGTTACCATTACAATGAGGAAATGTACATGAATCACGATTTTGACAACGAATTTGAGACGGATGACGAACTGAAAAGAGGACGCAGCCGCAGAAAAGAAGGAAGGAAATACCCGTCTTCCGGACGCACAGGCAGAACTTCAGGGACAGACAGCACAGGAAGAAGCATAGGAAGAGGCAGTACAGGAAGAGGCAGCAGGACAGCTGCCGGGGCCGGAAAGAGCCGTTTAAGGACGATTATCATTTTTATTGTGGCCGAGATCATTGCCCTGGCCCTTATCGGCGCAGGCTGGTATGGAAAGCGTATGATGTCTTTGATGCAGACAGATACAGAGTTTAATAAGGCAGATATGACTAACCCCTATATTTCCATGGAAAAAGAGCAGGCAATGAGGGGCTACTGGACGGTAGCACTGTTTGGCGTGGATAGCCGTGACAGTTCTGTTGGAAAAGGAAATATGTCCGACGTTATCATTATCTGCAATATCAACCAGGAAACCGGCGAGATTAAATTAGTCAGCCTTTTCAGGGATACTTATCTGAACGTGGATGATAAGAACGGCTATAATAAGATCAATCAGGCATATTTCAGAGGCGGTCCAAAGCAGGCAGTAGAGGCCTTAAATAGGAACCTGGATCTGGAGATTGATGATTATGCTACCTTTAACTGGAAGGCAGTGGCAGATGCTATTAATATTTTAGGCGGTGTGGACGTAGAGCTGAGCAAGGCAGAGTTCTACTATATCAATGCCTATATTACAGAGACTGTAAATTCTACCGGTGTTGGTTCTTACCAGTTAAAGAGCGCCGGACCAAACCATTTAGATGGCATCCAGGCAGTTGCCTATGCACGTCTTAGGAAAATGGATACAGACTTTGCAAGAACTGAACGTCAGAGAAAGATCATCCAGTTAAGCTTTGACAAGCTTAAAAAGGCAAATTTCTCAGTTGTTAATAATGTAATGGAAGTTGTATTCCCACAGATCTTAAGCAGTGTCACTCTGGATGATGTGATCCCGGCAGCAAAGAACCTGACCCGTTATCATATTGGAGAGACAGCAGGATTCCCTGAGGCAAGAAGTGATGTGACTATGGGGAAAAAGGGTGACTGTGTTATCCCGCAGACACTGGAGAGCAACGTGATCTCTCTTCATAAGTTCCTCTTTAATGATGAGAATTACACACCAAGTGATATGGTAAAGAAGATCAGTGCACAGATCGCATCTGACACAGGTCTTTACAAGGAAGGAAAGCCAGTTGGTGATGTTGGAACCGGTGGTGGTTATACTCCAAAGGAAACAGAAGCCAAAACAGATGAAAAGAGTACACAGAAGGATAATTCAGAAAGCAGCTCTTCTTCTGATACGAACAATGAAAGCACCTCAGCTGTGGATGAGAGCATCATTGACGGCGAAACTGATTTTGAGTATGAAACAGATGAGGATGGAAATGTGATCGATCCGCCGGAAGATTATATTCCACAGACCAGCAGACACAGCTCTGAAAGCTCGTTGCATCCAGGTGAGACCAGCCAGGCACATCCGGGAGAGACCACAAAGGCGCCTCATCCGGGAGAATCCAGTGAAGGTTTAAAGCCTACAGTTCCAAGCGGTACTTTGTCACCTTCACCTGCTACAGAAGCGGCAACAACAGAGGCTGCAACCAAAGCAGTTGGTCCTGGAAGCCGTGAGACAACAGTAGCTTCACAGTTCAGCCCTGAAAACAGCATTCAGGAAGAGAATACAGGTGGTCCGGGAGCGATGATCGTACCGGCAGCCTGATGTGAGTGTGAGAATAGATGTTATAGACCGGCATATGTCTGGGCTGTAAAGGATAAATGAAGAGATTCCGCGAAAGTATGGTCTGCGGGATCTCTTTTTTTACTTCCATATTCTGCACTTGCTGAAATGATAGATTCAGTATAAAATGATGATGTCACCCTCAGGTGACATGTCCGTTAGTTTTTTAAGAAGGGAAGACGAACATACATGAGGAAAAACAGTTTATTGAAAAAGACGGCATGGATCGTTCTTTCGGCAGTCCTTTTTGGAACTGTGGCAGGAACAGTGATGACAGGTGTACAGATCGCATCTTCCGGAATGGTTTCCCAGTTTTTTGCCATTGTTTCATCAGATGAGAAACTGCCTGAACAGGGAGAAGAACTGCTGCCTGAGCCATTTCCAGGTGGAAATGTACCGGGGATCCTTCCTGAAGCGCCAGCAGTCCCGGCACCGGCTACAGATGTTTCACAGGTGGTAGAAGAGGCCATGCCTGCGGTAGTGGCAGTTGCCAGTACAGCAGTTTACCAGATGCCGGATTTTGGATTTGGCTGGTTTTTTGGAGGCGGAAGCCAGTCCTATGAAGTGCCAAGCAGCGGCTCCGGTATTATTATCGGGGAAAACGATACAGAACTTTTGATTGTTACTAACAATCATGTGGTACAGGATACAGTGTCCTTAAAGATCACCTTTGTGGATGATGCAGCAGTAGATGCAGCTGTAAAGGGAACGGACACAGATACAGATCTGGCAGTTATTTCTGTTCCGTTGGATCAGATTCCACAGGAAACGAAAGAGAAGATAGCAGTTGCAAGGCTGGGAGATTCAGATGGCTTAAAGGTTGGTCAGGGAGTGATCGCCATTGGAAATGCCCTTGGATATGGACAGTCTGTTACAGTAGGCTATGTAAGCGCGCTGAACCGGGAAATAAAGACTTCCGATGGTAATGCAAGAGTGCTGCTTCAGACAGACGCAGCTATTAATCCTGGAAACAGCGGAGGTGCTCTCCTGAATATGAAGGGAGAGGTTATTGGCATTAATGCGGCTAAATATTCATCTACAGAGGTAGAAGGCATTGGTTATGCCATTCCTGTTTCCGGTGTTCAGGATATTTTAGATGAACTGATGAACAGGAAAACACGTTCTGAGGTCGCGGAAGAAAAGCGGGGCTATCTGGGAATACAGGGAACTACTGTGGATGAGGATGCAGCAGCTGCTTTTGGTATGCCAAAGGGTGTTTATGTATACAAGATACTGAAAGACGGAGCGGCAGCTGATTCCCAGCTCAGGGAAAAGGATATTATTACTAAATTAGATGGAATGACTGTAAAGAGCATGCAGGAATTGCAGAAGTTCTTAAAAGGTTATGAAACAGGCGAAACCATAGAATTGCTGGTACAGCGCCAGGAAGATGGCCAGTATAAGGAAATACAGATCCCTGTAACACTGACCGGACTGCCGGGATCTGTGGTAAGTGGCAAGCAGTAAGGAGAAAAATGGTGGAAGATAAGAATTTTGAAGATGAAGACCTGAAGGATATTCAGGATAAGGATAAGGCTGCCCATGGCAGTCAGGATAAAGATAAGGCTGCTCATGGCAGCAGTGATAATGCAGATAATTACGAAAAGATCTGCTACATGTGCCGCAGACCGGAGAGCAAGGCGGGACCGATGATAACTATGCCAGGTGGCATGTGCCTGTGCCATGACTGTATGCAGAAGGCTTTTGATACAGTGACAAAAGGCGGTATGGATTTTTCTAAAATGCCAAATATGCCAAATATGCCTTATGTGGGCATGAATTTCAGTGATCTCACCCAGATGCCGCCGGTAAATGAGATCCCCCAGCGGCAGAAATTAAAAAAGAAGAAGGATTCGGAAAAGCAGCTGACTATGAAGGATATTCCGGCACCCCATATTATCAAGGGAAAACTGGATGAATATGTGATTGGCCAGGACAAGGCAAAGAAGGTTATGGCTGTGGCGGTTTATAACCATTATAAACGTGCCTTTTTAGGCGGAACGGATCCGGATGGTGTTGTGATCGAAAAGTCCAATATTTTAATGATCGGACCTACAGGAAGCGGAAAAACCTATCTGGTAAAGACTTTGGCAAAGCTTTTAGATGTGCCTCTGGCAATTGCGGATGCTACTTCCCTTACAGAGGCCGGATATATTGGCGATGATATTGAAAGTGTTGTTTCCAAGCTTTTAGCAGCTGCAGGAAATGATGTAAAGCGTGCGGAAAAAGGTATTATCTTTATTGATGAGATTGATAAGATAGCCAAGAAAAAGCAGACCAATACCAGGGATGTAAGCGGCGAATCTGTGCAGCAGGAGCTGTTAAAGCTTCTGGAAGGCAGTACAGTAGAAGTGCCGGTAGGTTCCAACCAGAAGAATGCCATGACACCTATGGCTACTGTAAATACGGATAATATCCTGTTTATCTGTGGCGGCGCGTTCCCTGATATGGAAAATATCATTAAGGAGCGCCTGACCAGGAAGTCTTCCATGGGCTTTGGAGCTGCTTTGAAAGACAGCTATGACAATGATCCTGATATCCTGAGCCATGTGACCAATGAAGATCTGCGCACCTTTGGCATGATACCGGAGTTTTTAGGACGTTTGCCTGTGACTGTTACTTTAAAGGGGCTGGATAAGGATATGATGATCCGTATTTTAAAGGAGCCAAAGAATGCTATCCTGCTCCAGTATGAGAAGCTTCTGGCGCTGGATGAGGTGAAGCTGGTGTTTGAAGATGATGCCCTTTCCTGGATCGCAGAGGAAGCATTAAAGCGTGGGACCGGCGCAAGGGCTTTGAGGGCCATCCTGGAAGAATTTATGCTGGATATTATGTATGAGATACCAAAAGATCCGAATATTGGGTCTGTGGTAGTCACAAGACCTTATCTGGAGAAGAAAGGCGGCCCTCTGATTCAGATGCGTCAGATGTAAACCGATCTCTCTGTTATTCCCGCAACTTGAGAAAGGTCTGCAGCAGGTCCAGAGTACCATACCCAAATTCCCTGTTGGGATAGGAAAGGGACGGATTTCTGGATGCGCCCCGGATGAGGTAGCTTTTAATAGAGGCTTCGCTCATTGTGGGGTAATTTCCCATTACAATGCCCCAGTTTAAAAGATTGGCCACTGCTCCGGCAGTAATAGCAGCGGCAGCGCTGGTACCGGTGCGGTGGGTGAATGTCTGTGTGTTTTTTAGGATACCGGAATGGACTGAGGTATTGGCAGGTCCAAGTACGTCTACTCCCGGTGCTGCCAGATCCGGTTTTACAGAATCCCTGCTGATGTAGCCGCGGCTGGAGTGGATGTAGATACTGTTATTCCTGTGATCATATGCACCTACTGTAATAGGGAGACGGGAGTTTCCAGGTACAGTGATGGTATTGGATGGATCTGGTTTTAAAAATACAGTTTCATCAGAGATAAAGCTCTGGACCGGCAGCCACATGTGGTAATCTCCTGTGAGAAACTGTGTATTGTATACACGGATCGTCCAGATACCTGCAGAGGGTTTTTCGAAGCGCATGGATACCAGCTGGCTGCCGCTTCCTGCTTCGATCAGCTCATAATTTACAGTGACTGTAGTGTTTTCCAGTAAAAATGGGATCCTGGTTTCATTGTTAGCTAAAATAGGGATGCGGTTGATCCGCTCTCCTCCGGGAGAAACAAATCCTACTGTATAAAGTTCTGTGGCAGAGGACCACAGCTCCAGGATAAATCCCCGTTCTGCTTCTTTTTTTCCAACCCTCAGTTCGACATCCTCATAAGAGGTGTCAGCGGAAAGCCTTCCTGCGTAGTGGTGGGCAAGCCCTGTTTCGTTTCCCGCTGCGATCACAGTGGCAATGCCGAAAAATCCCCCGTAATTCTGGGCTACCTGACTTAAGGGGGAACTGCCGGTATGACTGCCGTAATTGCTTCCAAGACCAAGAAGTATAACAAGGGGCTGGCGGAACCGGTCTGCAAGGACCCGCAGGTATTTAATACCCATCATAATATCGTTTTCCTGAAAAGCATCTGCTTTTTCGGGGATCAGGTAATAGTCCCGCAGATATTTCTTTGCGGGCTTTAATTTTACTATGGCAAGATCTGACATAGGGGCAGCACCTGTAAAATTTTGCAGGGGAAATGATCTTCCTGCTGCAAGGCCGGCTAAATAGGTGCCGTGGCCATTGGCATCTTTTGACGGCACAAGGGAAAATGGATCATCAGATGCAAGGGCTGAATTAATATCTTCTCTGGTAAATTCCGTTCCATAAGAAGCACCGCCCATGGGATAATAGTCAGGTACACCGGAAGTCGGAACAGAAGTGTCCTCCGGCAGTGTCTGATCCCAGATCCCAAGGATGCGGGTGGTGCCGTCTTCATTTCTGAAAGCAGGGCTGGTATAGTCAATGCCGGAATCTACGATGCCGACGAGAACGCCTTTGCCCATATTAGAAAGAGCTGGTGTCTGTAAAGCTGCCAGAATACCGGAAGCTTCCATGGCAGAGTCGTCTAAAAGGGTAAAAAGACCGGGGATGCTGTAGTAAGGATAACGTTCCAGGGAGACCGGCAGCGCTTCGTTTAAAGGAGTATAAAAAATGGCATAATCATTGCTCACATAGTCTACACAGGGAAATTGTTCCGGGTCGCGGAGGTTATTTTGCAGGGAGCCGAAGCGATAGATAAAGTCTGCCACTTCTTCAGAAGCAGGATTTAAGGTGCATGAGGGCATGGAAGTGCCTTTCTGTAAAGCTGTGTTGTTGTAAGTATATGGGATAAATGGGGATCATATGTATATTGCGGCTGTACTGCCCCTTGGTTTCATGGAAATGTACTGGATCTTAGGGTTATGAACATTGCCTGTATAACTGGACGTGATAGGGAGATTATAGTAAAATAAAAGCAGGCAGAAAAATACGGAAAATGTGTATCCATAAGTCGATCTTACAAGAAAGGACGGACCAAAATATGTTCTTACCATGGCTTACAGGCGGCATTGCCGCTCTTGACTTATTTATAAAAGACGAAATAGAACGGGAAGGCACTGAAGAATTTCCCAGAGATTTTCCTGGCACAAAAGGTTTTATACGCATTCATAAAAGCTATAATCCAGGTTTTCCCTTTGGCTTTATGAAAGAGCGCCCCCAGCTTGTAAAAGGTATTCCCCTGGCGGTCACATCTGCAGCTGCAGGCGCACTGGCGGCTCTTTTTACAAAAAAGGGCTGTGTGGCCCAGAAGATCGGCCTTTCCATGGTTTTAGGAGGCGCCATCAGCAATCTGTATGACCGCCTGGTAAAAGGTTATGTAGTGGACTATTTTTCTATTGAGTTTAAGCGTCTTAAAAATGTGATATTCAATCTTGGCGATATTTTTGTGTTTCTGGGCAGTCTGGTCTTCCTGGCCGCAGAGCTGTTAGAGGACATGAAAGACTGAATATGATGATGTTGGGGTCAAAAGGTATTTTGACCCCTCTGATACCGAATTGCTACGTGCTTTGCACTCTCGCAATTCTAAAAACATTCGTAATCCGCTCATTTTTCTTCAAAAAATGGCTTCTTACTCATGTTTTTGGCGGGTCCCAAGTTCAAAAATCCTCCTGCAAGCAAGCTTGCATCGGATTTATGACCTTTTGACCCTGGTATCATATGATGTTATGGCAAAACTGTAGTACATGGTCTTATCAGAAGCTGAACATCCCGCCTAAGGTACCTCCCAGGCTGCATACACCAAGGACCAGAAGAGAACGCCCGGCGTTAATGTCTGCTTTGGGATCCATGGCGAAAGAGGCTGCAAAAAGCACCAGAAAATAAAACATTCCGGACAGCAGTCCCCAGAAAAAGCGGCGGTTTTTTACACGTCTGCCGGTAAAAAATCCTCCTGCGAAGCAGGCGGCAAAATACACGGCAAAGATCAGCAGGTTTACCAGGCTTTCCCTAAGGCGCAGCTTATAAAGGGCAAAGGCAAGGACTCCTAAAAAGAGGGCAGAAAGCACATAGGAGAGAAAAAGAGAGCGCAGCAAAGGTTTTATAACTTTAGTTTCCATAAGATATTCTCCTAAAATATGTTTACAGTCCAGTATATTCACCGTTGCAAGCCCCGATAACCTATGTTATAATTCTATCGATAGTAATGTTTTTTCGAAGACTTTCATATACCTGTCTTTGCGGCTGATCCTTCACTGACAGGAGATCTTTTTGCAAGATCGGGCACAGAAAGATACTGGAAAAACATATTAGAAAAAAGGAGGTACTGTACAATGAAGCATGTAAAGACTTTAAATGCCAATACCTTAAAGGATACCATGAAGAAGGGCGGATGCGGCGAGTGCCAGACTTCCTGCCAGTCTGCATGTAAGACTTCCTGTACCGTTGGTAACCAGAGCTGTGAAAATTCTGCTCGCTAATGGTATAGATCGGTAAAGCATTAAATGTGCAAAGCCCCTATGGTCAAAGTGATTATAGGGGCTTTCCCATGTAGTCCGGACCGGCCGGAAGGCCAATTAAGTTTAGAAAGAGAGATTTTAGCTTTGATTCATCAGTATATTAATAATGGTTATCATATTGTTCTGGACGTAAACAGCGGTTCCGTCCATGTAGTAGATCCGGTGGTTTATGATGCCATCGCAGCTGTTTCCAAGCAGATCCCGGAAATGGATAAGCCTGAGAAGCTTTCTGAAGAAGTAACTGCAAATGTCCATAAAAAATTAGATGAAACCTATGGAAGTGAGATGGTCTGTGAGGCATTGGAGGATATCCAGGAGCTGATCAATGCAGAGCAGCTGCTTACCCGTGACATCTACCGTGATTTCGTATTAGACTTTAAGAAGCGTAAGACTGTAGTAAAGGCACTTTGCCTGCATATTGCCCATGACTGTAATCTGGCCTGTCGTTACTGCTTTGCAGAAGAAGGGGAGTACCATGGCCGCCGCGCTTTAATGAGCTTTGAAGTAGGAAAGAAAGCCCTGGATTTTCTGGTTGCAAATTCCGGAAGCAGAGAACATCTGGAAGTGGATTTCTTTGGCGGAGAGCCGCTGTTAAACTGGAAAGTAGTAAAGCAGCTGGTTGAATACGGACGTTCTTTAGAGGAAGCAAACCACAAGAAATTCCGTTTTACATTAACTACAAATGGTGTTCTTTTAAATGATGAGATCATGGAATTCTGCAACCGTGAAATGAGCAACGTAGTATTAAGCCTTGATGGACGCAAAGAGATCAACGATAAGATGCGTCCATTCCGTAATGGCAGCGGCAGCTATGACATGATCGTTCCAAAGTTCCAGAAGTTTGCTGAAAGCAGAGGACAGAAGAACTATTATGTAAGAGGTACATTTACCAGAAATAACCTGGATTTTGCAGATGATGTGATCCATTATGCAGATCTGGGCTTCCAGCAGATGTCCATGGAACCGGTAGTAGCTGATCCGGCAGAGGATTATGCTATCCGCGAAGAGGATATTCCGCAGATCTTAAAGGAATATGATAAGCTGGCGTTAGAATATATTAAGCGTAAAAAAGATGGCAGAGGTTTTAACTTCTTCCACTTTATGCTGGATTTAACAGCAGGACCTTGTGTTGCAAAGCGTCTGGCTGGCTGCGGTTCCGGTACAGAGTATCTGGCTGTTACCCCGTGGGGTGATCTTTACCCATGTCATCAGTTTGTGGGAAATGAAAAATTCCTGCTTGGAAATGTTGATACCGGTATTGTAAATACGGATATCCGCGATGAGTTCAAGCTTTGCAATGTATATGCGAAGGAGACATGCAAGGACTGCTTTGCAAGATTTTACTGCAGCGGCGGATGCAGCGCAAATGCTTATAATTTCAGTGGTTCTATTAACGGTGCATATGAGATCGGCTGTGAGATGCAGAAAAAGAGGATCGAATGTGCCATCATGATCAAGGCTGCTTTAGCAGACGAAGAGGCATAAAGGTATGAAGTATCAGGTGATCACAAAAGACGGACGGGCAAAACGCGCCCAGATGGAAACAGTACACGGAACCATACAGACACCGGTTTTTATGAATGTTGGAACCGTAGGTGCTATTAAAGGTGCTGTTTCTACTGATGATCTGCGTCAGATCGGTACCCAGGTAGAGCTTTCTAATACCTACCATCTTCATGTGCGTACAGGAGATAAGCTGATCAAAGAATACGGCGGACTGCATCAGTTTATGAACTGGGACAAGCCTATCCTTACAGATTCCGGCGGCTTCCAGGTGTTCTCCCTTACAGATCTGCGCAAGATCAAGGAAGAAGGCGTATATTTCCGCTCCCATATTGATGGCCATAAGATCTTTATGGGTCCGGAAGAAAGCATGCAGATCCAGTCAAATCTTGGTTCTACCATTGCCATGGCTTTTGACGAGTGCCCCCCAAGCCATGCAGACTATGACTATATCAGCAATTCTGTAGACCGCACTACCCGGTGGTTAAAGCGCTGCAAGGCAGAAATGGCACGTTTAAATTCCCTTCCGGATACTATTAATAAAGAACAGCTGTTATTTGGCATTAATCAGGGTGGTGTTATAGACGAGATCCGGATCCGGCATGCAGAGACCATCAGGGAGCTGGATCTGGATGGCTATGCAATTGGTGGTCTGGCTGTAGGTGAGACCCATGAGGAAATGTATCATATCCTGGATGTGACTGTACCTCATCTGCCGGAGGATAAGCCGGTTTATCTTATGGGCGTAGGAACACCTGCCAATATCTTAGAGGCAGTAGACCGGGGAGTAGACTTTTTTGACTGTGTCTACCCATCCAGAAATGGCCGTCATGGGCATGTATATACCAACCACGGCAAACTGAATCTGTTTAACCAGAAATATGAGCTGGATCACAGCCCTATTGAAGAAGGCTGCCAGTGTCCGGCCTGCCGCTCTTACAGCAGAGGCTATATACGCCATTTGTTAAAGGCAAAAGAAATGCTGGGAATGCGGTTATGTACCTTGCATAATTTGTATTTTTATAATAAAATGATGGAGGAGATCCGCGACGCCATCGAAGAACACCGTTTCGCAGAATACAAGGCGGCCAAGCTTGCCGGTATGGAAGGCAGATAGCACGCAGAAGCGGGTAAACAAAAAACTATAACTGCTGCGGCGAGGCGGCAGCAGGTGTGAAGGAGGAAAAAACTATGCAGGGAATGGGCTTTATAGTTATCTATATTGTATTTTTTGCAGCTCTGATCTATTTTACGTCAATCCGTCCACAGAAGAAGGAAAGACAGAAACAGCAGGAGATGTTAAGCAGCATTGCTGTAGGCGATACCATTCTTACTACCAGCGGTTTTTACGGTGTGATCATTGATATGACTGATGATACTGTGATCGTTGAGTTCGGCAGCAACAAAAACTGCCGTATTCCGATGCAGAAGGCTGCGATCGTTCAGGTAGAGAAGCCAGAAACAAAATAATCGTTACAGTTTGGCCATGACATCTTCTTGTTTCCATATTCATGAAAACAAGAAGCTTGGTGGAACTGTAACAAATAATCTGGTATACGAAGAGAATGAACATTAAAAATGTCGGAGGTTTGAAGCCTGGCAGTTTGTCTGCAAAGGCAAGAACATCCGACATTTTTATATAATGATCAACAGATGGCTCCGGCATATTCCGGAGCAGAAAGGCGGGGTATTTTGATCAGGAATATTGTATTTGATATGGGAAAGGTTCTGGTGGACTATTCCGGCATGCCGGTGTGCCGCCATTTTACAGATAATAAGGCACTGGCAAAGAGAATCTGCACGGCTGTGTTTGATTCCCCGGAATGGGTTCTTTTAGATATGGGTGTGATTAAAGAGAAGGACGGAATTGAGAAAATGATCAGCCGTCTGGATACAGAGGAAGAAAAAGAACTGGCTGTTAAATGCTTTGACCACTGGCATGAGTATAACATGACCGCCAGACCGGAAATGGGAGACCTGATCCGGGATTTAAAGGCAAAAGGCTATGGTATTTATCTGTGTTCCAACGCATCGGTACGTCTGCTGACCTGTTATAAAAAGGTATTGCCGGCAATAGACTGCTTTGACGGGATCCTGTTTTCAGCAGAAGTGCTGTGCATGAAACCACAGAAAGAAATGTATGGTCATTTCTTTGACCGCTTTGGTTTAAAACCGGAAGAATGTTATTTTATTGATGACCTGCAAAACAACATTGAAGGGGCAAAAGCCTGTGGCATGGACGGGTATTGCTTTGCAGATGGAGATGTGGGGAAGCTGAAAGAGACGTTGTATGGTTCTGTCCTTTCGCTTACAAAGTGAAGTCTGTAACATTAAGAATTTCTTAATAATCTATTCAAAGAACATTCAAACATTTCCAGCGATTGCATGATATACTTTAGTTACATAAGAAATGCACGAAAGTTTAAGAACTATCCTTCAACCCTTTTTGAAAATCCGAAATCCTTAGAAAAAAGCTCCGTACTGACAGGTACGGAGCTTTTTTCTGCACACCAGTATATGGTTTTGCATTTTGTGCTCTCATAATTTAAAAAACATTCGTGATCCGCACATTTTTTTTCAAAAATCTTCGTACAGGCAGCCTCCATCAGATTTTTAACCTTTTGCCCCAGGTATCATACAGTATAAGAAAAGGGATTTTTTAATGTGAATCGGGCCAGACTGGAAATTCACTGTGATGAGACAGCTTTGGACGGGATCACCGGAAAAGGCGTTGGCGTTGCAGTTTTAGATACAGGCATTTACATTCATGAAGATCTGAAGGGAAAGATACTGGGATTTAAGGACTTTGTCCATGGAAAAAAGCTTCCTTATGATGATAATGGTCATGGAACTCATGTTTCAGCCATGATCGCAGGAAGCGGAGCTGCTTCAGGGGGGATATTTAAAGGGATTGCCCCGGGAAGCCGGATCCTTGGGATAAAAGTGCTGGACAGGAAAGGAAATGGATATGCAGCAGATGTGCTAATGGGGCTTCGCTGGATCAGAGAACACAGAAACGAATATGGAATACGTATCGTAAACATTTCCGTAGGTTCTCTCGCACGCCAGGAGATGACGGAGAATTCTGTGCTGGTAAAAGGGGTAAATGCAGCCTGGGATGATGGTCTGGTAGTAGTGGTAGCGGCTGGAAATCATGGCCCAGCACCGGGAACTGTTACTACACCGGGGATCAGCAGAAAAGTGATCACAGTAGGCTGCTCTGATGACCACAAGGAAGTGGAGGTCATGGGAAGCAAAATGGTGGATTATTCCGGCAGAGGTCCTACAAAAGCCTGTGTATGTAAACCAGATATCGTGGCTCCGGGCTGCGGTATTATCAGCTGCTGCAATGAGCCGGGACATTATTTTATAAAATCAGGTACAAGCATGTCTACTCCCCTTGTATCAGGCGCCATTGCATTGCTGCTGGAAAAATACCCATCCATGAGTAACAAAGATGTAAAACTGCGTATCAGGGAACGGGCGGTGGATCTGGGACTGCCTCACAATCAGCAGGGGTGGGGAAAACTGGATGTAAAAAGGCTGCTGGCAGATGAGATATGATAATATCATCTGTCAGCAGTCATAATAAAAAAGTCTTATTTTTCCCAGCGTCCTGAAGCACCGCATGGCAGTACCAGGCCGCTTTGTGAAACAGGAAGTCCTACTTCTTCAGCCTTAACAGTTCCGCCGAATTTTGGAACGATCTCTACGCCCATCATATAAGAAAGAACAGATGGAGCAAGACCGGTCGTATAGGAGTTGATCAGGAAAAACAGCGGATCGTCAGAAAGCAGCTGAACGCAAAGCTTTACTAATGGATGGATCGCATCTTCGATCTTCCAGATCTCCCCTTTTGGCCCGCGGCCATAAGATGGTGGATCCATGATAATGGCATCGTAATGATTTCCACGGCGGATCTCACGTTCTACGAATTTTACACAATCATCTACGATCCAGCGGATGGGAGCATCAGACAGACCGGAAGAATGTGCATTTTCCTTTGCCCAGGTAACCATACCCTTAGAAGCGTCTACGTGGGTCACACTGGCTCCTGCTTTGGCAGCTGCCAGTGTAGCGCCGCCGGTGTAGGCGAACAGATTTAATACTTTAACAGGACGTCCTGATCTGCGGATCTTGTCCCCGAACCAGTCCCAGTTTGCAGCCTGTTCCGGGAAAAGACCGGTATGCTTGAAGCTAAAAGGCTTCAAATTAAAGGTAAGTTCTTTGTAGTTAATAGTCCACTGCTCCGGCAGGTCGAAAAACTCCCATTCACCGCCGCCTTTGCTGCTGCGGTGATAATGTCCGTTCATCTTTTTCCAGCCTTTATGTTTTTTGGGGGTATCCCAGATCACCTGAGGATCCGGGCGCACCAGAAGATATTCTCCCCAACGCTCTAATTTTTCACCCTTGGAACAGTCAATTACTTCATAATCTTTCCAGCCGTCGGCAAGCCACATAAATTGTTTAACCTCATTTCTTCTATTATAATTATATATGATATTCCAATCTCCGCCCTGAGAGCGGACATGATGATGCGATCTGTTGAAATCACAGGATTCCAATTGAGTATAGTCTATTTTTATATAGTACGTCAAGCAATTTGGGGGCTTGCGACAGATTCTTGTAATAGAATTGAAAGATTAATCTGGTTGAACAATGGCAAAACTCTTGATACAATAGTTATAAAGCACAAACTGTATGCAAAAAAGGATCTGCAGCAGTTTTCGGGGTGAACGCAGAAGAAGAGAGGAACAGGGCATATGAGAAAGAGCGTAAAAGCAGCCTGGTTTCTGGCAGCTTTCTTATCAGCAGGGCTGGCAGCATTTCCGGCTATGGCAGCACAGGGATGGGCGCAGGAAAATAATACCTGGGTTTATTATGACAGCAATGGAAACAAAGTATATAATGAATGGAAAAAGGGTGCAGACGGTCAGTGGCGTTATCTGAACGGAGAAGGATGTATGACAACCAATGCCTGGGCTGATTCTAATTATTATGTAGACAGCAATGGTATTATGGTCACTGATAAATGGTTAAAGACTACTTCTGACAGCGGGGAAGAGGAATGGTACTATTTTGGAAGTACGGGAAAGACTCTTGATGACACCTGGAAGAAGATCAGTGATAAGTGGTATCATTTTGATGGAAATGGCCGTATGGAAAAGGGCTGGATCTTAGATGATATGTATTATACAGGTGATGACGGTGTTATGCGTACCGGATGGCAGAAGCTGTATCCACCGGATAACTATGAAGAAGACTCAAACAAGGTGATCCCAGGCGCAGAAGGCGGCAGCGTAGATTATGGTGAGGATGGCCAGTATTGGTTCTATTTTGGCACCAGCGGTAAAAAGTATGTGCCAAGTGACGGCAATGACAACGGAGATTACGGCACCAGAAAGATAGATGGTATTTATTATTGCTTTAATGATGAGGGTATTTTACAGATGGGATGGAAAAATGTAAGAGGAAATTCCGATTCCATTAAAGATTATATGTATTTTGGCCCGGACGGAAAAGCAAAGATTGGCTGGTATTCCATAGAACCGCCGGAAGAGCTGAAAGGCTATGACGGGGATGTGGAGTGGTTCTATTTTGCAAATAACGGAAAGCCCAAGGCTTCTGATACCAATCATCTGAATACACAGGGATTAACAAAGATCAGCGGAAAGACTTACTTATTTAATAAGCAGGGCAATCCGGTTTATGGCTTGAAAAAAGTCTATATTGGTTCCGGTGACAGCAACTGGACTGCTTTCTACTTCGGCACAAAGTCCCAGAGCTGTGTACAGCGGGGCAAAATAAAAGTAGAAGAAGACGATGGAAATAAGACAGAGTTCTACTTCAGTGAAAACGGTCGTGGCTATACGGGGGTTAAGGACAATTACCTTTATTATAAGGGTAAGCTTCAGAAAGCTACTGACGGACAGAAATATGTATGTTTTAAGATCGACAGCAGCAATTATGTAGTAAACTCTTCAGGAAAGGTAATGAAAAATACCACAGTTAAGACCAGTGATGGAGTAAAGTTTAAAACAAGCTCCAACGGTTCTTTAAGTTCGGCAGATGATGACAGTGATGTAAGCTCTTATTTCACAGAGCCGGAAGAGCCGATCTGTACGGAAGACTGATAAGTCTGTACCGGTTTCTTCTATATTAATATTAATAGGACTAAATAGGCGTGATAGTGTGCACAGATACAGGCAGATGTGTTATTGATTAAAAGGATTCAGGGTGAATATGAGAAAAAATAAGGGTAAACAGGTGGGAAAAGCCTGTTTCCATATTCATGAAAACAAGAAGCATGGTGGGTCCATCATATGCTGATTTGGATGAAAAAGTGCTTATGCAAGCAAGCTTGCAACACACTTTCTCATTTAAATCAGCATATGGCTGAGCTGTAACAAATTATTTTAAAAAAAACAAAAAAATACTTGCATTTCCTGATGATATATGTTATCTTAGAACAGCTGTGACATGATAGCAAAGAAACGTGAGGTTGCTGCCTTGCAAAGGGCAGGTTTTCCGTGGAGCGAATGTCAAGTTAGGAAACTGGCGACAAGTCACTGTACCAATTAAAGAATCTGCAAACAAGAGCAGGATCAGTGTGGAGTTCTATGAGGACACACACGGAAACGTGTACAGTCACCGCTTGTCGTACTTGGTTTATAAAGTGCGAAAAGGAGGCGACTTTTTTTATGGCAAGTCAAGTAATGAGAATCACATTAAAAGCTTATGATCATCAGTTAGTAGATCAGTCCGCTGGAAAGATCATCGAGACAGTAAAAAAGACAGGATCTCAGGTGAGCGGACCAGTGCCGTTACCAACCAAGAAAGAGGTTGTAACAATTCTGCGTGCGGTTCATAAGTACAAAGATTCCAGAGAGCAGTTCGAGCAGAGAACTCATAAGAGACTGATCGATATCACTGCACCAAGCCAGAAGACAGTAGATGCACTGTCCAGACTGGAAATGCCAGCTGGTGTATTCATCGACATCAAGATGAAAACAAAATAATCCCAGTAAGCATTAATGAATAAGTTTATATCCTGAAGGGTTTAGATATAGAAGCAACACTACATTCCTGTAGGAATCAACATACCGGCAACGGTTCATAGTGTTCCACGTATATTAGGCTGTTCTAGGATGAATGCGAAAGCATTCCGCTGTAGATCATGAAACAGGAGGTAAGACAATGAAGAAAGCGATTTTAGCAACAAAAGTCGGAATGACCCAGATCTTCAATGAGAATGGTGTGTTAGTTCCGGTAACCGTACTTCAGGCAGGACCTTGTGTAGTAACCCAGGTTAAGACCGAAGAGAATGACGGTTACAAAGCAGTACAGGTTGGTTTCGTTGACAAGAGAGAAAAACTTGTTAACAAGCCACAGAAAGGCCACTTTGATAAGGCTGGCGTATCTTACAAGAGATATGTGAGAGAATTCAGATTTGAGAATGCGGAAGAGTATTCTGTAAAGGATGAGATCAAGGCTGAGATCTTCGCAGCAGGCGATAAGATCGATGCAACCGCTATTTCCAAAGGTAAAGGCTTCCAGGGCGCGATCAAGAGACACGGACAGCACAGAGGACCTATGGCTCATGGTTCTAAATTCCATCGTCATCAGGGTTCCAATGGTTCCGCTACTACCCCAGGCCGCGTATTCAAGGGCAAGGGAATGCCTGGACAGATGGGTCACAAGCAGATCACTGTTCAGAATCTTGAAGTAGTTAGGGTTGACGCCGAGAACAACCTGATTCTGGTTAAGGGTGCAGTTCCAGGACCTAAGAAATGCCTGGTTACTGTAAGAGAAACCGTTAAGGTTGAAAGGTAAGCTTTTATAGGAAAGGAGGAATACACAGATGGCAAACGTATCTGTTTACAATATGGAAGGTAATGAAGTTGGCACATTAGAACTGAACGATGCCGTGTTCGGTGTAGAAGTAAACGAGCACCTGGTACATCTTGCAGTTGTTGCACAGCTTGCTAATAAGCGTCAGGGAACACAGAAAGCTAAAACACGTTCTGAGGTTTCTGGCGGTGGCAGAAAGCCATGGAGACAGAAAGGAACCGGTCATGCAAGACAGGGTTCAACAAGAGCTCCACAGTGGAAAGGCGGCGGTGTTGTATTTGCACCAACTCCTAGAGATTACACAATCAGACTGAACAAGAAGGAAAAGAGAGCAGCTCTTAAGTCCGCTCTGACAAGCCGTGTTCAGGAGAACAAGTTCATCGTTGTTGAAGAACTTAAGTTTAATGAGATCAAAACAAAGAACTTTAAGAATGTTCTGAACAATCTGAAGGTTAACAAGGCTCTGGTTGTTTTAAGCGAAAGCGATGAGAACGCAGTATTATCTGCAAGAAACATTGCTGATGTTAAGACTGCTCAGGCTGGAACCATCAATGTATACGACATTCTGAAGTACAACACAGTTGTTGCTAGTAAGGCAGCTGTTGCATCCATCGAGGAGGTATACGCATAATGGCAGATATCAAATACTATGACGTCATCTTAAAACCAGTTATCACTGAGAAGAGCATGAACGCTATGGGTGATAAGAAGTATACTTTCATGGTACATGTAGACGCTAACAAGTCTATGATCAAAGAAGCAGTTGAGAAGATGTTCCCAGGAACCAAGGTTGCTTCCGTAAACACCATGAACTGCGATGGCAAGACAAAGAGAAGAGGAATGACTTTCGGAAAGACCGCTGCTTCCAAGAAAGCTATTGTTAAGCTGACCGAGGATAGCAAGGAGATCGAAATCTTCCAGGGCTTATAATTTAAGACCCATCACCCCGCCGGGTATGTGCCCGGCCGGAGAACTTATACGGCTTCTATAACAGCCGTGAAAAGAAAAGAAAAGGAGTAAATGTCATGGGAATTAAGAAGTATGGTGCTTATACACCTTCCAGAAGACATATGACCGGTTCTGATTTCAAGGAAATCACCAAGAAAACTCCAGAGAAGTCTCTGGTAGTATCTCTGGCTAAGAACGCTGGTCGTAACAATCAGGGTAAGATCACTGTTCGTCACAGAGGCGGCGGCAGCAGAAGAAAATATAGAATTATCGATTTCAAGAGAAACAGCAAGGATGGTATCCCGGCAACCGTTATCGGTATCGAGTACGATCCAAACAGAAGTGCAAATATCGCACTGATCTGCTATGCAGATGGAACCAAGTCTTATATCTTAGCTCCTCAGGGATTAACTGATGGAATGAAGGTTATGAGCGGTGAAACTGCAGAAGCAAAAGTTGGTAACTGCATGCCACTGTTCCATGTTCCAGTAGGTACTCAGGTACACAACATTGAGCTGTATCCTGGTAAGGGTGGTCAGCTGGTTCGTTCCGCTGGTAACTCTGCTCAGCTTATGGCTAAGGAAGGCAAGTATGCAACCTTACGTTTACCTTCAGGTGAAATGAGAATGGTTCCGATCATCTGCCGCGCAACAATCGGTGTTGTTGGCAATGGCGAACACTCCCTGATCAACATTGGTAAAGCTGGTAGAACCCGTCACATGGGCATCAGACCTACAGTTCGCGGTTCCGTTATGAACCCGAATGATCATCCACACGGTGGTGGTGAAGGAAAGACCGGTATCGGCCGTCCAGGTCCATGCACACCTTGGGGCAAGCCTGCTCTGGGTCTGAAGACCAGAAAGAAAAACAAGCAGTCTAATAAGTTGATCGTAAGAAGACGTGATGGCAAAACCATCAAATAATTAAGGAGGTTAAGAACACATGGCTCGTTCACTGAAAAAAGGACCATTTGCAGATGCACATCTGTTAAAGAAAGTAGACGCTATGAATGCAGCAGGACAGAAGCAGGTAATCAAGACCTGGTCCCGTCGTTCAACAATCTTCCCTCAGATGGTTGGTCACACAATCGCTGTACATGACGGAAGAAAACACGTTCCGGTATACGTTACTGAGGATATGGTAGGACACAAACTGGGTGAGTTCGTAGCAACCAGAACCTACAGAGGCCACGGTAAAGACGAGAAGAAGTCCGCTGTTAGAAAGTAATCCACAGGTAAATTGAAAGGAGGTTTTACAAATGGCAAGAGGACATAGATCCCAAATTAAGAGAGAAAGAAATGCCCAGAAGGACACCAGACCAAGCGCAACACTGTCTTACGCTAGAGTGTCTGTCCAGAAGGCTTGCTTTGTATTAGATGCCATCAGAGGCAAAGATTTACAGACCGCACTTGGTATTGTAACTTACAATCCTAGATATGCTTCCAGCTTAGTAAAGAAGTTACTGGAATCAGCAGCAGCAAACGCTGAGAACAATAACAACATGGACCCTGCAAAACTGTACGTAGAAGAGTGCTATGCAAACCAGGGACCGATTATGAAGAGGGTTAGACCGAGAGCTCAGGGCCGTGCTTACAGAATCGAGAAGAGAATGAGCCACATCACTGTAGTTCTGAATGAGAAATAAATAGGAGGCAAATATGGGACAGAAAGTTAATCCACACGGCATTAGAGTCGGTGTTATTAAAGACTGGGATTCCAGATGGTATGCAGAAGCTGATTTTGCAGACAACCTGGTTGAAGACTATAATATTAGAAAGTTCCTTAAGAACAAATTAAAGAGCTCCAGCGTTTCCAAGATCGAGATTGAGCGCGCATCTGACAGAGTGAAAGTTATCATCTACACTGCTAAGCCAGGCGTTGTTATCGGTAAGGGCGGCGCAGAGATCGAAAAGCTGAAAGCAGAAGTTCAGAAGATGACTGCTAAGAAGCTGTTCGTAGACATCAAAGAGATCAAGAGACCAGACAGAGATGCTCAGCTGGTTGCTGAATCTATCGCACAGCAGCTTGAGAACCGTGTATCCTTCCGTCGTGCTATGAAGTCTACCATGGGCAGAACCATGAAGGCTGGCGTTAAGGGTATCAAGACTGCAGTTGCAGGTCGTTTAGGCGGTGCTGATATGGCTCGTACAGAGTTCTACAGCGAAGGTACTATTCCGCTTCAGACATTAAGAGCAGATATTGACTATGGTTTCGCAGAAGCAGATACAACCTACGGCAAGATTGGCGTTAAGGTATGGATCTACAAAGGCGAGGTACTTCCTACTAAAGGAAATAAGGAAGGGAGCGATAAATAATGTTAATGCCTAAGAGAGTTAAGCGTCGTAAACAGTTCCGTGGATCTATGGCCGGCAAGGCATTAAGAGGCAATACGATCTCTAACGGTGAGTACGGTTTAGTCGCTACTGAACCATGTTGGATCAAATCAAACCAGATTGAAGCAGCCCGTGTTGCTATGACCCGTTATATTAAGCGTGGTGGTAAAGTCTGGATCAAGATTTTCCCGGATAAACCTGTAACAGCAAAGCCAGCAGAAACCCGTATGGGTTCCGGTAAAGGCGCTCTGGAGTACTGGGTAGCAGTTGTAAAGCCAGGCCGCGTATTATTTGAGATCGCTGGTGTACCAGAGGAAACAGCTAAGGAAGCACTTCGTCTTGCTATGCACAAACTGCCATGCAAGTGCAAAATTGTTTCTAAAGCAGATTTAGAAGGCGGTGATAACAGTGAAAACTAATAAGTTTGTAGAAGAGTTAAAGAATAAGTCAGCAAATGAGCTGAATGAAGAGTTAGTAGCTGCGAAGAAGGAACTGTTTAATTTAAGATTCCAGAATGCAACCAATCAGTTAGACAACACATCCCGGATCAAAGAAGTTCGTAAGAACATCGCTCGTATCCAGACTGTTATCACTGAGAAGGCTAATGCTTAATGAAAGGAGAACTTACCGTGGAAAGAAATTTAAGAAAAACCCGTATCGGTAAAGTGGTAAGCAACAAGATGGATAAGACCATCGTTGTAGCAATCGAGGACCACGTAAAGCACCCAATGATCGGTAAGATCGTTAAGAAAACCGTTAAGCTGAAAGCTCATGATGAGAACAATGAGTGCGGCATCGGTGATACTGTAAAAGTAATGGAAACAAGACCACTGTCCAAGGATAAGAGATGGAGACTTGTTGAGATTATCGAGAAAGCAAGATAATTAGGGAAGGAGTTAACAGGTATGGTTCAGCAGGAAACAAGACTTAAGGTTGCCGACAATACCGGTGCAAAAGAACTTCTCTGCATCCGTGTATTAGGTGGTTCAACCAGAAGATATGCAAATATCGGCGATGTCATCGTTGCTTCTGTTAAAGATGCAACACCAGGCGGTGTTGTAAAGAAGGGCGATGTTGTAAAGGCTGTAGTAGTTCGTACCGTTAGAGGCGCTCGCCGTAAAGACGGTTCTTACATCAAGTTCGATGAGAACGCAGCAGTTATTATTAAGGATGACAAGACTCCAAGAGGAACTCGTATCTTTGGGCCTGTAGCTAGAGAATTAAGAGACAAGCAGTTCATGAAGATTGTCTCCTTAGCTCCAGAAGTATTATAAGGAGGGTGTCCACTGTGCAGAAAATCAAGAAAGACGATTTAGTAGTAGTAATCGCAGGAAAAGATAAAGACAAACAGGGAAAGGTACTCTCTGTTGACGTAAAGAAGAACAAAGTTCTGGTTCAGGGCTGCAACATGGTTACAAAGCACACCAAGCAGTCTCCGGCTAACCCACAGGGCGGCATCGTGAATCAGGAGGCTCCAATTGATATCTCCAATGTAATGCTGGTAGTAGACGGCAAAGCAACCAGAGTTGGCTTTGAAGTAAGAGACGGAAAGAAAGTCCGCGTTGCTAAGAAGACCGGTAAGGTTGTTGAATAATTCAGGAGAGGAGGAAAAAAACGTTGGCTAGATTAAAAGAACAGTATCAGAACGAATTCGTAGACGCTCTGATGAAGAAATTTGAATATAAGAACGTTATGCAGGTGCCGAAGCTTGATAAGATCGTTATCAACATGGGCGTAGGCGAAGCTAAGGAAAATGCCAAGGTTCTGGATTCCGCAGTTAGAGATCTGGAGATCATCTCCGGTCAGAAAGCTGTAACAACCAAGGCTAAAAAGTCTGTTGCAAACTTCAAGATCCGTGAAGGCATGGCAATCGGCTGCAAGGTAACCCTTCGTGGTGAGAGAATGTACGAATTCCTTGATCGTCTGATCAACCTGGCACTGCCACGTGTACGTGACTTTAGAGGTGTTAACCCTAACGCATTTGATGGCAGAGGAAACTATGCTCTTGGTATCAAGGAGCAGCTGATTTTCCCTGAAATTGAGTACGATAAAGTTGACAAGGTAAGAGGTATGGATATCATCTTCGTTACCACCGCTAATACTGACGAAGAAGCGCGTGAACTTTTGACATTATTCAATATGCCTTTTGCAAAATAGTTAGGAGGAAACATTCATGGCTAAGACTTCAATGAAGATCAAACAGCAGCGTCCTGCTAAATTCTCTACCAGAGAGTACAATCGCTGCAGAATCTGTGGCCGTCCACATGCTTACCTGAGAAAATATGGTATCTGCCGTATTTGTTTCCGTGAGTTAGCATATAAGGGTCAGATTCCTGGCGTTAAGAAAGCAAGCTGGTAGGCTGAAGGCCCGTTACAGCACCTGACAGCATAAGTTTGTCAGGTCTGGCGGGTGAAGATAGATAGAATTTAGAAAAGGAGGCATTTTCAAAATGACAATGAGCGATCCAATTGCAGATATGCTTACAAGAATCCGTAATGCAAACACTGCAAAGCATGATACAGTAGATGTACCTTCTTCCAAGATGAAATTAGCTATCGCTGATATCCTGGTAAATGAAGGTTATATTGCAAAGTACGATCTGGTAGAGGATGGCGCTTTCCAGAACATCCACATTACCTTAAAGTACGGTAAAGATAAGAACGAAAAGATTATTTCCGGTATCAAGAGAATCTCCAAACCAGGTCTGCGTGTATACGCTGACAAGGAGAACCTGCCGAAGGTTCTTGGCGGTCTTGGTACTGCAATCCTCTCCACCAATCAGGGCGTGATCACCGATAAGGAAGCACGCAAGCTTGGCGTAGGCGGCGAAGTTCTGGCTTTCGTTTGGTAGGCTTTGAATACTTGGCGAGGTCTTTTCGAGCCTAGTATGAAAGCCCGTCCTGAGACTTAGCGAGGTTTTTTCGAGCTTAGTCGAATGGACGATAGTAACTTCGATTGCACTAAGTTCGTGAGAGACCTCACTAAGTGCAACGAAGTGCTTTCATACGTAAGCATTTTGAAATACAAATGCTAAGTATGAAAAGCATGTAACTGAAAACAGAGAGGACGCATATGTCCTCTCCGAGAATTTAAGTAGGAGGTAAAAAGGCATGTCACGTATCGGTAGAATGCCAGTTGCGATCCCAGCAGGTGTAACTGTTACAATCGCAGAAGGAAATAAGGTGACTGTAAAAGGTCCAAAGGGAACATTAGAGAGAGAGCTCCCGGTTGAGCTGACCATCGAAGAGAAGGACGGTCACGTTATCGTAAGCAGACCAAACGATTTAAAGAGAATGAAATCTTTACATGGTCTGACCAGAACCCTGATCAACAACATGATCCATGGTGTTACTGAGGGTTATGAGAAGGTTCTTGAAGTAAACGGTGTTGGTTACAGAGCTGCTAAGCAGGGAAAGAAACTGACTTTAAACCTTGGATATTCTCATCCAGTAGAGATGGAAGATCCAGAAGGTATTGAAACTGTTTGCGACGGACAGAACAAGATCATCGTTAAAGGTATCAGTAAAGAAAAAGTTGGCCAGTACGCTGCTGAAATCAGAGACAAGAGAAGACCTGAGCCTTACAAGGGCAAAGGTATCAAGTATGCTGACGAAGTTATCAGACGTAAAGTTGGTAAGACTGGTAAGAAATAATTTAAGGAGAGTGTAAAAATGGTTAACAAACAGTCAAGAAGCGAAATTCGCGTAAAGAAGCACAACAGAATGCGTAACCGTTTTGCTGGCACAGCAGAGAGACCGCGTCTGGCAGTGTTTAGAAGTAATAATCATATGTATGCTCAAATTATCGACGATACGGTTGGTAACACACTGGTTGCTGCTTCCACAGTTGAGAAAGAGATCAAGGCTGAACTGGAGAAGACAAATGACAAGGCAGCTGCAGCATACGTTGGTACAGTAATTGCAAAGAGAGCCCTTGAAAAAGGTATCAAGGAAGTTGTTTTCGATAGAGGCGGCTTTATTTATCAGGGTAAGATTCAGGCATTAGCAGATGCAGCTCGTGAAGCTGGTCTGGATTTCTAATAGAGAGGAGAACAAACATGAAGCGTACAATTATTGATGCCAGTCAGTTGGAGCTGAATGATAGAGTAGTGGCAATCAAGAGAGTATCCAAGACTGTTAAAGGTGGACGTACCATGAGATTTTCCGCTCTGGTAGTAGTTGGTGACGGAAACGGCCATGTGGGCGTAGGCTTAGGCAAGGCCGGAGAAGTTCCGGAAGCAATCCGCAAAGGTAAAGAGGCTGCTGTAAAGAGCCTTGTAGAGATCCCAATCGATGAGAATAAGAGTATTCCTCATGACTTTATCGGAAAATTCGGCAGTGCAAGCGTTCTGTTAAAGAGAGCTCCAGAAGGTACCGGTATCATCGCTGGTGGCCCTGCTCGTGCCGTTGTTGAGTTAGCTGGAATTAAGAACATCCGTACAAAGTCCTTAGGTTCCAATAACAAGACCAATGTAGTTCTTGCAACTGTTGCAGGTTTAACTGCATTAAAGACACCAGAAGAGTTCGCAAGACTTCGCGGTAAATCTGTTGAAGAAATCGTAGGCTAATAGGAGGAAATAGACATGGCAGAGAAGTTAAGAATCACATTAGTCAAGTCCCCTATCGGTGCTATTCCAAAGCAGAGAGCAACTGTTGAGGCACTTGGACTTGGAAAAATGCACAAAACAGTTGAAATGCCAGATAATGGCGCTGTTAGAGGCATGATTCAGAGAGTAAGACATTTAGTTAAGGTTGAAGAAATCTAATTCAGATAAAGTAAGGAGGTGCAGTCATGGAGTTATCTAATTTACAGCCTGCTGCAGGTTCAAAGCATAGCGATAATTTTAGAAGAGGCCGCGGCCATGGTTCAGGCAATGGTAAGACCGCTGGTAAGGGCCATAAGGGTCAGAAGGCTCGTTCTGGAGCACCAAGACCAGGCTTTGAAGGTGGACAGATGCCATTATACAGACGTCTGCCAAAGCGTGGATTCACCAATATTAATTCTAAGGAAATTGTTGGCATTAACGTAAGCGCACTGGAAAGATTCGATAACGATACAGTTGTAACTGTAGAGACTCTGCTTGAGTCCGGTATCGTTAAGAACCCAAGAGATGGTGTTAAGATCCTTGGTAACGGAGAATTAACCAAAAAGCTGACCGTTAAAGTTAATGCATTCAGTGAAGGTGCAAAATCTAAGATTGAGGCTTTAGGTGGAACCTGCGAGGTGATCTAATGTTCAAAACGATCAGAAACGCTTTTAAGGTAAAAGAACTTCGTGGTAAGATTCTGTATACCTTTATGATGCTGGTAGTCATTCGATTTGGCTGCCAGCTGCCTATTCCGGGAATTGAGACATCATTCTTTGCGAATTGGTTTGCAAAACAGACAACCGATGTGTTCGGTTTCTTTAATGCAATGACTGGTGGGTCATTTTCATCCATGTCCATTTTTGCATTAAGCATTACACCGTACATCACTTCTTCCATTATCATCCAGCTGCTTACAATTGCTATTCCAAAACTGGAAGAGATGCAGAAGGATGGTGAAGAAGGCAGAAAGAAAATTCAGGAATACACCCGATATACCACAGTAGGACTTGCACTTCTGGAATCAAGTGCCATGGCAATTGGTTTCGGACGTCAGGGACTTCTTCTGGATTATAATGCATGGAACGTGATCATAGCGATCGTCACTATGACAACAGGAAGTGCACTGTTGATGTGGATCGGTGAGCAGATCACTGACAAGGGTGTAGGAAATGGTATTTCTATCGTGCTTCTGTTTAACATCCTGTCAAGCGTTCCCGATGATATGAGAAGCCTTTACTATCGTTTTATTTTTGGTCAGTCCTTCGCTACAATGGCAGTAGCAGTCCTGCTGATCGCAGTAGTACTCATTGCTATGGTAGTTTTTGTAGTCGTTTTAAATGATGCAGAGAGAAGGATACCAGTTCAGTATTCAAAGAAGATGGTAGGACGTAAGATGGTAGGCGGCCAGGCCTCAAACATTCCGTTAAAGGTCAACACTGCAGGTGTTATGCCGGTTATCTTTGCATCTTCCATTATGTCTTTCCCTGTTGTAATTGCCCAGTTCTTTACAGTTGATTACAGCTCTATCGGTGGAAAGATCTTAACAATGCTGAATTCCGGTTCATGGTGCAAACCATCCCAGCCGATCTATTCTGTCGGTTTGATAATTTATATCGTACTGTTGTTCGTGTTTGCTTACTTCTATACATCGATTACCTTTAATCCGTTGGAAGTTGCTAACAATATGAAGAAGCAGGGAGGCTTCATTCCCGGCATTCGTCCCGGCAAGCCCACCAGCGATTATTTAAATAAGATTTTGAATTATATTGTTTTCATTGGTGCAGTTGGCCTTACGATCGTAGCAATCGTCCCGATCCTTGCATCCGGACTTTTAGATGTGAGCCGTATCTCATTTTCAGGTACCTCACTGATCATCATTGTAGGCGTAGTACTGGAGACAATCAAAGCAGTAGAATCTCAGATGCTTGTGCGTTATTATAAGGGATTTTTGAACGATTAACACAACAGTTGGATCAGTCAATCTGCCTTTGTGGTATTCCACAAGGGCGGATTTATTGCGTTATAGGACTTTTTTGAGAGGAGAAAAACTTTTCATGAAGATCATCATGTTAGGAGCTCCGGGCGCAGGAAAAGGCACCCAGGCAAAGAAAATTGCAGCTAAGTATAGTATTCCACATGTTTCCACCGGAGATATTTTCAGAGCAAATATCAAAAATGGAACAGAACTGGGCATGAAAGCCAAATCCTTTATGGATGCAGGCGGTCTTGTACCGGATGAGATCACTATTGGAATGCTGTTAGACCGTATTCATGAGGCAGACTGCGTAAACGGATATGTGCTTGATGGTTTCCCAAGAACGATTCCTCAGGCTGAAAGTCTTACAAAAGCTTTAAGCGAAAGAGGCGAAGCAGTTGATTATGCAGTAAACGTAGATGTACCAGATGAGAATATCATCAATCGTATGTCTGGACGCCGTGCATGCTTAAACTGTGGCGCTACTTATCATATTGTTTATAATCCTTCCAAAAAAGAAGGAATCTGTGATACCTGTGGACAGCAGCTGGTATTAAGAGATGATGATAAGCCTGAAACTGTAAAGAAGAGATTATCTGTGTATCATGACCAGACACAGCCTCTGATCGATTATTATAAGAACGAAGGCATTCTTGCAGAAGTAGACGGAACAAAAGACATGGAAGAAGTATTCCAGGATATTGTTAAGATTTTAGGAGCATAAAAATGGTTACGATCAAATCAGAACGGGAAATTGAATTAATGCGGGAAGCTGGTAAGATCCTTGCTAAGGTTCATGAAGAACTGGGCAAGGCAGTAAAACCGGGAATCTCCACCAAAGAGATCGACCGCATCTGTGAAGAGATGATCCGCAGCTATGGCTGCATCCCATCTTTCCTTGGTTACGAAGGATATCCGGCTTCTGTATGTATCTCTGTTAATGATGAAGTGGTCCATGGAATCCCAAGTAAGCACCGCTATTTAAATGAAGGTGACATTGTAAGCCTTGATACCGGAGTCATTTGGAAAGGATATCAGTCAGATGCAGCCAGAACCCATATGATCGGTGAGGTAACTCCTCAGGCCAGAAAACTGGTTGAAGTAACACAGCAAAGCTTCTTTGAAGGAATAAAGTTTGCAAAAGCAGGCAATCATCTCAATGATATCTCAGCAGCGATCCAGAAATATGTGGAAAGCTTCGGTTTTGGGGTTGTAAGAGACCTGGTTGGACATGGCATCGGAACAAATATGCATGAAGAGCCGGAGATCCCCAACTTCGCACAGAAGAGAAAAGGTATCAAGCTGGCAGCCGGTATGACTCTGGCAATTGAGCCAATGATCACTGCAGGCCGTTATGATGTAGCATGGATGGATGATGGCTGGACCGTTGTAACAGAAGATGGTTCCCTTGCCTCTCATTATGAGAACACCATCCTGATCACAGATGGAGATCCTGAGATCTTATCTTTATAGCACCCCATAAGCATTAGGAGGGAAAAGAATATGTCCAAAGCAGACGTAATTGAAATTGAAGGAACCGTAGTAGAGAAGCTGCCAAATGCAATGTTCCAGGTTGAACTTGAAAATGGCCACCAGGTTCTGGCACATATCAGCGGAAAACTCCGTATGAATTACATTCGCATTCTTCCAGGCGATAAAGTAACTCTGGAAATGTCCCCATATGACCTTTCCAAGGGCAGAATCATCTGGAGAGATAAATAAAAATAAATTTAAAATAGATCAAAAAAAAGACTTGCATTACCAAAAAATATTTGATACAATGTTTTAGCAACTTTGTTGGTCTATAGAAAGGAGAATTACTGTGAAGGTTAGATCATCCGTTAAGCCGATCTGCGAAAAGTGCAAGATCATTAAAAGAAAAGGCAGTATCAGAGTAATTTGCGAAAATCCAAAGCATAAACAGAGACAAGGTTAATTATTTTTAGGAGGTGTACTACACACATGGCTCGTATTTCAGGTGTTGACTTACCAAGAGAAAAACGTGTTGAGATCGGTCTTACTTACATCTACGGAATTGGTAGAGCAAGCTCCAACCGCATCTTAGCAGAAGCTGGCGTAAACCCAGACACTCGTGTTAAGGATTTAACCGACGATGAGGTTAAAAAGCTGGCTAGCATCATCGCTGACACTCAGACTGTAGAAGGTGATCTTCGTAGAGAGATCGCAATGAACATCAAGAGACTTCAGGAAATTGGATGCTACAGAGGAATCCGTCATAGAAAGAGCCTGCCGGTTCGCGGACAGAAAACAAAGACCAACGCAAGAACCTGCAAGGGTCCAAGAAAAACGGTAGCAAATAAGAAGAAGTAATTTAGTAACATGGTAACCGAATTCGATTTGTATGTTTTAAAAACAGGAGAGCGAATTCAAGTAAATGAGAAAGTAGGTTAGTTTAAAATGGCTAAAAAAGTGTCCACTACAGCAAAAAAAGTGACAAAAAAGCGTGTAAAGAAAAACGTTGAACGCGGACAGGCACATATCCAGTCATCTTTTAATAACACAATCGTTACATTAACTGATGCGCAGGGTAACGCTTTATCATGGGCAAGTGCCGGTGGTCTGGGATTTAGAGGTTCAAGGAAATCTACTCCTTATGCAGCTCAGATGGCAGCAGAAACTGCTACAAAGGCAGCTCTTGTACATGGCTTAAAGTCAGTAGACGTTATGGTTAAAGGACCTGGTTCAGGTCGTGAAGCAGCAATCCGTGCCCTTCAGGCATGTGGTCTGGAAGTAACCAGCATTAAGGATGTAACCCCAGTTCCACACAACGGATGCCGTCCACCAAAGCGTAGAAGAGTCTGATTGATTTAATTAGGAGGTAATTAAAGTGGCAGTAGATAGAGTTCCTGTTCTTAAAAGATGCAGATCCCTCGGTATGGATCCAATCTATTTAGGAATTGATAAAAAATCTAACAGAGAATCTAAGAGAGCAAACAAGAAGTTAAGTGAATATGGCATGCAGTTAAGAGAAAAGCAGAAAGCTAAATTCATTTACGGCGTATTAGAGAAGCCTTTCCGTAACTACTACGCAAAAGCTTCCAAGATGAACGGTATGGTTGGTACCAACCTGATGATCCTTCTTGAGTGCCGTCTGGATAACGTTCTGTTCCGTATGGGATTTGGACGTACACGTAAGGAAACCAGACAGATCGTTGATCACAAGCACGTTCTGGTTAATGGCAAGCAGGTAAATATCCCATCTTACCAGGTTAAGGCTGGCGATGTGATCGAGATCAAAGAGAAGTTCAAATCTGCTCAGAGATATAAAGATATTCTGGAAGTAACTGCTGGTCGTATGGTTCCTGCATGGCTGGAATCTGATCAGGAGAACCTGCGCGGTACCGTTAAGGAACTGCCAACCAGAGATGAAATTGATGTTCCAGTAAATGAGATGCTTATCGTCGAGTTGTACTCCAAATAATCCATCAATATATGAAAGATTGAAAAGTATGCCTGTCTTATTTTGGACAGGTATACTTTGCTGGATTTAACCCTCGATATTTGATAGAAACCCAAAAAGGAGGGGCTATTAGTGTTCGATTTTGAAAAACCAAACATTGAAATCGCAGAGATTTCAGAAGACAAGAGATACGGCAAGTTTGTAGTTGAACCACTTGAAAGAGGTTACGGCACTACACTGGGCAATTCCCTGAGAAGAATCATGCTTTCTTCTTTACCCGGTGCCGCAGTGAGTCAGGTAAAAATCGATGGCGTTTTGCATGAATTCAGTTCTATTCCTGGAGTTAAGGAAGATGTGACTGAGATCATTATGAACATCAAAAGCTTAGCGATCAAGAACAACAGCGATACTGATGAACCAAAGGTTGCATACATTGAATTTGAAGGCGAAGGCGTGATCACAGCTGCTGATATTCAGGCAGATGCTGATATCGAGATCATGAATCCGGATCAGGTGATCGCTACTTTAAGCGGCGGTGCTGACAGCAAGTTCTATATGGAGCTTACTATCACCAAGGGCCGTGGATATGTAAGCGCTGATAAGAACAAGAATGCAGATCTTCCGATTGGTGTGATCGCAGTTGATTCTATTTATACTCCAGTTGAGCGTGTAAATATGGCTGTTGCCAACACCCGTGTTGGACAGCAGACTGACTATGACAAGCTGACTCTGGAAATTTATACCAATGGCACACTGGCTCCTGATGAAGCAGTCAGTCTTGCTGCAAAGGTATTAAGCGAGCATCTGAATCTTTTCATTGACCTTTCTGAAAATGCCAAGACTGCTGAGATCATGGTAGAAAAAGAGGACAATGAGAAAGAGAAAGTACTTGAGATGAACATCGACGAACTGGAGCTTTCTGTTCGTTCTTACAATTGTCTGAAGAGAGCCGGAATCAATACAGTAGAAGAGCTGTGTAACAGAACTTCTGAGGATATGATGAAGGTTCGCAATCTTGGCCGTAAGTCCTTAGAGGAAGTGCTTGCCAAGTTAAAAGAATTAGGCTTACAGCTGAATCCAAGTGATGAGGCATAAGCGTAAACATTGATGTTTTAACTGCGGGGAATCCCCCGTATGATAACCTTAGCCAGTAAGTCCAATGAAGCATGGCGCGGGTTGCCACTATAAAAATAAACAGGTGGGTAAAATGTGCCTAAACCAGTAAGTCCGATGATGCATGGGAAGGTACTCCACTGATCAGGAGGAAAGAATAATGGCAGGATATAGAAAATTAGGAAGAACATCCAATCAGAGAAAGGCTATGATCAGAAGCCAGGTAACTGCACTGTTATATCATGGTCACATCAAAACAACTGAAACCAGAGCAAAAGAGATCCGCAAAGTTGCTGAGGGTCTGATCGCACTGGCAGTTAAGGAAAAAGATAACTTCGAAACTGTAAAGGTTACTGCTAAGGTTGCTCGTAAAGATGCAAACGGCAAGCGCGTTAAAGAAGTAGTAGACGGCAAGAAAGTAACTGTTTACGATGAAGTTGAGAAAGAGATCAAGAAGGACAGCGCTTCCAGACTTCACGCAAGAAGACAGATGTTAAAGGTTCTTTATGGTGTAACTGAGGTTCCTGCTCAGGCTGCTGGTAAGAAGAACGGTACAAAGTCTGTTGACCTTGTAGCTAAGTTATTTGATGAAGTTGCTCCTAAGTACGTAAGCCGTAATGGTGGTTACACCAGAATCGTTAAGATCGGCCAGCGTAAGGGCGATGCAGCTATGGAAGTTCTGCTTGAATTAGTATAATCAAATTACTGATTTTATAGATCGAATATAGTTATGCAGGCGACTGCAGGTACTGTCAAAGGTATCTGCAGTCTTTTTTTTCGCGAGCAATGAGCCAAAGTCAAAGCTTGCTTTGGACCTTGGCTCATTGCTCGCGAAAACTTACGAAACTCGTACTGTGAGTTTTGTGAGTAATGTCATATTCTGTCAAGAGTTTGAAAGAATATCGTAAGTTGCTAAAACCCATATCTTGCTTTATAATGAAAGTAAGATGTTCTCTCGGAAACTTTCATGCACCTGTTTTTGTGGCCGATTTTCCGCCAGTCGCACCCGAATTTCATCAATGTACGCACCGCGTACACCTCAGAAATTTGGGCACAACTGACAAAAAATCTTCTCACAAAATCAAGTACAGAAAGCTTCCGAGAGAACATCACAAAACGGAGGAGGATACAGCTTATGTTGAAGTTTAAGAGGATGGCCTGTATGCTGCTGACAATGGGTATATTTATTACAGCATTTCCTGATCAGGCGCTGGCTTCGTCAGATTATCAGTATATTACTAATATTTCCCTGAAGGTAGAGGTTGATCTTGATGCCGGGGATGAGATCAACAGCGGAGACAGTGTGGGAACATCAAAGGATGATTCCGGAACCAAGGTTTATACTACATCAGACAAATACAGAGTTGAGTCTGCAGAATGGACAAATAATAAAGATGTGTCTATTGGAGATGCTCCAAAGATCACTGTCTGGCTGGAGCCGGATTCTTCTTCTGATTCTAAATATGAATATAGATTCCGCAGCAGCTACAGCTCAAGTAAAGTAAGTATTAATGGTGGTGAGTTTGTTTCTTCAAGTAAAAGTGGAAGCAATCTGAAAGTGGTTCTTCGTGTCAAAGGGGTAAAAGGCACTTATGAAGCACCTAAGGAAGCTGAGTGGGGCAGTGGAAAAGGAAAGGCAACCTGGAAAGCACCAGATGATAAAACAGGTTATTATGATGTGATCTTGTATAAAGGTTCCACTGTTATGAAGAAGCTGGAAGATTACAATGGAACTTCCTATAATTTCTATCCATATATGACAAAAGAGGGGGATTATACCTTTAAGGTACGCACAGTTCCCCATACTGATGAGCAGAAACGCTATGGAAAGAAAAGTGAATGGACAGAATCTGACAGCAAGTATATTGATGAAGATGAAGTATCGGATGGCTCCGGACAGGATAACAGTTCCGATGGAAGCAGCGGTGGTATTACTCCCGGAGGAGGAACTACAGATGTAGGCTGGAGACAGGAAAACAATGTCTGGTATTTTAAGTATCCGGATGGTAATTATATAAAGAACAACTGGTTGCTGTGGAACAGCAAGTGGTATCTTTTTGACAACAGCGGTAAGATGCTTACAGGTTGGCAGCAGAAAGATGGGCACTGGTACTATTTTGATACCAGTTATGGCGGTATGAAGACAGGATGGCTTAAAGAAGGAGATAAATGGTATTACTTAAATCCAAACCAGGGCGGTCCGGAAGGAGCAATGATTTCTAACTGCTGGCTGACCATCAGCGGAAAGACTTACTTTATTAACCAGTCCGGTGTCATGATGGAAGGCTGGTATCAGGTTTCTGGTAAATGGTATTATTTCTATCCAGGAGATGGATCTAAGGCGGTAAGTACATCTATTGGTGGTTTTGTTGTAGATGCAGATGGTGTCTGGAACCATTAAGATTAAAAAAGTAAATGATAACGTATATACGAAAAAGCTGTCTGAAAAGGCGGCTTTTTCTTGACTTATACTATGATATCATCTACAATTGTGACGAGTTTACAATAAAAATATCGTCAAGCGGTTATACAGGCGGTGTGCTTGTGCGCAGGGATGTATAAACATTTGACTTTTTTTATAAACAATATTACCTTGAAAGGAACGTCATGGGAATTGTAAAAACAGCCAGGCTGGTCTATGAATATATAAGAAGAGATGAAGAAGAAAAAATAGAAGAAGTAAAACGTGCCATAGATGGTGTTGACCTGGATATAAAAAAGGGAAGTTTTGTGGCAGTGTTAGGGCATAATGGTTCCGGAAAGTCTACCTTTGCAAAGCATATTAATGGACTGCTCCTTCCAACAGATGGAACGGTATGGGTAGGAGGAATGGATACAAAAGACGAGGAACACATTTGGGATGTGCGCAAAACAGCGGGAATGGTATTCCAGAATCCGGATAACCAGATCATTGGAAATATTGTAGAAGAAGATGTAGGCTTTGGACCGGAAAATATCGGTGTTGAGACCAAGGAGATCTGGAAACGGGTAGATGAAAGCTTAAAAGCAGTGGGAATGACTGCGTATAGAAAACAATCTCCTAATAAGCTGTCTGGTGGCCAGAAGCAGAGAGTTGCGATTGCCGGTGTTATGGCTATGCGGCCGCAGTGCATTATTTTAGATGAACCGACGGCTATGTTAGACCCAACCGGACGAAAAGATGTAATACGTACGGTTCATGAATTGAATAAAAAAGAAGGCATTACGGTTTTACTGATTACTCACTATATGGAGGAAGCCATTGACGCAGACCGTGTGATCGTAATGGATGACGGAAAAGTGATCATGGATGGAGTGCCAAAGGAGATCTTTTCCCGTGTAAAAGAATTAAAAGAACATGGACTGGATGTGCCTCAGGCAACGGAACTTGCGTATGAGTTAAAGGAAGCAGGAATGCCTTTAACAGATGGGATCTTAAGCAGGGAAGAGCTGGCGGGACAGCTGATGACTCTGTTTACAGATGAAAAGTAGGAGAATAAGATGTCGATAAAAGCAGTTGATCTGAATTATGTATACGGAAATGGTACAGCCTTTGAGCAGCATGCTCTTTTTGATGTGAATTTTGAGATCCAGGATGGAGAGTTTGTAGGCATTATAGGACATACAGGTTCTGGAAAATCCACATTGATCCAGCACTTAAACGGGTTGATCAAGGCAAGCTCTGGTGCATTATATTACAATGGAGAAAATATTTATAAAGATAAATATGATATGAAAAAGCTGCGCAGCAAGGTAGGATTGGTATTTCAGTACCCGGAGCATCAGCTTTTTGAGATCGATGTATTAACAGATGTATGTTTTGGACCGAAAAATCAGGGGCTTTCTGAGGAGGAGGCAAAGGAAAAGGCGAAAAAAGCCTTAGGTCTGGTAGGTTTGGATGAATCTTATTACAGTCAGTCACCTTTTGAACTGTCTGGTGGTCAGAAGCGAAGAGTTGCAATTGCAGGTGTACTGGCCATGGAACCGGAAGTCCTGATCTTAGATGAGCCCACAGCAGGTCTGGACCCAAGGGGAAGAGATGAGATTTTAGATCAGATCGCAAGACTTCATACAGAGCGGAAGATGACTATTATCCTGGTGTCCCATAGTATGGAAGATGTTGCAAGATACGCAGGAAGACTGATCGTTATGAACCATGGACAGAAGATATTTGACGGCTCTCCAAGAGAAGTGTTCCGTCATTATAAAGAATTAGAAGCCATTGGTCTGGCAGCACCCCAGGTAACGTATCTGGTCCATGATCTGAAAGAAAAGGGACTGGATATTGATAATGATATTACCACAGTGGCAGAAGCAAAAGAGGCGATTCTTGCATTGTGGGATAAAAAGAGAAAGCGGCAGGTATAAAAATGCTGAGAGATATAACTTTAGGACAATATTATCCGGTGGAATCACCGATCCACCGTCTGGATCCAAGAACAAAGCTTTTCGGGACAATGGTGTTTATTCTGTCCCTTTTTGTGGCAAATAATATATGGGGATATCTTTTGGGAACCATTGCACTGGCAGCTGTGATCATTCTGACCAAGGTGCCGCTGCGCTTTATCTTAAAAGGTTTAAAAGCTATTGTGATCTTACTGCTGATCAGTGTCAGCTTTAACTTATTTCTTACTCCGGGACAAGAATTGATCCGTTTCTGGATTTTTAAGATCACCTGGGAAGGTATCCGTCTGGCAGGTTTTATGGCAGTACGCCTGATCTATCTGGTAGTAGGTTCTTCTCTTATGACACTGACGACTACACCGAACCAGCTGACAGATGGACTGGAAAAGGGGCTGGGATTTTTAAAACGGTTCCATGTACCGGTCCATGAGATTTCTATGATGATGTCCATTGCTCTGCGCTTTATTCCAATCCTGGTAGAAGAAACAGATAAGATCATGAAGGCACAGATGGCAAGAGGTGCTGATTTTGAGTCTGGAAATCTGGTGCAGAAAGCGAAAGCCATGATCCCACTGTTGGTGCCGTTATTTATTTCTGCTTTCCGCAGAGCGACAGATCTGGCAATGGCTATGGAAGCAAGATGTTACCGCGGTGGAGAAGGAAGAACAAAGATGAAACCGCTTCAGTACAGCCAGAGAGACCATGAGGCATATATGATCTTTGCCCTTTATTTTGTGCTGGTCATTGCTTCCAGAGTGTATCTGTAAATGTATCCTGTATACAGAAAAAATAACGGAAGTTCTGAGCGGTATATGTGATGCAGGAAAAATAACGGAAGTTCAGAGTAGATACGTGTGATACAGGAAAAATAACGGAAGTTCTGAGCGATATATGTGATACAGGAAAATATAAGGAGAGCAGAAACATGAAAAAACGGGTCCTTCTGAGAGTGGCCTATGATGGGACCAACTATCATGGCTGGCAGGTGCAGCCAGGAGCAGTGACCATTGAACAGGTGTTAAATGAAAAATTAACGGATCTTTTAGGAGAACCTATTGAAGTAATCGGAGCCAGCCGCACGGATTCTGGTGTTCATGCCATGGGAAATGTAGCAGTTTTTGATACAGAACACCGCATGCCGGCAGATAAAATATGTTTTGCCTTGAACCAGCGCCTTCCGGAAGATATACGCATACAGTCATCTATGGAAGTGGAGCCGGACTGGCATCCGAGAAAACATCATTGCACTAAGACGTATGAGTATAAGATCTTAAACCGTAAAATGGAAGTGCCGTCCCTGCGTCTATATACTCATTTCTGCCATTTTGACCTGGATCTTGATAAAATGCGCCAGGCAGCAAAACTGCTGACTGGAGAACATGATTATAAAAGCTTCTGTAATGTGCGCACACAGGTATTAGACACTGTGCGCACTGTATACAGTATTGACATAGAAAAAGACAAAAATGATGTGATCACCATCCGGGTATGTGGGAATGGATTTCTTTATAATATGGTCCGTATCCTTGCGGGAACACTTATGGCAGTGGGAATGGGTCAGAGAACACCAGAGGAAATGCCAAAGATCCTTGCAGCCTGCGACCGGGCGGCAGCAGGTCCTACAGCACCGGCAAAAGGTCTGATGCTGGCAGGTATGGAATATCAGGATTAAATCTTTTATAGACGATATAGACAAGCTATGATGGATTATAATAAAAAAGGTGAGTTGAAAAAGTGAATTCCACTTTGCAAGTGAGATATGATAAAAAAACCTTGAAAATATACAATGTCATTAACTTAAAAGCAGAAGATATTTATTCCGAAATGGATTAGATATCTTCTGCTTTTTTTGATATGCTTATATTGTAAAAAGAAGCCATGAACCTGCTCAAAAAAGGATGTGATTATGCATGAAGCATTCTCAGAAACGTATATTCATGGATATAGAAAAAATGACTTCTGATGAATTTAAGGCATTTTGCCGATCAGGTAATAAAAATTATTTTACCAGAATTCGAAAAATGCCTCTTCAGGATCTTCTTTTCACGATGATAAACAGAAAGGGGTTGACGTTGGCATTGGAACTGAGAAATTATATGAAACTTGCTCATCCTGGTGTGTCTATTTCAAAACCAGGATATCTGAAACAGCGTATGAAACTTAATCCAGATGCTTTTTTAGAATTATATAAATATCATAACCGTAACTTTTATGCAGATTCCACCTTTTCAACTTATAAAGATCATTTAATATTAGCCGCTGACGGCTCAGATATTAATATTCCTACCACTGCTGAAACACTGAAACTATATGGTTCTGCAAGCCGGAAAAACGCAAAGCCCCAAGCTCAAATAGGATTAGGCTGTATTTATGATGTAATGAATCGTATGATACTGGAAAGTGACTGTAATAAGGTGAAATTTAATGAAATGCGCCTGGCCGAAAAACAGATGGAGCGAATACCGGAAACAATAGGCAGCATTCCCTATATTATTATCATGGACAGAGGCTATCCTTCTACGCCAGCGTTTATACATATGATGGATAAGGATATTAAATTTATCGTACGTTTAAAAAGCAGTGATTACAAAAAAGAGCAAAACAGTTTAACAGAAAAGGATCAGCTAGTTAAAATAAAACTTGATAAGTCAAGAATCAGACATTACGAGGGAACGCCAGATGGAGAACGTATGAAAGAATTAGGTGAAATTTCATTGCGTATGGTAAAAATCCTATTAGAAAACGGAAGTTTAGAAGTTTTGGCTACAAATCTTTCACAAACTGAATTTCATACAGAAGAAATAAAAGAATTATATCATATGAGGTGGGGGATAGAGACTGCGTATGAAACGCTAAAGAGTCGGTTGCAATTAGAGAATTTTACAGGAACAAAACCTATTCTGTTATTACAAGATATATACAGCACTATATATCTGAGCAATTTAGTTGAAGATATCATATTAGATGCAGAGCGTGAACTGGATCAGAAAGAAGCGAACAGAAAACATAAAATGATGATCAATCAGACTGTTAGTATTGGAATCTTAAAAAATGATCTGATTTATATACTTCTTGAAACGGATGGTCAAAAGAAAAATATGTTATTTCAGCAAATATATGAAGATATCAGTAAAAATCTTGTTCCCATTCGTCCTGATCGGCATTATACCAGAACGAAAGGGCAATTAGCAGGAAAATATTCGAATACCCATAAAAGAGCGTACTGAGCTAAAAAATACGAATACAAAGAGAAGGGGATAAGTATGCCCATATACAAACAAAAAGCAGGAATCATAGTTTTATAAATGCTTACGATTTCTGCTCTTTGCTAAAGTTAATGACATTGTGAAAATATAAGGATTTAGCCAAGAAAATGGCTTGACATGAGAAAACAGATATTATACCTGACTTCCGTCGTTTCTCTCAAAACATAGTACTCAGGAGTCCAGGAGGATACAGTTCTGAAAAAGATTGTTGATTTCTTTTTCAGTGAGAAACAAAGCATCAAGATTCGTCAGGCCAGTAGCTTTTTTGACTTTTTCGTTTACTGTCTGGTTTCGAGAAATATTAATATAAGAGCCATCTCCTTTATTGACAACCCGGAAGTCCCGTATGAAATCAATCAGATCATAAGAATTAATCTGATTTTTAAAAACTTTAATCTCAAGCACTCTTAAAAGAAACAAGCTAAGGTAGCAGATTAAAAAATGCCCATAGATTGTTTCTTTTTTGTGCACGTAAATCGGGCGTGCATCCAGATAAGACTTTGTGATCCGGAAGGATTCTTCGATCTTCCATAAGCTGTGGTAGGTCTGATAGATTTGGAGCGGTTCCATATCCAACTCTGAGGTGACCATAAGGTTGTATCCTGCATACTTCAGATCCTCATTAACCTTCTCTTTATCAATTCCTATCACAGGAGTTATCTTTTTCCCGTTCTTATCTTTGTTGGTAATCTTTAAATATTTTGCAGAATCTCCCAGATCCTCTCTTGTCATTGCTTTGTAAGTAGCATAGTTGGCAGCTTTGTCCGCCATTTTCTGGATCTCCGCCTTTTGTTTTTTAGCCAGTGCCGGATTATAAGATACGATTCTTTTTTCTTTTACTGAAAAAGTTTTTACCACATCCCTGCCCGTTTCAGGATCAATTTCCTTGAATTGATAGGAAAAGCTATCTACGCAGGACTTGAGGCGGTATAAGAGATTCCCGTCTTTATCCCTGTAGTCTTTCCATATATTTTGCTCATTTTCCAATAAGAGCCATTTCTTTTCTTTTTCACTTAAATTTCTGCCGTGTATGGATTTGGAAAAAATATATCCATCATTGGCTTCTTTCACGGCAGCATAAATATTTCTGGCGCAGTTGAGGCCTTTATCAGCGACCTGTACTGTTTTCCCGGAAACTTTATAGTGGCTTTTCATTTCTTCGATGACTTTTCGGATATACGGCTTTTCAGATTCATTACCAGGGTACATCTGCATAGCAACCGGCACTAGATCTGCATCCAGGAGAAGTGCTTGCCCGATAATAGGGTCATGTCGGTTTTCTTTGGAAGGCCCTTTCTGTTTATCTTCATAGGGAAGGTCAATCTCAAAATAGTAATTCGTACAGTCGAAAAAAACATTGCTGAAATCTCTCTGATAATGCTGCTCATAGCAATGGTTAAAAAGTTCAATATATTTTTTATAAGATCCACCAATAAAGGATAATCCATCGTAAACTTGATCTTCCGAGATGGGAGAACTGTTGTAAAGATGAGGGAAAACGGAAGAAACCGTTTTGGATTTTGAGCATGGATAGATGATCCTGGAAAAAATAAGCTGTGCAATCATATCATATATGCGGAACTGAAAGCGCATTTGAGCAGCCAGGATGTCTATTACTTCCTTGACGTTGAGTTCTTCTAAAAGCGTATACAGAAGAAATTGTCCCAGGTTATATTCCACAGGGGCAACAAAGGCACGGGGACGAGTTTCCTCTGTGAATGCGGCGGCACGTTCTTTGTTTTTTTCTGCAACAAAGTCTGTGTAGTAAGCGACAGGATCGGGGATCTCATCAGAGATGAGCTCGTGCACATAGCCAAAAGCCATGACACTTTTTGAACGCGGCTGTTTCTTTTCTTTATCCCAGTGAGATTCATACATCTGCAAATAGGTACCTTTTTTCTTGTTCTCTTTTCTTAAAATAGTATGCCATAACCGACCTCCGAACAAAGTGCTATAGAGTACTATTATTATAATATATCAAAAAAATTTTTTCAATAAAAAAAGCCCCAAAAGGGCATTGAAAATTTGCTGTAAATAAAGGAAAAATCGAGATGCAGGAAAAGAAATAAAAAAATGACAAGAAGAAAACGACGGAAATTTCCTAGTACTACGACGGAAAACGGGGGCGGCAGCAGGTCCTACAGCACCGGCAAAAGGTCTGATGCTGGCAGGTATGGAATATCAGGATTAAATCTTTTATAGACGATATAGACAAGCTATGATGGATTATAATAAAAAAGGTGAGTTGAAAAAGTGAATTCCACTTTGCAAGTGAGATATGATAAAAAAAACTTGAAAATATAAGGATTTAGCCAAGAAAATGGCTTGACATGAGAAAACAGATATTATATAATAAGAAACTGTGACGTTGAGAGTAAATGCTCATCCAAAGCCCCGGAGCGGAGCATTTCATTGATAAATACTTCCCAATATTTATCACATATAGCGATCATCTGTAAAGATGTAATTTAGGTTGAAATTAACAGGAGGTTAACCAATGAAGAGTTTTATGGCTAGTCCAGCGACAATTGAGAGAAAATGGTATGTAGTTGATGCTACAGGTTATACATTAGGACGTTTATCATCTGAGGTAGCTAAAGTTTTAAGAGGAAAGAATAAGCCAATCTTTACCCCACACATCGACTGTGGTGATTATGTTATCGTAGTTAATGCTGATAAGGTAAAAGTTACCGGCAAGAAGTTAGATCAGAAAGTATATTACAACCACTCTGATTACGTAGGTGGCATGAGAGAAACCACTCTGCGTGAGATGATGGCTAAGAAGCCAGAGAAGGTTGTTGAGTTAGCAGTTAAAGGTATGCTTCCAAAGGGACCTCTGGGAAGAAGCATGTTTACAAAGCTTCATGTATATGCAGGCCCAGAGCATGAGCAGGCAGCACAGAAACCAGAAGTTTTAACATTTTAATGAGGATCGGAGGAAGAAAGTATCATGGCTAGCGCAAAATTTTACGGAACAGGCAGAAGAAAAAAATCTATCGCCAGAGTATATTTAGTACCAGGTACAGGTAATATCACCATCAACAAGAGAGACATCGATGAGTATCTTGGTCTTGAAACTTTAAAGCTGATCGTTCGTCAGCCATTAGTTGCAACTGAGACAACTGATAAGTTTGATGTATTAGTAAACGTTCGCGGCGGCGGCACAACAGGACAGGCTGGTGCAATCCGTCACGGTATCTCCAGAGCACTTCTTCAGGCAGACGCTGATTACAGACCAGTTCTGAAGAAAGCAGGTTTCTTAACCAGAGACCCAAGAATGAAAGAAAGAAAGAAGTACGGCCTCAAGGCTGCACGTCGCGCACCTCAGTTCAGCAAGCGATAATCTACAGCTTAATAATGCTAAAAAAGCCCGGAAATACGCCATTTTCCGGGCTTTTTCTATGCCTGAAATCATCTGATTCCGATGGTGAAATTTGAGGAAATTTGACTTCAAATTAACCCATTTTGATGGGTTTACCATGGGTTTACGGCCTATTTTTGAGCCTAATGGGTGGGAAAATGGGTTTACAGAAGGCCATTTTGGAGGGGAAATTAGCCCCATATCCTTGACAGATTTTCGGCAAACATCCGGCTGAAACGGAATGAAAAACAGTGTCAGGTTCGTTTGGCGAGTTCTGACGAATTCTGCAAAAAAATAATATCAGGTATCCTGTTACATAGAGCCTTGGCTCATTCTTTGAAAACGAGAATGGGTTGAGGCTCTATTTTTTTCGCCAGAAATCCGGCGAGACAAATTTGAGTAGGAGGTAACAGGTATGACGGATTTCAATCAGAAGACCCATGACACAGATGTGGGCAGTCATGGCGGACAGTCGAGGCAGATGATGGAGGTGTTTGAGAACCAGGAGTTTGGTTCGATCCGGTTGTTACAGGAGGCGGGCAAGACCTTCTTCTGTGCAAGCGACGTGGCGAAAGCGTTGGGGTATGTGAATCCCTACGCAGCAGTGAAACGCCATTGCAGAGGCCCCCTAACGAAACGCGAGGGGGTCGTTCAGAAGGTGAATCAGTATGGGGATGCTGGAGAGCAGGTCGTTGAAATCTCCTTTATCACAGAAGGCGATGTTTACCGGCTGATCGTTCACAGCAAGCTGCCGTCGGCAGAACGATTTGAACACTGGGTGTTTGATGAAGTTCTCCCTTCTATACGCAAGCATGGTGCGTACATGAGCGATTCCATTTTGGATCAGGTGATTCAGCATCCGGAGGCTATCTACACTCTGGCGCAGAAGCTTGTAGCCGAGAGAGAGCAACTTGAGGGTATCCGCAAACAGCTGGATGCGGCGCAGCCCAAGGCAGACTACTTCGATACCTTTGTGAATTCGGAGGATTGCACCTGCATCCGGAATTTCTGTAAGGAAATTGGAATCCCGGAGAAGACGGCAGTGGCTCTCTTACTGGATCATCGCTATTTGTACCGCAGTCCAAGCGGCTGGCTGATGCCTTTTGCAGACAAATCTGCAAGGGGCTATTTTATTGTCCGGGATTGCTACGGCAGAAGCGGAAAACTGGTGCAGCAGACGAGAGTGACCTGCAAGGGAAAGAATCATCTCTTCAAGTTGTTTAAGAAATGGGGTGTGATCGAATGACGCTTTTTACAGAGGGACGCCTTCAGGCGTTTGAACGCATGATGCAGGATACCGGTAAATACCATCGTCGGGAGGACAGCGAAGATCGTCTGCGCAAATGTCCGAAGAAGAAAGCGGAGCCTGCGAAAAAGGATGGTGAGCACCATGCCGGTATTCAGGGTTGAGAAGAACAGCAATTACACAACGATGTGCAATTACCACCTGCGGGATCAGGGTCTCAGCCTGAAAGGAAAAGGACTTCTCTCTATGCTGCTCAGTTTGCCGGACACATGGAACTATTCGGTACGGGGATTGTCTTCGATTACACCGGACGGCGTAGATGGAGTGCTTACGGCTCTGAAAGAGCTGGAGCGTCTTGGGTATCTGGAAAGGAACCAGCAGCGTGAGAGCAACGGTCGGATGGGAAGAGCAGAGTATGTGATTTATGAGATGCCGAGGAAAAAGCCGTGTTCGGAATCACTGTGTACGGAAAAACCGTATACGGTAAATCCGGATACGGACACACCGGTTACGGAAAATCCCGCGCAATTAAGTACTAATAGAACAAGTACTGAAACAATCAATAAAAGAGAGAAGAAGGAAATTCAGCACCGATATGGCTCATACGAAAATGTTCTTCTCTCTGACACAGAATACGGCAAGCTCCGGCAGGAGTTCCCAGGAGATTATCAGATGCGGGTTGAACGGCTCTCTGAGTATATGGCCTCCACCGGCAGAAGCTACAAAAATCACCTTGCCACAATCCGGAGCTGGGCAAAGAGAGAAAAGCCGAAGTATAACCCGGCAGACTACACATTTGAGGAAGGAGACAGCCTATGAGCGACATGGTGCCTGAAGTTTTGAATGCGGCGTTGGATTCGCTCTTTACGTCGAAAGAACCCGGAGAGCAGGAATACAAGGGCGAGGATGGTCTGCTGTATTGTCGGAGCTGCCACACGCCGGTGCAGTGCAGGGTAAAGCTCTGGGGCAGAGACAAGATTGTTCCCTGCCTTTGCAGATGCCAACAGGAAGCGATGGCGGAAAAGAAACGCCAGGATGAACTGGTGGAGCGGCAGCGTAAAATCAGGCAGCTGAAAGCAACAGGGATTCAGGAAAAGCATCTTCTGGAATGGAATTTTGCCGTTGCAGAAGATAATAAGGATATCCAGATGGCAAAACGCTATGTGGAGCAGTGGAAAAAGGTCAAGGCTGAAAACCTTGGCCTTTTGTTATGGGGAGATGTCGGAACTGGAAAGTCCTTTGTGGCGGCGTGTATTGCCAATGCGCTGCTGGAACAGGGCATTCCGGTTTTGATGACGAACTTCTCCAAAATCCTGAACCAGATGGGTGCCATGTATTCGGAAGAGCGATACCGGTATATCGCTTCGTTTTCCAACTATTCTTTGCTGATTCTGGATGATCTGGGAATTGAGCGCAGCACCGAATATGCGCTGGAGCAGGTCTACGCCGTTATTGATGAGCGGTACAAGTCCGGACTTCCGGTCATTATCACAACCAATCTGAAGATTGCTGAAATCCGCAATCCGGAGGATGTGGCATACGCCCGGATTTACAGCAGGATTTTGGAAATGTGTACGCCGGTGCGAATCAGCGGAGAGGACCGCAGGAAGAGCATTGGAAAAGAAAAACAGCAGGTCGTTAAGGAGGTACTTGATTTATGAAGTGCAAGGCAAAAAAGGCGTTTTTCGCAGGTAAGAATGACATCTATCACCGCTGGAAGGAGGTTAAGAAGCTGAATGGCAAAAGCAAAAACCAGTATTACAACAGAAAACCGCAGTGGCTCAGCTGCCGACGCTGCGGCTAAGGAGAAGCGGACGGAGATGCCGCTTTCTGACCTGCATCCCTTTGAAGGTCATCCCTTTAAGGTGCTGGACGATGAGCTGATGGAACAGACCGTGGAGAGCATCAAGCAGATCGGTGTGGTATCACCGCTGATTGTACGGCCTGACCCGGAAGGCGGATTTGAAATCCTTTCGGGACACCGCAGGCTTCATGCAGCGCAGTTGGCAGGTTTGGAGACAGTGCCGGTCATCGTCAAGGAAATGGACGATGATGCGGCAATCATCTTTATGGTGGACAGCAACTTGCAGCGGGAAAATATCCTTCCCAGCGAGAGAGCGTTTTCCTACAAGATGAAGTTGGAAGCGATGAAGCATCAGGGACAACGCGGAGATTTAACTTCTGACCAAGTTGGTCAGAAGTCGTGGGCTGTGAACCAGTTAGCTGATGATGCGAACGAAAGTAAAACGCAAGTTCAGCGTTTTATCCGCCTTACCAACCTGATTCCAGAAATTCTGGACATGGTGGATGAGAAGAAAATCGCCTTTAATCCGGCGGTAGAGCTGTCTTACCTGAAACCGTCCGAACAGAAAGAATTTCTGGAGGCAATGGACTATGCACAGGCATCCCCATCCCTGTCGCAGGCACAGCGATTGAAAAAGCTCTCGCAGGAGGGCGACTGCACCTTGGATGCCATGTGTGAAGTGATGAATGAAATCAAAAAGGATGAGCTTGACCATGTGACGATTAAAAACGAGGTTCTTCGGAAGTATTTCCCGAAATCCTATACGCCGAAGCAGATGCAGGACACGATTATCCGGCTGCTGGAAAAGTGGCAACGAAGTAAACAACGAGATATGGAACGATAAGAAGGAGATTTTTATGATGATGAATTTTAAGAAGAATCAGAACAACGCAGTGTGCAGCATGGACTGCAAGAACTGCCCGCACGGTGCATCGCAGCCCAATCCGATGGATGATCCCATGTTTGAAAAGTCCATTGCGATGCTTCATAACTGGCTGATGCTGGAGGCAATCTGTGAAGATCACCCGAAGGAGCGTATTGTGATGGTGATCCTGCCGGGGGTTGGCGGCGAACTTCTGACCGAGGCTGGTAGTCGAGACATCTTTGAGGATGTTTACGATGAGATGGAGGCTGATCTGGTTGCAGATGGGGAACTGCTTCTCCATTATGATAAGAGCGATGTGATCGAGGCTGACGGAACCCGGTATCTGCTGGGAGCTGCGGAGATTTCGGAAATCGACCAGAACGGCAACGAGTGCAGCATCAACCTGTTTACGCTGGAACGCACCATCGACTATGTGAACGAAAACCTGACGGTGGTTTCCATTGGCGGCGAGCTGGTTCTGGCACTGCGCCTGATCTAAGGAGGAGCCTATGAAGAAATTCGATGTGGAGATTACGGAAACTCTCCAGAGAAAGGTTTCTGTGGAAGCTGCCTCACAGGAAGACGCGGAACGCATGGTGACGCAGGCATGGAACAATCAGGACTATGTTCTGGATTCCGGCGATTTCACCGGCGTGGACTTCAAGACTGTGGGAGAACATGAACTGGCGGAGAACAGAACAATGGATGTGCTGCTGGTGCAGCCCAACGCCTACCCGAAGAAAATCAGTGTTGGCACGGAGCTGGAAGATTTGCAGACTATGGTCGGCGGCGATATTGAAGTGACCTATCCTTTCGAGGATGAAGTGGCCGTTATTCTGAATGAATCCGGAAAAATCAATGGCCTGCCGCTGAACCGTGCGATTTACACCGAAGATGGGGATATGCAGGACATTTATGCCGGTGATTTTCTGGTGGTTGGGCTGACAGAAGATGACTTTGGTTCTCTGACCTCGGAGCAGATGCAGAAATTTGAGGAGCAGTTCCATCAGCCCCAGATGTTCGTCCGTATGGGGCGCAGCATCATGGCAATTCCGGTTCCGGATGACATGGTGAAGAAGATGGAGGAAAAGGCTGCAAAGCCTTTGGAAAAGAGCAAACCGGCACCGGACCGGGACAGTTTGTAAGGAAGGAGGCGGAGATTCATGCAGGAAGAAGTTGAAAATCGCACCGTTAATTTGGCAATCAGTACTACGAAACTGACCTTTCGCACCATCGTGAATGGCTATAATGCGTGGAAACGGCACCATCAGGCGAAGGTGGCTCAGAAAACAGCGCAGCTGCCGGTTGGAAAGCAGAGCATCAAAGAACTGATCGGTCAGAACCAGGGAGTCAGCAGTATTCCCATTGAGAAAACGGATTTGAAAGGCTTTGAACAGGTGGCGCGGAAATACGGTGTGGATTATGCCATTACGAAAGACCAAAATGTGATTCCTCCCAAATACACGGTGTTTTTTAAGGCGAAGGATGCGGATGCACTGACTTCCGCTTTTGAGGAATTCACCAACCGAAAGCTGAAAGCAAAGGAAAAACCGAGTGTTCTGGAACAGCTTAACAAGCTCAAAGAGCTGGTTTCTGCAATTCTGCCGGATAAGGTTCGCCACAAAAGTCAGGAGCGTGATCTATGAGTAATAAAATCAAGAAGCTACTGATCCTGAACCTGCCGTATCTGATTGCTGGTCTTGTATGTACCAATCTGGGAGAAGCGTGGAGAATTGCCGAGGGCGCAGACATGTCTGAAAAGCTCCTCAGCTTTCTTTCTGCCCTTGGCACAGCCTTTTCCAATCCGATGCCAAGTCTGCATCCGATGGATTTGCTGATTGGCGTGTGCTGCGGAACAGGCCTGCGGCTTGCCGTGTACCTGAAAGGCAAAAATGCCAAGAAATATCGCCATGGCATGGAGTATGGCTCTGCACGGTGGGGAACGCAGAGAGACATCGAACCGTTTGAAGATCCGGTGTTTGCAAACAATGTGATTTTGACCCGGACGGAGCGGCTGATGATGGGCAATCGCCCGAAGAATCCGGCAAATGCGAGAAACAAAAACGTGCTTGTGGTCGGTGGTTCCGGCAGCGGTAAGACCCGATTTTGGCTCAAACCCAACCTTTTACAATGTCACAGTTCCTATGTGGTCACTGACCCGAAAGGCGATATCGTAATCGACTGCGGCCAAGCCCTTTTGAAGAATGGATACAGCATCCGGATCTTTAACACCATCAATTTCAGAAAGTCGATGCATTATAATCCCTTCGCGTATATTCACAGCGAAAAGGATATTTTGAAGCTGACCACAACGCTCATTGCCAACACCAAGGGAGACGGCAAGGCCGGTGACGAATTCTGGACGAAGGCAGAGACCTTGCTGTATTGTGCTTTGATTGGTTATATCCACTATGAGGCACCGCTGGAAGAGCAGAACTTTGCAACGCTGATTGAATTCCTGAATGCGATGGAAGTGCGCGAGGATGATGAAACCTTTCAGAATCCAGTGGATCAGATGTTTGAAGCACTGAAAAAGAAGAAGCCGAACCACTTTGCTGTCCGTCAATATGCCAAGTTCAAGCTGGCGGCGGGCAAGACCTTAAAGTCGATTCTTGTGAGCTGCGGTGCACGTCTGGCTCCCTTCGATATTGAGGAAGTCCGCGATATCACCATGTACGATGAGCTGTCGCTGGATACGGTGGGAGATAAGAAAACGGCTCTGTTCCTCATTATGAGCGATACAGACCCGACTTTTAATTTCCTGATTTCGATGATCTATACACAGCTGTTTAACCTGCTGTGCGAGAAAGCGGATGATGTCTACGGCGGCAGATTGCCGGTGCATGTGCGCTGCCTGATTGATGAGTGTGCGAACATTGGTCAGATTCCGAATCTGGAAAAGCTGGTAGCCACCATCCGATCAAGAGAAATCTCGGCATGTCTGGTACTTCAGGCACAGAGCCAGTTGAAGGCAATCTACAAGGACAATGCCGATACCATCATCGGCAATATGGATTCTCGTATTTTCCTTGGCGGTTCGGAGCCGACTACGCTAAAAGAGCTGAATCAGGCTCTGGGAAAAGAAACGATTGATCTGTACAACACTTCCGATACCAGAGGCAACAGCCCATCTTACGGCACCAATTATCAAAAGGTTGGGCATGACCTGGCTTCGGTGGATGAACTGGCTGTGCTGGATGGCGGAAAGTGCATTTTGCAGCTGCGCGGTGTCAGACCGTTCAAGTCAGATAAATACGATCTGACCCAGCATCCGAACTACAAGCTCACTGCCGGTGCTGATAAAAAAAACACGTTCAGCATCGAGGCGTTTCTCGATCATCGGCTGAAGCTCAAGCCCGGTGATAAGTACGAAGTGGTTGACGCAGATCATGCCAAGTAAGGTTGCTCTGACGGCGAAGATGTCATGGGTGTGCTGCTGGCAACAGAATAATAAGAAGAGGCGGCGAGCTGCCGCCTCTTTACATAGCCAGGTTTCTGATTGGGATTGGAAATCTGGCTATATGTTTGTCTATTTGCAGGTGCACATGCAGATGGAAAATCACTATTCATCAGCCCATAAGGGCGCATCGTACAAGGAGGTACACATTTATGGCATTTTTCAACAGCGCAGTAACCGTTCTTCAGACTCTCGTTATCGCACTGGGTGCCGGTCTCGGTATCTGGGGCGCAATCAACCTGCTGGAAGGCTACGGCAACGACAACCCTGGTGCCAAGTCTCAGGGCATGAAGCAGTTCATGGCTAATTAAAGGGAGCAAAAAGAAAGGAAAAGCACAATCCAGACGGTATCAGCGGCAGGTTACAAGAATAAATTGTGATTTCACAAGATTGGTGTTATAATAAGAGAAAAGTTCCTGCCGGGGCAGCCGCCTCGGTGGTATGGATAGAAAGGCAGGAAAACAATATGCACATCAGCTATAAACCACTCTGGCACACACTGTTAGAGCGTGATATGAGGAAAGAGGATTTAAGGCTTGCCGCTGGTATGACAACGAATATGATTGCCAACATGAGCAAAGAGGGAAAGCACATCAGCATGGACACATTAGCCCGTATCTGTGAAACGCTGAATTGTGAGATTACCGATGTGATTGAGTTAGTACCAGACGAGCCTGCTTCCACAGGAGGTAAGGAACATGAGAGAATTGAAACCAAGAATAACGGAAAACGGAATTGATTATATCCTTGTCGGAGATTACTACATCCCGGACTTGAAACTGCCGGAGGAACACCGCCCTATCGGAAAGTACGGACGGATGCACCGGGAATATTTAAGGGAAGTCCACCCAGCCAGATTGAATACATTGATACTGACCGGAGAATTGTGGACATATCTTGCAGACCTGAACGAACAGGCACAGGAACGGTTAGACACTATCATGGAGCAGATGAAAGCCACCGAGGGCGTGACAGAGGAATTGAAGCGAACTCAACAAATGGAATGGGTGCAGCGTTGTAATAACATTCACAACCGGGCAGAAGAAATTGTTTTGCATGATATAATTTATTCATACGGGAGTAATTAAATCGGAGGTATATAAGATGATTGAAATTGTATTTGGTGAAAGTGCCTGTGGAAGTTTGAAAATTGCCCAAACTTACGGTAAGGGAAAGTATAGAGGAAGTGCAGTTTCGGTCTTTATGAGGCACGAAGATGGGAGTGTTCCATCTTCAGATGAAATGAAAGAAGCACAAATTCAAGCACAGGAACAAGAACATATTGCTTGGGAGAATGCTATTCCATTGGGAGGCAAGAGCAGTGATGTTTATTGTTTTGATATGGCTCTTAGTGTGGGAGATATTTCTGATAATGGAATTGGCGAACAGCGGAAAAATGTTCTCAAGAAAATGCTGTCTGTCTGGTTTGTAGAGGATTTAGACTATCAGGTTGAAGAAAAAATACAGAAAATTAAAACTACATTGTCTTCGGTTATTGAACGATATGTAGCTGGGGAAGAAGTTCGTATTTGGTATAGCTATAATCCGGATGAACTTTGCGGTATGTACTGGCTTATGAAACAACTTCGACCATTAAACTGTCAGACAACAATTTATTTGGTTAAGTTACCTGCCTGGGAATATGGAAAAGAAAATACTATGACATCCAAAATAGCATGGGGTGAGGTTTCTCCTGGCGAATGGGGAAAATATATAACTCTACAAGAAAAAGCTAAGCCTGTATTTCTTTCAGCTTGTGCTATGAAATGGAATCAACTTCAAAATGAAAATGCACCTTTGCGTGCAATGCTAAATGGTAAATTGCAAAGTGTTTCAGAAGATATATATGATAGTTTCATTCTTCGTGAAATTGCGGAACAGCCAGAGCAATTCAAAATGGCTATTGTTATAGGTAATGTTTTAGGAAAATATCAACTTGGAATTAGTGATGTATGGATTTCTAATCGCATTGATAAAATGCTTGAAGATGGTGTGTTGGAAATTATACAGGACGCACCAAAGGGAGAAACAAATTATCGCCGGATATTAAGAAAACGAATGAAATAATAACCACAGCAAGAACCGCTGCTACATGGAAGGCACCCCAACCATGCAACAGCGGTTTTTTTTACCGTTTTTTCCTCTGGCTGATAGGCGTTCCCATTTTCTTTGATTTTTTGAGAATCCGAATCAGCCAGCGAAATTCTTCGTCTGACAGATTTTTATAGTTGATACCGAGCTGCTTGCAGTAAAGGACAACCAGCTTTTCATCCCGGCTGCCCTTGAAATTTTCGACTGCTTCGAGATTTTCTTTCAATTCATCGGCAACGGTGGTCTGGGGCGCACTCTCACTGTCCTTTTTGTGGGCTTCCCGAATATCCCGGATAATCAGGTTGAGGTCATCCAGAACCATGTGACTGAAATACTCATCATCACTGATATGGGCGGCTTGCAGCACTTTCAAATGCGGGTCATCTTCGCCTGGGCGATACCGTTCAATGATTTCATGCCGGACGGTATCGACAAGTGCATTGAGGTTTTGAATCTGCATGGTAGCAATCCCGTCCACATAAATCTCAATGTCTGCAAGAAACTTGATGAAATCTTTATGTGTAGCAAGCTCACAGAGCAGACGGTTGTTAATCCGACCGCTTTTCAGCAGTGCCACCATCTCATCATTCAAATGCAGCTCCGTCAATGGTGTGTTGATCTGCTCCCTGTTCTCTGTCCGGCACAGTAGATAATCAACAGAGACCCCATAGAAGTCTGCCAGCGTGATAAGGTTGCCATGATTGATTTCCTTAAAATCCTCTTTTTCATAACTTCCAAGAGCTGATTTGGAAATGCCTGTCAGCTTTGATAGTTCTTCCAGATTTAAGCCTTTGTCCTTGCGGAGTTCCCAAAGGCGTTCCTGTATGCTTGTTGCTCCTTTCATGGGCGCACGCTCCTTTCCAATGGTTTCATTGCTGCCGCTTATCTGGATTATATCACACTTTCCGCAATCGTGGAAATTTCTGATTTTTACCCCTAATTCCTACTTTGTGGACATACGGCACAGGGCACAAAAATGTTCTATGATACAGGTAGTTCATCGATGGATTATTCCAATCGAATGACCAGCCTGTGTGGGATATGCTTCCCCGGCGATGTAGTGCCATGACTTTTGGCAGGGATGTGGAGGAACCCTGACCGAAACGAGCGTACCAAAGGGAGCGATACGCCGCTGTGAGATTCAGGGGAGGAACGACACCGGGGAGAACTGGCGAACTGACACCGAAATGATACCGAAACACGACAATCTGATAGGGGGATAGTCTACCCTATCGCTGATACTTCGGGAGATTTTAATCGGCTCTATGGCTGTAATTTTGCCGAAAATCGCCCCGAAACCATACACTAAAACGGGAGGAAACACAATATGCCGAGAATGAGCAAAAAGAGGAAGCATGAGCTTTCCTTTTACCTCAATGACCGGGGGCGTGTCACTTACAACGAATTATGCCGGAAATGCCAGCATGGGTGCAGGCAGAGCTTCCGGGCGGTTGTGATTGACTGCCCCCGTTATTTATCCAAACGAGCAAAGAAAAAGGAGGAACACACCGAATGAATTTTGAATTTATGACGATAGACACACCATTGCCGCCCTGTATGCCCTTTCCCAGAGCGTTGACAGGATTTCCAGTCAGCAGCACCGCAAAGGTCATGTACTGCCGGATGTTGGACGCTATGCTCTCCAAAGGTCAGGAGGACGAGAACGGAATCCTGTTTGTCTGCTTCCCTGTCACAGCCATTGCCGCAGTCCTGTCCCGCAGTCCCATGACGGTCAAGCGTTCTCTGAATGAACTGGAAACCGCCGGACTTATCATGCGGGTGCGTCAGGGCGTTGGAGAACCAAACAGGATTTATGTGCTGATACCGGGAAAGGAGGACGCTGCCCTTGCCTGATACCTCAAAGCTGGAAAAGCTCAACCGGGAGTTGGAGAAAAGCGAAAAGAAACTGCGGAAAGCCATCAATGATGAAAAGGCATTGCAGCACCAGTTAAAGCAGCTTACCCGAAAGGAACGGACGCACCGGCTCTGTACTCGTGGCGGTATGCTGGAAAGTTTTCTGCAAGAGCCGGAACGCCTGACAGATGATGATGTCATGCTGTTGTTGAAACTCATTTTTCACAGGCAGGACACGCAGGAACTATTGAAAAAACTGCTGGAACGGGAGAAGCCGGAAACCCCTTAGTTTACTAAGGGCGCAATTATACACCACCCAAAGGTTGGTGCATTGCGTTCTCCGAAGGCTCCTCGCCGGAGGGCTGTGATTTTCCGCAGTCAAGGTCTGCTCCAAATCATACAGGGGACGCTACGCTTCCCCTGCGCTGGCTGCCGCCAGCTACCCTTTTGTGGACTTGCCATCTGGGGACACCTTGCGCTGTAAGCTGTTCCCAGCCGACAAGTTTCATAAAATATGCTATCTTTTCGATAATCGATGAAGTATAATAAAGTCAGAAATAAATCAGGAATTTGAGGTCAAGGCTTAAACGGGAGGTTTATATGAAAAAATACCAATGTCCTTGCTGCGGATATTTTACCTATAATGTTCCGGCAAATGAAGATTGTGGGTATATCTGTCCCGTTTGTTTTTGGGAGAATGACCCATTCATTGCTTCTGATAACGAACCAAGTGACTCTAATCATGGAATAACGCTAAAAGAAGCGAAATCCAATTTCTCAAAATTTGGTGCTTGTGAAAAAGAAATGTTATGTTATGTCCGACCACCAAGAGATGATGAAAAGAAAATTTCATAGCAACAATGTCGAAGTTATGGAGGGAATAAAAGTGAAGGACACTGCTAAGAGAGCAATAGTTACAGTTATTGTGTTTGTTATAATTTATGTTTTATCTGGTCCAATTATCGGATATACAAACTACGATATGTATTTGAAAGGAATTGAATTTTTATCAGCGGTAATCGGAGCAGGATGTTACTGGATAGGAAGCAATAAAAAATAGTTCTTGAATTTGACAAAGGAGTTGGAAGTATGAAAAGAATAGGTACAGCATTGACTATCGTGTTCATCATCGCTGGATTTGCAATTTCCTTTTTTATTGGACACTATGTGAGCGACAAGTCACATACAGAAAGTCGAGCAGCACAATTTGATAAATATATTTCTCGTGCGATTGATACAATCAAAGATAAAGGTCTGTCCATTGATGGCGCCCCAGAAGCGATAGCCAGCAATATTTGGGTGGCACACGAATTTTGTGATAGCCCTGAAATTTCCGCAGAACTCAGCAATCTGTGGAATACCATTGTATATGAAAAAGATGTGCTTCTCGGTCAAGAAGATGTGTTGACTGCTCAACTGAAAGATATTTTGGAAAAATGTCAATAGTCTTTGCAAATTTTCTATTTATCATTCACTCATCGGGTCAACTTGTCCCGAACTTTTACAACTAAATACCCGCCGCCCACACAGCGGCACATCGAGCAGGAAATCTGAAAAAAGGTCTCCTGCTTTTTTTCTGCCCAAAATGAGGTGGTAAAACGCCACCCCATCCACCAATTAGCGAAAGGAGGAACACGAAATGCCCTGTCCACACAACGAAATCACGATTGTGCAGCGCAGCCAGCGGCAGTCTGCTGTTGCCGCCGCTGCTTACCAGAGCGGCGAAAAGCTGTTCTGTGAATACGACCAGCAAGTGAAGCACTACCCGGAAAAGCGTGGTATCGTCCACAATGAAATCCTGCTCCCGGCAAATGCCCCACAGGAATATGCCGACCGCAATACTTTATGGAACGCAGCCGAAGCGGTTGAGAAGCAATGGAACTCCCAGCTTGCAAGGCGGTGGGTGCTTACCATCCCCAGAGAGATACCGCCTGACCAGTACGCTGTCCTTGTCCGGGAGTTTTGTGAACAGCAGTTTGTTTCCAAAGGCATGATCGTTGACTTTGCCATCCACGACCCCCATCCGCCGGGACACAATCCCCACGCCCATGTCATGCTCACTATGAGGGCAATGGACGAACATGGAAAATGGCTTCCCAAGAGCCGCAAGGTTTATGACCTTGACGAAAACGGGGAACGGATAAAACTTCCGTCCGGCAGATGGAAAAGCCACAAGGAGGATACGGTGGATTGGAACGACCAGAAGTATTGTGAAATCTGGCGGCATGAATGGGAGGTCATCCAGAACCGCTATCTGGAAGCCAATGACCGCCCGGAGCGTGTGGACTTGCGTTCCTATGCCAGACAGGGGCTTGATATTGTCCCCACTGTCCATGAGGGGGCGGCTGTCCGGCAGATGGAAAAGCGTGGTATCCAGACGAATATCGGCAACCTGAACAGGGAAATCAGAGCCACCAACCGCCTGATGAAGTCCATCCGGCAGCTTATCCAAAACCTCAAAGGATGGATTACCGAGCTGGGAGAAAAACGGAAAGAACTGCTTGCACAAAAAGCGGCGGAGGAAGCAACACTTCTTCCCAATCTGCTGATGAAGTATATGGAGATACGAAAGGAAGAACGGAGGGACTGGACAAGGGCTGGACAGAACCGAGGGACTTCACAGGACTTAAAGGCAGTCAGCGAAGCCCTGTCCTATCTCCGGCAAAAGGGGCTTTCCACTGTGGAGGACTTAGAAGCATTTCTGGAATCTTCCGGGAAATCAGCCGCAGATTACCGCAATCAGATGAAGCCAAAGGAAACCCGCAGCAAAGTGATTGACGGGATTCTTGCCAGCCGGACAGACTGCAAGGAATGTAAGCCTGTCTATGAGAAGTACCAGAAGATATTTTTTAAGAAAACAAAGGAGAAATTCAAACAGGAACACCCGGAGGTTGCCCGGTATGCGAAAGCCGCCGCCTACCTTGCCAAGCACCCGGACGATAAGGACAGTACCCAAAAGGAGCTGCAAGAGGAGCTGGAAAAACTTCTGGAAGAAATCGCAGAGCTGAAAGTACCACTGACCGAGGTACAGGAGGATTTGAAGAAGCTGCGGGACATTCGCTACTGGGTACGGAAAGTCACACCCGGCACAGAGGAAAGTAAAGAGCCGCCTAAGAAGCAGCCCATCAAGGAAGTCTTGCAGGATAAAGCAGACGAGAAAAAAGCACAAAGAACTGCCCCGGCGCAGACAAAACACAAACAACAGGATATGGAACTTTAACAGGCACTTGCCATTTTCAATCAGAGAATGTCAGGTGCTTTTCTTTTTTCAAGGAGGGATAGATTTGAATGTATTTGAAGCTGTGAAGCAGTCCGTTACAACAAGACAGGCTGCGGAGCATTATGGAATCCATGTAGGGCGGAACGGGATGGCTTGCTGCCCGTTCCATAACGATAAAACCCCAAGCATGAAGCTGGATCAGCGTTACCACTGCTTCGGCTGCGGTGCGGATGGGGATGTGATTGATTTTACCGCCGCCCTGTATGGGCTGGGAAAGAAAGAAGCCGCCGTACAACTGGCACAGGACTTCGGGCTTTCCTATGAGGACTGGAAACCGCCGGGAAAGGCAAAAAATCCCAAGCCCCGGCAGAAATCCCCGGAGGAACAGTTTCAGGAAGCAAAGAACCGCTGCTTTTGTATTCTTGCCGATTATCTTCATTTGCTTATGGCATGGAGAAAGGAATATGCCCCGCACTCCCCGGAGGAAGCCTTTCATCCCCGGTTTGTGGAAGCCTTACAGAAGCAAGACCAAGTGGAATATCTGCTGGATGTGCTGCTCTTTGGGGAAACGGAGGAAAAAGCGGCTTTGATTACGGACTACGGAAAGGATGTGATACAGCTTGAACAGCGAATGGCAGAGCTTGCAGCCGCAAACGCAGCAAGAACTAAAAAACACCATGAACGCCATGCAGCCGCCCCAGAGCATTGAGGAAATCAAGGCGGGGCTGGAAACTACCGAGAAAGGCGGTGTCCGTCAGAGCATACGGAACTGCCTGACCGTATTCCAGCGTGACCCTCTGCTTTCCGGGGCTATCGCATACAACATCCTGACCGACCGCAAGGACATCATAAAGCCCATCGGTTTTCACAGAGAAAGCACCGCCCTGAACGATACGGACATGAAGTATCTGCTTCTCTATCTGGAAGAAACCTACGGGCTTACCAATGAGAAAAAGATTGATAACGCCATCGGGATTGTGGCGAATGAAAACAAGTACCATCCCATCCGGGACTATCTCAATACCCTTGTGTGGGACGGGACAGAGCGAATCCGTTTCTGCCTGCGGCACTTTCTGGGGGCTGACGCAGACGATTACACCTATGAAGCGTTGAAGCTGTTCCTGCTGGGTGCAATCTCACGAGCCTTTCAGCCGGGGTGCAAGTTTGAAATCATGCTCTGTCTGGTAGGCGGTCAGGGGGCTGGCAAGTCCACCTTCTTCCGCCTGCTGGCAGTCCGGGACGAGTGGTTCTCCGATGATTTGCGGAAGCTGGACGATGACAATGTGTACCGCAAGCTGCAAGGTCACTGGATTATTGAAATGTCGGAAATGATGGCAACCGCCAACGCCAAGAGCATTGAGGAAATCAAATCGTTTTTAAGCCGGCAGAAAGAGGTTTACAAGATACCTTATGAAACCCACCCGGCAGACCGCCCCCGTCAGTGCGTGTTTGGCGGCACTTCCAATGCTCTTGACTTCCTGCCCCTTGACCGTTCCGGCAATCGCCGCTTTATCCCCGTCATGGTTTACCCGGAGCAAGCCGAGGTTCACATTTTGGAGGACGAAACTGCTTCCAGAGCCTATATCGAGCAGATGTGGGCAGAAGCAATGGAGATTTACCGAAGCGGCAGGTTCAAGCTGGCTTTCAGCCCCGACATGCAGCGGTATCTCAAAGAACACCAGCGGGATTTTATGCCGGAGGACACCAAAGCCGGAATGATACAGGCGTATCTTGATAGGTACACCGGGAGCATGGTCTGCTCCAAGCAGCTCTACAAGGAAGCCTTGAACCATGCCTTTGACGAGCCGAAGCAATGGGAAATACGGGAAATCAACGAGATTATGAACCAATGCATTGACCGCTGGCGGTACTTCCCGAACCCAAGAATGTTTTCAGAATATGGCAGACAAAAGGGCTGGGAGCGTGAAAACCCGGCAACGGACTTATGCAACCCGTCTGAAAAAGCAATGGATGGCTTTGTGGAGGTCACAGAACAGATGGAGCTTCCATTCTGAAAATGACAGCCCGTTGCACCCCCTGTTGCTATCCCGTTGCCGAGCCGGTTGCCGGGGAAAATCCCTTATTTCTGGGCTTTTCTCCTTTATAACAACCAAAACAACAGAAAAATAAAAGAAAAGTATAAATAGTAACCATCGCCAGATTGAGATTGTTTGCAAGGTCTTTTGAAGCCCGTTGCCGGACTTCGTTGCCGATACCCTCTGTCTGGCTATTTTCATGTATGGAGGATAACTGCCTATGGCAAAAAACAAAACAGAGATTCATGTGACCACTGTATTTGACGGGGAGCTTGACGCCACTGATGTGTTCGTCAGCCTGATTTCCCAGAAATACGGAAAAACAAATACAAAAGAATATCTTGCTAAAAAGAGAGATATAGGCTATAATGAAGATGAGGTTCAAAAGAGCCAGATACCGTCTGGATTGTGTGGGTAAATGGCTATGATGAACGAAATGGAATACAGAACAATCGGAAAGGCACTTGCCGGGGGCTATCGTGCAGCGGTCTATTGCAGGCTGTCAAAGGACGATGACCTGCAAGGCGAAAGTGCCAGTATCGCCAACCAGCGGGATATGCTGGAAAAATACTGCGAAAAGCAGGGATGGGAGGTTGTGGCAGTCTATCAGGACGATGGTTTCACAGGTCTTAATATGGAGCGTCCTGATTTACAGAGAATGTTGAGAGCCATTGAGCGCAGGCAAATCAACCTTGTCATCACGAAAGACCTCAGCCGACTGGGGCGGAACTATCTGCAAACCGGGCATTTGATTGAGGACTTTTTCCCAAGAAACGGTGTCCGCTATATCGCCATGAATGACGGTATCGACACCCTGCGTGATAACAACGATATTGCCCCGTTCAAGAATATCCTGAACGAGATGTACAGTAAGGATATTTCCAAGAAAGTCCATTCCTCTTATCTTCTGAAAGCACAGAAAGGACAGTTTACCGGGTGTCTTGCCCCGTTTGGGTATCGGAAAGACCCGGAGGACAAAAACCATCTGCTCATTGACGAGGAAACCGCCCCGATTGTGCGGCTGATTTTCGGATATGCCCTGAACGGTCATGGTCCGAACTATATCCGCAGACGGCTGGAGGAAGAAAAAATCCCCTGCCCCACATGGTGGAACCGGGAACGGGGGCTTCGCAATACCCGCACCAAATGGGAAAAGAAGGACCCGGAAAACGGGCGGTATATGTGGGACTTCTCCGTTATCAAAGACCTTTTGATGAATCCCGTCTACACTGGGGCGATTGCTTCCCAGAAAAAGGACTACCGTTTCAAAATCGGCACGATTGGGGAAAAGAAGCCGGAGGACTGGATTGTGGTGGAGGGGCAGCATGAACCGCTGATTGACCGCATGAGCTTTGACATTGTGCAGAATAAGCTGAAATCCCGCCAGCGTCCGGGGCAGACCAATGAAATCAGCCTGTTTGCCGGACTGATAAAATGCGGCGAGTGTGGGAAGTCGCTGACGGTACGCTACACAAACGCAAAACATCCCCAGCAGATTTATTCCTGCAAGACCTACAATGCCTTTGGAAAGAACCACTGCACCCAGCATCGGATTGACTATGACACCCTTTACAGCCATGTGCTGCGGAAAATCCGGGAATGTGCCAGAGCTGCCCTGATGGACGGGGAAGCGGTTGCCGACCGCCTGACCAATACCTGTGAAGCCGAGCAGCGGGAACAGCGGGAAGCAATGGAACGCTCCCTCACAAGGGACGAGGAACGGATTGAGGTTCTGGACAAAATGGTAATGCGGCTTTATGAGGATATGATTGCAGGGCGTATCAGTGAACAGAATTTCAACACCATGCTGGAAAAGACACAGACCGAGCAGACGGAGCTTAAAACAAAAGTGTCCGAGGGCAGAAAGCGGCTGTCCGATGAAGTCCAGCTTGCCAATGACGCAAAACAATGGGTGGAAGCCATTCAGGAATACGCCAACATCACAGAGCTGGACGCAGCTACCCTCAACCGCTTAATCAAAGAAATCGTCGTGCATGAGCGCATTGACGAAGATAAAACAAGACACATTTCTATCGAAATTCATTTTAATCTCAAACCCATCCCGGAGGTGGAACAGGTCACTGCCTGACCTGTCCCGCCGGGACGGTTCTCTTAAAAACACCATATAGATTTTTGTACGCCGCCGCCCGCCATCGAGCAGAGTTTTACACCTAATTGGGGATAAAACAGCTCATGGCCGGTGCTGGTGTAGCCGTGGTAGGCATGGTCCTTGTACCTCTGCTCTCCGGGCTTTTCTCTGTCTAAGCGTCTCCGTATGAAATCCTTGCCGCTCCCGCAGTTTTGCGGGGGCGGCGGAAAGGAGGTTGACACCGTATGGATTTCTTACTTGAAGCCCTGACAAATTGGCTGAAAGAAATGCTGGTGGGCGGTATTATGAGCAACCTTTCGGGGATGTTTGACAGTGTAAATCAGCAGGTCGCGGATATATCCGTACAGGTAGGCCAGACCCCACAGGGATGGAATGGCAGTATTTTCAGCATGATTGAGAATCTGTCCAACTCCATCATGGTGCCGATTGCAGGTGTGATTCTGGCTATCGTGATGACCGTAGACCTGATCCAGATGATCGCAGACAAGAACAACCTGCATGATGTGGACACCTGGATGATTTTCAAGTGGGTGTTCAAATCAGCCGCTGCCATCCTCATTGTCACAAATACATGGAATATCGTGATGGGCGTCTTTGATATGGCGCAGAGCGTAGTGGCGCAGGCGGCAGGGGTTATCAATTCGGATGCGTCCATTGACATTTCCTCAGTTATGACCGATCTGGAACCGAGGCTGATGGAAATGGATCTGGGACCGCTGTTCGGACTGTGGTTCCAATCCCTCTTTATTGGCATTACTATGTGGGCGTTATATATCTGTATCTTTATCGTTATTTATGGCCGTATGATCGAAATCTACCTTGTGACTTCGGTGGCTCCCGTTCCAATGGCTGCAATGATGGGTAAAGAATGGGGCGGTATGGGACAGAATTACCTCCGATCCCTGCTGGCGCTGGGCTTTCAGGCGTTTCTCATTATCGTCTGCGTGGCAATTTATGCTGTGCTGGTGCAGAACATCGCTCTGGAAGATGACATCATCATGGCAATCTGGAGCTGCGTGGGCTACACCGTACTGCTATGTTTTACGCTGTTCAAAACCGGCAGTCTCGCCAAATCAGTCTTTCAGGCGCACTAAAACGGAAGGAGGTTTCTACATTGGCTTATGTACCCGTACCCAAGGACTTAACAAAAGTCAAAACAAAGGTCATGTTCAATCTGACCAAGCGGCAGCTTATCTGCTTCACGGGCGGAGCGCTTATTGGCGTACCGCTTTTCTTTTTGCTCAGAAAACCTACCGGAAACAGTGTAGCGGCTATGTGTATGATGCTGGTTATGCTGCCCTTCTTTATGCTGGCTATGTACGAAAAGCATGGACAGCCCCTTGAAAAGATCGTGGGCAACATTCTCAAAGTAGCTGTGATCCGTCCCAAGCAGCGTCCCTACCAGACCAATAACTTTTATGCCGTATTAAAGCGGCAGGAAATGCTCGATAAGGAGGTGTATGACATTGTTCACCGCAATAAAAAAATGGCTGCATCGGATGTTCGGGAAAACCGAGAAAAAAACTGTGCAGCTGGTAAAGACAAAGAAAAAGCTGTCCCGCGCTGATAAGAAGCAGATCGAAGCGGCCATTGCCCGCGCTAACCGCACGGACAAAAAAGGAAAATCTGCGCAGGACAGTATCCCTTATGAACGGATGTGGACGGACGGGATCTGTACTACGGCATCAATGCTCTGTCCAACAACCTCATCATGGTGGACAGAAAGCTGCTGAAAAACCCCAATGGCCTGATTCTGGGTACGCCGGGTTCCGGTAAGTCCTTCAGCGCAAAACGAGAAATTGCCAACTGCTTTTTGCTTACCAGTGATGATGTCATTATCTGTGACCCGGAAGCGGAGTACGCACCTCTTGTTGAGCGTCTGCATGGGCAGGTCATCAAGATCTCACCTACTTCAACCAACTATATCAATCCGATGGATCTGAATCTGGACTATTCGGATGATGAAAGCCCGCTGTCACTCAAGTCTGACTTTATCCTCAGCTTGTGTGAGCTGATCGTGGGCGGTAAGGAGGGCTTGCAGCCGGTGCAGAAAACCATTATTGACCGTTGTGTACGGCTGGTTTACAACGAATATCTCAATGACCCAAAGCCAGAGAATATGCCGATTTTGGAGGACCTTTATAACTTGCTGCGGGAGCAGGAAGAAAAAGAAGCTCAGTACATTGCAACGGCATTGGAAATCTATGTAACGGGTTCGTTGAATGTGTTCAATCATCAGAGCAATGTGGACATTGATAACCGGATTGTCTGCTATGACATCAAGGAACTGGGCAAGCAGCTTAAAAAAATCGGTATGCTGGTGGTTCAGGATCAGGTATGGAACCGCGTTACCATCAACCGTGCCGCCCACAAGTCCACCCGTTACTACATCGACGAGATGCACCTGCTTTTGAAGGAGGAGCAGACCGCCGCCTATACGGTGGAAATCTGGAAGCGATTCAGAAAATGGGGCGGTATTCCGACAGGTATCACCCAGAATGTCAAAGACCTGCTTTCCAGCCGTGAGGTGGAAAATATCTTTGAAAATTCCGACTTCGTGTATATGCTCAACCAGGCAGGCGGAGACCGTCAGATCCTCGCCAAGCAGCTGGGTATTTCCACACACCAATTATCTTATGTGACCCACTCCGGTGAGGGCGAAGCCGACTATGCAGGGCGTATGCGTGATGAAAAGTACGAGCAGGAATTAAAGGTGCAGAAAGCCAACCAGAGGATATTTGAATTGCAGAGAACCAACGAGCAGATGGGGCGGCTGCTCTCAAAGATACCGCCAGAAGTGTTGGAAGAATTACAGAGAACAGGCAGAAACAAATCAAGAGAAAGGTAAAAAGTGAATGAAGAAACAGGATTTTAAGGTGTTAAAGACCAAAGATTTATACCCGTTTCCCGACAATCCGTTTCATGTTGTGGAGGATGAAACGCTGTCAGAGTTAGCGGAAAGCATCAAGGAATTTGGCATTGTCACGCCGATAATCACACGCCCGAAAGAGGACGGGAACGGTTATGAAGTGATTGCGGGGCAGCGGCGTGTCCGTGCGTCCGAACTTGCAGGTATAAATACCGTGCCTGCATTTGTCCTGCCCTTAGACCGTGACCGAGCCATCATCACCCTTGTAGACAGTAATTTACAGCGTGAAAATATCCTGCCATCGGAGCGGGCGTTTGCCTACAGGATGAAATCCGAAGCCATGAAGCGGCAGGGTTTCCGCACAGACTTAACCTCGTCACAAGTTGTGACGAAGTTGCGGACGGACGACAAAGTGGCACAGGGCTTCGGCGTGGGCAGGATGACCGTCCAGCGTTTTATCCGCCTGACGGAACTGATACCGCCGATTTTGCAGATGGTGGACGAGGGGAAAATCGCCCTCACACCTGCGGTGGAACTGTCCTTTTTGAAGAAAGACGAGCAGGAAAATCTCTTTGCCACGATGGAGAGCGAAGAAGCAACGCCCTCACTCTCACAGGCACAGCGGATGAAAAGCATGAGCCAGAGCGGGCAGCTTGACATGGATATGATATTTTCCATTATGACGGAGGAAAAGGGAAACCAGAAAGAAACCTTGAAAATCAACACAAGCAAACTGAAAAAATACTTTCCGAAGGACACAACGCCGAAGCAGATGGAGGAAACCATCATCCGACTTCTGGAACGTGAGTTGCAGAGAAAACGGAGCAGGGACAGCCGCTAACCTTCTTTTTTCGGGAAGTAAATGCAGGAATTTGGAACAGAAGAAAGACAGAATTTTAAGGAGAATGAGGTAAGGAATGAAAGAAATCCAGTATGAGATTGTAAAGGAAATCGCCGTATTGTCTGCGAGTGACAGCGGCTACACAAAGGAAATCAATCTTATTTCATGGAACGGGAGAGAGCCGAAATATGACATCCGCAGCTTTTCCCCGAACCGTGAGAAGTGCGGAAAGGGTATCACGTTGAACGCTGATGAAGCAGCGGCACTCCTTGAAGCATTACAGAAAGAAGTAAACAGCGGGGATTGATGGTATCTGATTGACAGGGCGGGGCGTTTCCAGACGTTCTCCTGCCCTGTCTGGAAAGGAAGATTTAAGTATGGGCGAGGATAGGAAAACAACTGGAAGAAGAAAGCGTATTGTGCCAAAAGGGCAAGTACAAATGATTATCAGTCGAGAATATATCGGCACACAGACCGTTAGCCGATGATTACCGGACTTATCTGGAGATTGAACTGACCAAAGGAAAACGGGAAGTGACGGAAGATGATGAGAGAGAAGCGGATGCCCTGTGCAAACGGCATCTGGAGCGTTGGAAGGAGGAACAGGAATGAAGATTTTGAAATGTCTGCTGATGATCGTAACTGCACCGGTCGTTTTGGTGTTGACGCTTTTTGTCTGGCTCTGCACGGGGCTGATCTACATATCCGGTCTGGTGCTTGGTCTACTAAGCACGATAATTGCTCTGCTTGGTGTGGCTGTGCTGATTACCTATTCCCCGCAGAATGGTGTGATTTTGCTGGTTATGGCATTTTTGATTAGCCCGATGGGGCTGCCGCTGGCTGCGATCTGGCTGCTGGGCAAGGTACAGAGTTTGAAATTTGCAATCCAGGATTGGGTGTATGGGTAAATGATGTGAATATAATTTAGAATGAAAAGTAGCAGGACAATGGGAGATGAGACCAATGCCCTGCTTCTCTGTTTATTCGGAACGAACTGTAATATATTTTTGTTTTCGACTGTTTGGCTTATCTGGAATAGTCATTTTAAGCTGGCCACTTGCCAGTAGAGGATTCAAATATTTTCTTGTAAAATAAGTGAGATTTCGATAACCAATAAACGAGCAAATTTCTTGTTTGCTTTTTTCTGTTATACAAAAATCCAAGACTGCGTGTAGGATGTCCTGTGATTTATCTTGATCACTAACTTGGTCACAATCTTGGTCACTGACTAAGTCTTTCTGACTAAGATGGTAATTCACATTTTTCAAAATAACTCTGAAATCTGTCGCTGTTGAGGAAAATTCAGGCTTATATGCCGCTGTGTATCCAGGCAGCTTTTCGGTTTCACTGACGATTTTGCGCAGGCCACTTCCACGGCGTTCCATGTACTTCATGCGGTGGAACAGGTCAGCAATCACAGGGTTTCGTCGCATGGAACGGATACTGTAAATATCATATTCCTGAATTGATCCACCGCCAAACATACCGCCCGGAGATGTGATTTCCACCCGATCATCAAACATATCAATATGGATTTCGCTGCCAAGCACAATATAATCACGATGGATAAGCGCATTGACAAGAGCCTCTGTCACAGCTCGTTCAGCATAATCCGGCTTGTCTACACGATACTGTGCCTCTTTGACAAAACGGACTTTGGAATTATTGCGAATAAATTCACTGCCGCTTTTCAGTAGATAAATCAGATTCCCTTCGTATTCTTTATCGTCCAGCGCATCATCAAAGATAGAGCCTTTTTCCAAGCCATTCCACCGGGTACAGAACATACGGGAGTTATAAACTGTGTGCTGATCGGTCATGAGCTTTCCGGCATTGGTCAAGAACCCATTTTTGTCAGCCAAACCAAAGGAGACATAATCGGAAGGCTCAAAGCGGAGACCGGTTCGTTCCAGATAGGTTGCCTCCAGGAGTGTGAAGCTGTAATCCTTTTTCACAGCTTCTGTTGTTAAGGTGTCAAAGGACTGATTGGTTCCCTTTAAGATCAGTTCATTCACAATGTAATCCGGTGCAATTACGCTTTCATTTCCAACACGGATATATGCTTCCATCACTCCGTCTGCCTTGTAATAGTATGGGGTGCTGCGGCCAGGAGAAACCTCCAGAGCCAACAGGTTTTTACCATCTTCCTGCAATGGCTTTAAGATAAACTGCGGTAATGGTGTGATACGTTCTTTGATTAAGCGGCTGATCGCTTCAGCATCCTTTTGAACATCGGACAAGCCGATAGGCTCCCGGTCATCAGAGACTCCGAAAAACAGAGTGCCGCCGATTCCATTGGAAAAGGCACTGACACTTTTTAACCAGCTTTTTGGCTTTTTTGTTTCGAGAGCAACTTTGAAATCACATTCCGTTGCTTCGGCAATGAGCTGTTCTATCATAAAATCCCTCCTTTGAGGTTGTAGAATATCTTTTATTATTATACCCAGCGGAGAAAGCTATTGCAACGATAGAAGCAAAGAGTTCAGCGAAAACAAAAATATTTATGAGAGGAGGGCCTTCTATTATGGCAACTACAAGAATCATGCCGCTTCATGTTGGCAAGGGTCGCACAGAGAGTCGGGCAATCAGTGACATCATCGACTATGTGGCAAACCCAAAGAAAACAGATAACGGCAAACTCATTACCGGTTATGCGTGTGACAGCAGAACGGTTGATGCGGAGTTTCTTTTAGCAAAGCGGCAGTATATTGTTGCTACCGGACGAGTGCGCGGAGCGGATGATGTGATTGCCTATCATGTGCGCCAGTCCTTCCGCCCCGGTGAGATTACCCCGGAAGAAGCCAACCGTCTGGGCGTAGAATTTGCAAGGCGTTTTACCAAAGGCAATCATGCCTTTGTGGTTTGCACTCACATAGACAAGTCGCACATTCATAATCACATTATCTGGTCATCGGTCAGCTTAGAATATGACCGGAAGTTCCGAAACTTTTGGGGCAGCACCAAGGCGGTTCGTCGGCTAAGTGACACCATCTGTATTGAGAATGGACTGTCCATTGTAGAGAATCCGAAACCTCACGGAAAGAGCTATAACAAATGGCTGGGCGATCAGGCAAAGCCCTCTCACCGAGAGCTGCTTCGTGTGGCGATTGACAACGCATTATCACAAAGTCCTGCTGACTTTGAAGAACTGCTGAAGCTGTTGCAAGAGTATGGTTGTGAAGTTTCAAAACGCGGAAAATCGTATCGACTGAAGCTCTCTGGTTGGGAGAAAGCCGCCCGCATGGACAGTCTGGGCGAAGGATATGGATTGGAAGATTTGCGGGCAGTTCTCTCCGGGAAGAAAGCACATACCCCGCGAAAGAAAACAGTCGCACAGGCAGAGCCGCCGAAGGTCAATCTGCTGGTGGACATTCAGGCAAAATTGCAGGCAGGAAAAGGTGCTGGCTATACGCGATGGGCTAAAGTTTTCAATCTGAAGCAAATGGCGCAGACCATGAATTACCTGTCAGAGAACGATCTGCTGGAGTATGCGGTTTTGGAAGAAAAGGCTACGGCTGCCACGGCACATCACAATGAACTTTCGGCGCAGATCAAAGCGGCTGAAAAGCGCATGGCAGAGATCGCTGTTCTGCGTACTCACATCGTAAATTATGCTAAAACCCGTGAGGTCTATGTGGCATACCGCAAGGCGGGTTACTCTAAGAAATTCAGGGAAGAACATGAGGAAGAAATTCTGCTCCACCAGGCTGCTAAGAATGCCTTTGATGAGATGGGCGTGAAGAAGCTGCCCAAGGTCAAAGACCTGCAAGCCGAGTATGCAAAGCTGCTGGAGGAAAAGAAGAAAACTTACGCCGAGTACCGGCGCTCCCGTGAAGAAATGCGGGAGCTTTTAACGGCAAAGGCCAATGTGGATCGGGTGCTGAAAATGGAGGTAGAACAGGATGTTGAAAAAGAAAAAGACCACGGCCAGCGGTAAGCTGGTTCTGGTCAAAAGCGTTCGCAGAACGCGCAGCCACAGAATGAAATTCTGTGTTCAAAGGGGCTTGGGGGCGCTGCCCTCAACAAGCAAGCGGAGAGGAAAATCACGGAGGGATTTTCTTCTCTGCGGGCCTGTGTGTATTAACACAGGCATTGCTTGCCTCTTTTTACCCGGAAATGAAAGGAGCCAGTGAGGAAACAGTCAAATTTCACTCACCGGCTCAATTCGTTTCAAATTTCTCGGATAGTTCTGTTAGTTCTTTCGCGGTCTCCTGCGTATGGTGCAAGAGGGTTTCACGCATTTCTGACGGACAGCTGCAATAAAGCATTTTCATCTGATTGGCTCCATCATCTTCTGGAGAAACATCTGGATTGATCAGAGTGTCCAGAGAGATCGGAAGCACCTTTGCCAATGCCTTCAAAATCAAATAGGACGGATTTATTTGTCCTTTTTCAATGCTGGCGATTTGCTTGACAGATACATGGCTCAGATCCGCAAGCTCCTGCTGTGTCAGGTCTTTTTTCTTTCGGGATTCCCGCATTTTTTGCCCCAAAGCGGTCAAATCATCAATCGGCATAATCATTCACCTCAAGTATATTCTATCGTGCCGATTTGCACAAAGGAATAACCTTATTATACCGGTCAATAGGCTTGATTATGCCGATCTTTGTAAGGGGTTGAAAGGGATGAAAAGTCAGCAGACTTTAATCAACTAGATTATCACAGGCAGGCTGGGGATCGTGCCTTTATTTTCAATATTGGCAAGATAGCGCCATTCAATTCCCACTATTTCGGCCAGCACCTTGCGCGTCAGGTGCTTTGCTTTCCGCGCAGCTTTCACGTCCGCGCCGAAAGTTTCAAAGCCGGGGCAATCTTCAACTTTAGCCATATAACATCACCCATTTACATTGTATAATTCATACTCTGTCCGTGGAATGTTGTTATATGCAGTTAGATTAAACTTTATAATTCATATCTATTTGATTATGGCAATACATAAGAGGCTTTTCAGCTCTCGCATTCAGCACATCGTTTGTGGCGCTGCTATATTCTAAAAAAGCCCTAATACATCATCCTTGCTTACAGGGCTATCTATGATCCCCAAAAGCTATTTAGAGAATTTTCAAAATGAGTGTTGACTTTTTTTCCTATTGTGCTACAATGAAAATATCATTTAGAGATTTTTCAAAATAACAGAGGCAAAGGTGAAAGCACTGTGAGTTTACCTAATATTTTCAAAGCATTAAGCGATCCCGTCCGACGGGAGATATTGCTGAAACTAAAACAAAAACGGAAGATGTCAGCCGGTGAAATTGCCGCAGAATTTGACTTGACTAATGCCACTATTTCATACCACCTTTCTACTCTAAAAAAGGCTGATTTGATTTTTGAAACGCGCTATCAGAAATACATCTATTATGAAATCAATACATCGGTATTTGAAAGTGTTGTTATGTGGCTTATGCAATTTCAGGAGGATAAAGATGAATCCCAAAAATAAACGAACCTTGTTTCTGACAAGTACAATTTGCATTATTTTGTCCATCGTAGCATTCGCTCTGTCCCACATGGGCGGGGCCAGTAACGAAAACTATATTCTGCTCTATGTGATTGCCGTTTTGCTGAATATTGTTCTGAACCTTGCGCTTAATATCAAAATTGCTTCGACAAACGGAGCCAAGGCGTTAGTGTCTTTGGGCAAATGGATTATGCCGATTGCGGGAGTTGTATATTTGATCCCGCAGGTATATTCCGTACTGTTTCCTGCCAAGACCATGCAAGATACTTATTGGTATGTTTTTATTGGTATTTTGTTTATTGTCAGTGGCAATTATTTTCCCAAAAACCACATCAATCCCTATGTCGGACTAAAGTTTCCGTGGCTATTCAATGATGAAGAAGGCTGGTACAAGACGCATCGGCTGGGCAGTTATACATGGATACTGGCTGGTATTGTCAGCATTCTGCATCCGTTGCACAATCTTATTTTTGTAACCGTTCCGCTAATCATTTTTCTGGTTGGCGTTGTCCCGTTGGTCTATTCACTTGTCCTCTTTTTTAAGAGGAAACAAAGCAACTAAAGGAGGTAATACTTATGAAATCTGCAACGAAGCATATTGTTATCAGCACCGTTTTGTGTGCGTTGACGCTGGTAGTCTTTCTCGCTTTCTATAATCGCCTGCCGGAGTCTGTCCCCATCCATTTTGATTCTGCCGGAGTAGCAAATTCTTTCTGTCCCCGCAATGTTGTAGTGTTCGGCGTTCCCGTGGCCTGTGTCCTGCTGAACCTCATTTCTGGCTTTACCGTCAGCCAGAAAGAGAATGCAAAGCCGTATATGTACTATATCATGGCTGTTGTTGCATTCGTAGCAACGGGCATCATGATCTATTTGGGGATGAAGTGAATTGCCCCAACAAGAACTTTGGTGGCGGAACGGTTATTTTTTTGAATGTCATTTTGAATTTTTTCTAAATAAAGGCAAGGAATGCTATGTTACAAATCAAGAACTTATCCAAAAGCTACGGTGCGAAAAAGGCTGTAAGCAACCTTAGTTTTGTCGTGGAAGATGGCGACATAATGGGCTTCATCGGAAAGAATGGAGCTGGCAAAACCACAACATTGAAAGCCTGTTTAGGTATCATCGGCATCGACGAGGGAGAAATCCTTTTGGATGGAACTTCTGTCCTCAAAGAACCGATGGCTTGTAAGCGGAAGATGGCGTATGTGCCAGATAATCCCCAGCTTGACGAGTATATGACTGGATTGCAGTATCTCAACTTTATCTGTGATATTTACGAAGTACCGTCCAAGATGCGGAAACAAAACTTCGAGAAATTGGCCTCAGCTTTTCAGATGGGGCCGCATTTGAATAACTTGATTTCCTCTTACTCCCACGGCATGAAACAGAAACTTGCGCTGATTGCCGCCTTTTCGCACACGCCTAAACTGCTGATATTGGATGAACCTTTCGTTGGATTAGACCCGGAAGCATTTGTAATCCTGAAAGAGCAGATGAAAGAACTCTGTGCAAGTGGAAATTCCGTTCTGTTTTCAAGCCATATTCTTGATGTGGTAGAAAAGGTGTGCAATAAAGTGTCCGTTATTAAGCATGGACAATTACTGTATTCCGGCAGGACGACAGAAATCGTTGGGACAAAGGGTTTGGAAGAAGTATTTATGGAGATGAATGGCGATGAAATTTCTGTTACCCCTACTAAGGAATAATCTTTTGCAGCTATCTCATGCCAATCAGCTTCGATATGCAGATACAAAGAACCGCACAAAAACGATCACTTTGTATATGCTTATAGCCATGATCCTAATGGGATTGCTTGCATACCTGATTTACTCCTTGAAAATCATTTATTCTATTGCGTGGTCGTTGGAGGAAGTAGTGACAGAACTTGTTGTTCCTATGGTTCTGATCTGCGTGATCCTTAATATTGCGATTAGTATTTTTTGGGGAAGTGGTCTGCTCCTTAGTGATACTAATATTGACAGTGTGCTTGCACTTCCAATTCCGCTGCGTACATTGATACTCTCCAAATTGACTGTCCTGTTTATGGTAGAAGTCGCTCTTACTGTGGCGCTGCTGCTTCCTATGATGGTGCTGTTTGGCCTAACCGCAGGTATGGGATTTCCGTTTTATCTAATTGTGCTTGGAATAACAATTCTCTTTCCTGTCATTCCCGGCCTTTTGGGAACAATGTTCGGAACACAGATTTACCGCATCTTGAAAAATTCCTCTGCTCGTATTGCCCGACTAAAGGCAGCGGCGGCTATCCTGATTTTGTTTGCGTTTATGATCTTCATGTTCTGCAAATTCCCAGATATAGCTGCCGGAAATTTTGGGGATGTTATTTCTACCTCGACTTTTACACTTTATGCAGGCCAGTATATTCACCGATTGCTTAACGGGGACTATCTGTTGATAGGCATATACTTCGGTGGGGTATTCCTGATAGGCGTTACTCTGCTCTATGGTCTAATCAAAATATTTCGTAACTGGTATAGCAATGACGCGATACAAGGCTCAACGACGATCTAACACCGTGTAAATCCACGGCGGCATATAGGAGGATTGCCGCCGTGTCTATTTTTGCCTATTTTCACAGCATCCATGACCTGCACCAGCTAAAAAAAGCCTTGCCCCTCCTCCGGGAAGGTATGACTTCCTATCGGTATTATCGTTCCGCCTAAATCAGCAGAATGGTAGGTGTTTTTGTCGCGCCAGTTTCCCATTGCGGGGAGCTGGCGTTTTTTATTGTCGATTTTTCAGGAAAGCTCCTGAAGTATGTCGCTGCCGATCCCCGCCTCCTTTCGATTCACTCGTCAATCGCCCGTGAATTGAAATGGAGGTACATAATGAAGAAAGTCAATCTTAGGGACTTATATCCCGATGTTTATAAAAATGATTACTTTGTAGAAGTAACAGAAGATGTGCTGGAGACGATCCGAGCCGCTGAGCGTGCGGAAGCTGCTTATGACCGGAGGATGTATCGCTATAAGGCGTACTACTCCCTGGACTGCGACAACGGCATTGAAAATGCGATCCTGATGAAGCCCCAGACACCGGAAATGCTTTTGGAGGAAAAGCAGCTGCGGGAGCAGCTCTATGCTGCTGTGATGGCTCTGCCAGAGAAGCAGGCCAAGCGGATCTATGCCCGGTATTATCTGGGTATGCGTGTGAGTGAGATCGCCACAGCGGAGGGCGTAGACCCAAGCCGTGTTCGTGACAGTATCCGGCGTGGTCTGAAGCAGCTGGCAAAGTATTTTTAGGATAGAATAACAAAGGGTGCAAGGTCTCAAAGTGCTTCTGGCACAGGGCCTTGCGCCCCATTTGCACGCTTGTATTCTTCGAGCAAAGGAAATATAATAAACCATATTGGAGGGAAACTATATGAATTATATGACGCTGAAAGAAGCAAGTGAAAAATGGGGTGTTACCCCAAGGCAGATCAATTATCTGTGTGCCGGTGGGCGTATCCCCGGCGCTGTAAAGATGGCTACCATTTGGCTGATTCCCAAGGATGCAGAGAAACCGGCAGACCGTCGTTTCAAAAATACAAAAAAATAATCTTCTCGTGAGGTTTCTGTGACATTTGGATGCTACACTAAGAATGAAGGAGTGTGATACAATGCGAATTTTAGTAGTCGAGGATGACCGACTTTTGAATAATACCTTGTGCTATAACCTGGATGCTGCGGGCTATGCCGTGGACTCTGCATTGACAAAATCAGTAGCCAGCAACTTTTTGACCAAGCAGGACTATGATTTGATCGTACTGGATGTAAACCTGCCAGATGGGAACGGCTTTGATTTCTGCCGGGAGGTAAAGGAACGCCGGCCGGATACGGCGGTGATCTTCCTGACCGCAAATGATATGGAGAGCGATATGCTCAAAGGATATGAACTGGGTGCAGAGGACTATGTGACCAAGCCATTTCCAATGAGCGTCTTTCAAAAGAAGCTGTCTGTGGTGCTGGGGCGGCTGGCAAAGCAGTCTGGCGGCGGGGATAACTATGAGGACGGCGCACTGTCCATCAATTTCTCGGAAATGACTGCTTCTCTGTCCGGTAAGCCGCTCAAATGAATATGCGAAAACTCTCCATCAACAAAGCCTGCATCCTTTTGGGAACGCTGTTGCTGCTGGCGGTTGGTGCAGTCTGCGCCGCTGTTTATCTGCTGACCCGGAATATAACCGCTGTCCGGTGTGTGTTCCTGTTCAGTCTCTTTGTGCTGCTCTGCGTTATCTTCTTTGTGGCTCTGATCCGCCGGAAGCTGGTCCGGTTTTCCGATGCCTTTTGTGGTCAGATGGATGATATGCTCTCCGGGGATATGCAGCCAAAGCAGACGGTCGAGGAAGAAAGCCTGTTCTATAAAATCAACTACCGGCTGGGGCGGCTGTACGAGGTCATGCAGGAAAATAAAAACAGCATCGCAAAGGAACGGGCTGACCTGCAAGAGCTGATCTCTGACATCTCCCATCAGGTCAAGACCCCGATTGCCAACTTGAAGATGATCAACAACACGCTGCTTGAAAAAGAGGTTCCCCCGCAGAAGCAAAAGGAATTTCTGACAGCCCAGGCCAGCCAGCTTGATAAGCTGGACTTCCTCATGCAAGCCATGATTAAAACCTCCCGCCTGGAAACAGGAGTCATTTCGCTGGAGCAAAAACAGCAGCCGGTTTATGATACCCTTGCCGCTGCCCTGGGCGGGATTTTGCTCAATGCCGAAAAGAAACAAATAGATGTGCAGGTGGAATGCCCGGAGCATTTGGATGCACGCCATGATAGAAAATGGACAAGCGAAGCCCTGTTCAACATTCTGGATAACGCAGTGAAGTACACCCCGACAGGCGGACAGATCCGTGTGTCTGTGGAAGGATGGGAAATGTATGTGAAGATCGACATTGCCGACACCGGCATCGGCATTTCAGAGCAGCACCAGGGAACGATTTTCAAACGGTTTTACCGGGAAGATGCGGTGCATGATGTGGACGGTATTGGAATCGGCCTGTATCTGGCCCGTGAGATTGTGACCTTGCAGGGCGGCTATATCCGGGTGGCGTCCGAGGTCGGGAAAGGCTCAACCTTTTCTGTTTTCCTGCTCCGAAAGTAGAGCAAGCACGCCCCGAAAAAATGAAATGTCACAGGTTCGTGACATTTGGGGCCGAATTTAGCGGAAATTTTTTGTGGCTCGTGACATTTCTGTGAGGTTTGGTCGTTACAATGGGTTTATCAAAAAGAAAGGATGGTGTTCTTTATGAGCATTTTGCAAACGACTGAACTGAAAAAATATTATGGCACAGAGCCGAACATTACCAGAGCCTTGGATGGTGTGACCCTCTCCATAGAAAAGGGCGAATTTGTAGCCATCGTGGGAACCTCCGGCAGCGGTAAATCCACGTTGCTGAACATGATCGGCGGATTGGATGTGCCCACCTCCGGCCAGGTGGTCGTGGATGGCAAGGAGCTGTCCAAACTCAAAGACGAGGAACTGACCGTCTTCCGCAGAAGAAAGATCGGCTTTATCTTCCAGAACTACAATCTGGTGCCGGTGCTGAATGTCTACGAAAACATTGTGCTGCCTGTGGAGCTGGACGGAAACAAGGTAGACAAGAAGTTTATGAACGAAGTCGTTCAGATGCTGGGGCTGGAGGATAAGCTGAACAATATGCCCAATAACCTCTCCGGCGGCCAGCAGCAGCGCGTAGCCATTGCCCGCGCCTTGGTGTCAAAGCCCGCTATTGTTTTGGCTGATGAACCCACCGGCAACCTGGACAGCAAGACCAGCGCCGATGTGCTGGGGCTTCTGAAAACCACAAGCCAGAAATTCCACCAGACCCTCGTGATGATCACCCATAACAGTGAAATCGCCCAGCTTGCCGACCGCATTATTCGGATCGAGGATGGTAAGATTGTGCAGTAAAGGGGGCGGAACTATGAATGACATTCTATTTGGCAATAACAACAAGGCTGTCATCAAAAAACTGGCAAACCGCAGTTTTCACAGTAATAAAATGCGGAATGTAATTGCAGCTATCGCGATAGCCCTGACAACCTTTCTCTTTACGGCAGTCTTGACCATTGGCATGGGTGCCAGTGGAACGCTGGAATACAGCATGGCAAAACTGATGGGGTCATCTGCTGACGCTCTGGTGCAGGGACTTTCCGAGGAGCAGTTTCAGCAGTTAAAAGAAAATGCCATGTTTGAAAAGGTGGGCTGCTGGATACCAGTGGAAATTATGACCAACACAAACCGGCGTGTTGCAGAGGTCGATTATGCCGATCAGAACCAGTTGGAAATTCGGATGCTGACGCCGCGCACAGGCTCTGCACCCCAAAAAGCAAATGAGGTTTTGGTTTCTGCCAATATACTGAAGGATCTGAACATCGAAGAAAAAATTGGGTCGGAAAATCCTGTTGAATTGAAGGTTCGTCAAAGTGATCAGGTTTATCATTTTGATATGGTCGTATCCGGTATTTACGACACACCAAATGAAAAATCGGAATCGGTCATTGTTTCCAAAGCCTTTCTGGAAGAAAACGCAGAAATGATGAGCGATATTGCCCAGGGGCGTGTTGGCTGTGGTATTTATACAGCCGATGTAGTAATGCGGGATAGTTATATGGTAAAGGACCGTATTTCAGAGCTTGTCCGCAATATCGGCGGTAATCCGGATGATGTCAATGCAGCCAATGCGGTTCGCGTTGCCCCTAATCCCATTGTCTCTAATGAAAGCGGTCTTATAATGTGGCTGGTAGCCGGTGTTTTCGGTATCCTGTTCATGTTCTGTGGGTATCTGCTGATCTACAATGTGTTTGAAATTGCTGTAACAAATGATATTCGGCAATATGGTCTACTTAGGACTGTGGGAACGACTTCCCAGCAGATCAAGCGTTTAGTCAATCGGCAGGCACTGTACTTGTTCCTGATCGGTACGCCACTCGGTCTGTTTTTTGGCACATTGCTTGGCCGCAGTATTCTGCCTGCTGCACTCCAGATATTTGCGGTTGATTTCAGCGGAGGAAACATTGAGGTCGGCACACTCCCCTATTTGGGGATTATCGCAGGTGCGATTCTGTTCTCAGGACTCACGGTTTATATCAGCACCAGAAAGTCGGTGAAGAAAGCCTCCCGTGTGTCACCTATTGAGGCAATCCGCTATGTAGAGCAGGACATGGTTTCCATAAAGCGAAAAAAGACAGCTTCCGGAGCAGTTATCCCTCGCATGGCGAAGGCCAACCTTCAGCGCAATAAGCGCCGGACAGTCTTTATTGTGATTTCCCTAACTTTGAGCATCGTCCTCCTGAACTCGGTGTTCATAGTTAGTGGTAGCTTTGACGAAGATGCCTATATCGAAAACCAGAGCCGAAGTGATTTCAGAGTATATAGTCCAGGCATTCAGGCGGCGTTTGGAAATGACTTTGGGCATAATAGTGCTGTTCCAGAGAAAGCGGTAGAGGAAATCAAGGCACAGCCCGGAGTTACAAGCGAAGTCTACCTATACCGAAACACTTTTGAAGATGACCATATCTCCTGTGACTGGGGAACTCCTTATGTGGTTGATAACACAAATAAGGAGCTGCGAATGATGCCGGAACATCTCAATTTAGGTGTTTACCAAACGGGAACAGAAAGGGACTATGCCGCTCTGACTGCGGATAACCACCCTCTCGGAAATGTGTTTGGCTTTTCGGAAAACTTCTTCGATCAGCTCGACATTATCGAAGGTGAAACTGATTTATCTGTCTTAAAAGACAAACTTTGGAATGGCAACAATGTAATCTTAATGGGCGAATATAACGATCATGGTAACTTTGGTGGTGCGGAAGCCGCCGCTTATCGTGGATTATCTGTTGGAGATACCATTCAATTTTATGAAAATGGAACTCCAACCGAGGAGTTTACCATTATCGCAAAAGCCGCAGCTACTGATGGAGATGTGACTGTGACTGGCGGCGGTTCAAATATCGCACAAATAATAGAAGGTCCAAGAATTTTTATGGCTGAAAACAAATTCAAGGAGATTTATGAAACTCCTACCTTGTACGGTTTTTTATTTGATGTAGAGGAACAGTACCAGCAGGAGATGGAAACCTATCTGGCGCAGGATACAGATGTTGCCTATACTTCTATCTTGACGATGAAAGCAACTGTTTCCGGTGTAAAAAATGTTGTCCTGCTGATTGGCGGAATGATTGGCGCGGTATTTGCCCTGGTTGGTCTAATCAACTTCATCAACCTGGTTATGACCAATATCATTACCCGACGTCATGAGTTTGCCACCATGCAGAGCATCGGTATGACGAACCGGCAGCTCCGAAAGATGATGATTTCTGAAAGTTTCTCCTATGTGCTGCTGGCCGGGATTGTTGGTACGCTGGCTGCTGCTGTGCTTGGCATAACATTGGTAAGATCTTTTGTAGAGATCAGCCCAAGCAGTATTATGATGACATTCCAGATGACCTTGCTCCCGGCGCTGATTATGCTGATTCTGTTTTTGGCATTGGCGTTTATCGTTCCCGTTGTCGCACTCCGGCTCTTTAACAATCGAAGTGTCGTAGAACGGCTTCGGGTAAATGAGTAACAAGCGCAGCCATATCAAGTGAATACTTCCTGCGCCGTCGTATGCGGCTGTGGGACGCGGAAAACCGGGGGATTTTTCTCCCGGTTTTTCAAATGTCACGAACTTGTGACATTTGGGGCCGAATTTAGCGGAAATTTTTTGTGGCTCGTGACATTTCTGTGAGGTTTGGTCGTTACAATGGGTTTATCAAAAAGAAAGGATGGTGTTCTTTATGAGCATTTTGCAAACGACTGAACTGAAAAAATATTATGGCGCAGAGCCGAACATTACCAGAGCCTTGGATGGTGTGACCCTCTCTATCGAAAAGGGTGAATTTGTAGCCATCGTGGGAACCTCCGGCAGCGGTAAATCCACGTTGCTGAACATGATCGGCGGGCTGGATGTACCCACCTCCGGCCAGGTGGTCGTGGATGGCAAGGAGTTGTCCAAACTCAAAGACGAGGAACTGACCGTCTTCCGCAGAAGAAAGATCGGCTTTATCTTCCAGAACTACAATCTGGTGCCGGTGCTGAATGTCTACGAAAACATTGTGCTGCCTGTGGAGCTGGACGGAAACAAGGTAGACAAGAAGTTTATGAACGAAGTCGTTCAGATGCTGGGGCTGGAGGATAAGCTGAACAATATGCCCAATAACCTCTCCGGCGGCCAGCAGCAGCGCGTAGCCATTGCCCGCGCCTTGGTGTCAAAGCCCGCTATTGTTTTGGCTGATGAACCCACCGGCAACTTGGACAGCAAAACCAGCGCCGATGTGCTGGGGCTTCTGAAAACCACAAGTCAGAAATTCCACCAGACCCTCGTGATGATTACCCATAATAATGAGATCGCTCAGCTTGCCGACCGCATTATTCGGATCGAGGATGGTAAGATCGTGCAGTAAGGGGGTGGGACTATGAATGATATTTTATTTGGCAACAATAATTCCAAAGTAATTACCAAGCTATCCAAACGCTATTTCAAGAAGAATAAGGTACGCAATCTGGCTGCACTGCTGGCAATTATCCTGACTGCTTTCCTGTTTACCTCTATCACTTCCCTGGCGTTCAATATGGCGTCCTCCATCCAACTCTCTCTGCAAATGCAGAAAGGCAGCAAGGCGGATGGCACTTTGGGGTATATGACGGAGAAACAGTACGAGCAGCTTGTAAACAGCGATTTTGTGGACCAGGCAGGACACCGGCGTATCATTGGCTATGCAAGCAACACTTCCAGCCATTCCATTGAAATCAATTATGAAGATAGTGTGCAGCAGGAACTGACCTTCTGTGTGCCTACCCACGGAGCTGCACCGGAGAAAGCGAATGAGATCGCCACTACGGATTTGGCGCTGAAGGCGCTGGGTGTAGAACCTGAGATCGGCGCAGAGGTTCCGTTAGAATTTGAACTGCGGGGGAAAACTTATCATTACGATATGGTGCTTTCCGGCTGGTGGGAAGCAAGCAATGACTCTGTGAGCGTTGCGACTGTTTCAGAGCAGTTTATAAAAGAAAATCCCGATGTGGTTCAGAACACTTATGCGGTAGACCATGTAATGTCCGGCGTTACTTTTTCCGATGTCGTGCTGAAGAATAAAGCAAATGTTCAGCAGCAGTTGAATGAGTTCGTTTACTCCATTGGCGGCAATCCAGAGGATATGGGCGCAGACAATTTCATTCTCGCCTCCGAAAATCAAATGTCCCAGGGATTGACTTCATCAGAGTCCATCGTGCCTGCTGTTGTATTTATCCTGATGTTTGTCGTGTGCGGATACCTGCTGATCTACAATATCTTTGATATTTCCGTGATGCAGGATGTTCGTCAATACGGTCTGCTGCGGACGATTGGAACTTCCACACGGCAGATCAAGAGCATTGTGAACCGTCAGGCGGTCTGGCTCACGCTGATCGGACTGCCTATTGGTCTGATTGCCGGTTTCTTTGCCGGTTGGGTGCTGCTTCCTATCGTGACAGAGATCATTAACCTTGAATACTCTATGGTGGGTACATCCGTATCGACCTCGCCCCTGATCTTTGTTATTGCCGCTCTCTTTACAATTTTGACCGTGCTTATCAGCACCCGGAAGCCTGCAAAAAAGGCGGCAAAGATTTCTCCTCTGGAGGCGATCCGCTACACCGAGCAGAACGCCTATAAAAAGAGCAGTGCCAAGCGTACCAATAGAGTAAAGCTGTCCCGCATGGCCTTTTCCAACCTGGGGCGCAATCGCCGGCGTTCAGCGTTTATCATTATTTCCCTGCTTCTGTGCATCGTCCTGTTTAACTCTATCATCATTGTGACGCAAAGCCTTGATGAAGAAAAGTGGGTAAACCGTGTTACCAGAACAGATTTTAATGTCTATAACTCCGCCGCATTTAATGTAATGGAGGGCGTTCAGCACCATGAAGATACGCTCTCACAACAGGCAGTGGATCTGATTGCCGGACAGCCCGGAGTTGAGGATGAACGCTATCTTTACCGAAATACAAAAGACGATAGAAATGTGCTGGTTGACTATGGGTTTGAAGATTTAAGCGGTATAGAGCTATTCCATGAGGAAGAAGGCGTTGTAAATCAAAGCTATCAGGGATATAGCCTGTACACAAGTTCTGATACCGAAAGGCGCTATTTTGGTAATGTGATGGGAGCCTCCGAGAATTTCTGGGCGGATATGCGTATTTTTGAAGGCGAAAAAGATGCCGAAACCTTAACGCAGAAAATGGCTACCGGAGAATATGTCATTATTGGTTGCCCCATCGACAAATTGACAGAGGAACCAAATAACACTCCGCTGACCGATCAGTTACAGGTCGGGGAGAGCATTTCCTTCTACAAGGATGGGGAACTGGTCAAAACCAGCACCATCCTTGCAAAAGCGATTCTCGTGGGAACAGAAACAGAAACGCCCACAGGCACTACCGCTCAGGCACACATCGCCGGTGATGCTCCTTTTGTATATCTGCCGGACACTGTATTCAAGGAAATCTATGACGCTCCCACGCTTCTGACTTATGGATTCAATGTGGAGGAAGCCTTGCAGCCGCAGATGGAAGAATTCTTGAGCAGCTATGTGAGCGAAAATACTTCGGTTGCCTATACTTCCACCAAGCTGTTGAAAGAGCAACTTGATTCGGTCCGCAGCATGATTCTGGTTATCGGCGGTTTGATTGGCTGCATCATGGCCTTTGCGGGACTGATCAACTTTACCAACATGATTATTACCAACATCATCACCCGCCGCCATGAGTTCGCTACCATGCAAAGCATCGGTATGACCGGCAAGCAGCTTCGCCGCCTGATGGTCTATGAGGGCATCTATTATGCCGCCGGCGCAGACATTATTGGCGGAGCAGCCGCAGCGGTCCTGGCAGTCACGGTGCTAAAGAGCGCATTAAATGGCCCCTCCATGTGGTTCTTTACCCTGAACATTACATTGGTTCCTGTTCTGGTCATTGGTGTGCTTTATCTGCTGCTGGCTGCGGTCATTCCGCTGATTGTTCTCCACTTCTTTAACAAGGGAACTGTGGTGGAACGGCTGAGGACTTCGGAGTAACGGCAGAGATTGCTACAATAAATAATCATAAACCTATTGAAAGCCGGGAGGAGGCATTTCCTCTCGGCTTTCCTCAAAAAAATTGAAATCTCACAGATTGGTGAGATTTCAGCTTGTTATTTTGTCGAAATGGCGTATGCCCGTGACATTTCTGTGAGGATTGCCTGTTAAAATAAAAGAAAAGTGAAAAAGTTGCCGCACGATGGCAAGGATACAGACCGGCTCACACTCCAGCTCTGCGAGGTTTACGATAAGTTGCGTTCTTTTCTGCTGGCTTTGCTCTGTGGGTGCATTTTGCGATATACTCCTGAAGGCCCGCTGAAGTAAAGTACACACAGCCATTCTGCACATATTGCACATAAGAAATAAGACCATTGTTACGGGCCGCGTCCAGCGTTGCAATGCTGATACCTAAAATTTCTGCTGCTTCTTTTCGTGTAATAAGTTTTTCCATAAAGCATATTTCCTCCAATCTGTCAAGTTTGTCATCGTGTTTGTTCAAAGCCACATGAATACGCTGGCAGCCGAAACTGCCAGCGCATGGTATCTGATTTTGAACAGGAAGCTGCAAACGCTTCCTATTTATATAACTCAGCTTTCATCACATTTGCCACGCCCCCTGACGATGGGAACACAACAGGTCTCCGCTGGCGCGGCTGTCATAACTCCGCAGCATCGTTCGTATCGTGTGCCGCAGGGTTCCCCCCAAGTCTTTGGCGGGCCGTGAGGAAGTATCTTTAAGCCCCCATGCAGTCATCGCGCCGAATCTGCCACAATCCGTTTTATGAAATCGTAGATCGCTCCGAAGAAGTCTTTTCATCACCTCCCTGACTGCTCCATCTTCGCGGCGTTTCATATTCGCTCGTACATGGGTTATGTACCTGTTGTGCTGTCTATTCGATTGTCAATGTACTGATGAAGGATGAAAACTTGTCCTTCTTATTAACACTGACAAAAAAGGCAAAAAACAGGCGCATCAAATGAAATTTTATCAAAAATATTTTACAAGCTGCTTTAATCCACGGCGGATACTCTCTCGGACACGGCTTGGGTCTACACCTTCTACTTCGGCAATTTCATTTACCGTCATTCCCAGATAGTATCGGGCATAAATTCGCTTTGCCTGTTTCTCCGGCAGCTTCATCACAGCGGCATAGACCTGCTCCTGAAACTGTTTTTCCTCCAGAACCATCTCCGGTGTCTGCGGCTTCAACAGCACTGCATTTTCAATGCCATTCTCGTAATCCAGAGAATACTGTGCTTTATAACGATACATCTTTCGCTCATACGCAGCCTCCGCACGTTCAGCTGCTCGAATAGTCTCCATTACTCCCTCTGTCACATCTACAAAAAAGTCTGTTGTATAAACATCAGGATAAAGTTCCCGAAGGTTAATTTTCTTCATTATGTACCTCCATTTCGATTCACGGGTGATTGACGGGTGAATCGAATGGAGGCGGAGACCGACACCGGCAGACAACCGGGTCATCTCCGAAAAAATGGCAACAAAAAACGCCAGATTTCCGTGAGAGAAAACTGGCGCGCCAAGAACAGCCATTATTATACTGAATTACATGGAACGATAATGCCGATGCAATGTTATATTTGCCCGGAGGAGGAGCAATGCTTTTTTTAACTGATGTAGATCATGTGAGCTTTGAAAAAGCAAACGAGACACGGCAAAATAACCTCCCATCGGCTACCGTGTCCCTGCAAGTCGTCATAGGTTTGTGTAAACGCAAAGAAACGGCGGCTCTGAAAATCAAAGCCGCCGTTTCAAATGGGCGTGTCAAATTGTCTGCTCTACGACGGCTTTTTTTCTTTTGCCGTCGTCCGGCAGAGTATTATTCAATATTTAATTCAATGTTTCCAGTGAAATTCTCACATTCAATGCCAATATAATTTCCACCATCAGGAAGTGTAATTATGTCACTATAAGTTCCGGTTGCTTCAATCAACGTGACTGCTTCATCAGATCCAGAAATCCAAAATACTTTTGCAGTACCTTCCGTAATCTCCAAGGTGCAATCAATGGACAGCTCCTTACCGGCTTCTCTCTTTATGGAAGTTCCTCCGAACAAATACTCTGTACCTGAAAAGTTCGCATAATCAGCCGTATAAGTCCCTGTATAATCATCAATTCCTTTTTCTTTTTCCCCTTGACAGATGAACAGGCAGCACGCCTTTTGGATGCTATCCGAGATTTGCCGCCTTATGTCTTTGTCATGATTGGTTTATATGCAGGGCTGCGCCGGGAAGAAATTCTTGCTCTGCAATGGGATTCAGTATATCTGGATACGGATACTCCATATCTGACGGTAAGGCGGGCATGGCACACAGAACACAACAGACCGGTAATCTCAGACGAATTGAAAACCAAGGCTGCGGAGAGAAATATCCCTCTTCCTGTTTGCTTGGCTGAGTGTTTGAAAACAGCAAAGGAAACATCGACTTCGGAGTATGTGGTTTCAAACCGGGACGGCGAACCGCTGTCCTACACGCAGTTTAAGCGACTTTGGCAGTATATTGTTACGAGGACGGTCAAGGAGCGGAGCTATTATCGGTATGAAGATGGAAAAAGAGTAAAGCATACTGTCACACCTGTCTTGGGAGAAAAGGCTGCTCATAACGGAAAAGTGGTTTACAGTCTGGACTTTGAAGTAACACCCCATCAGCTGCGGCATACTTACATTACCAATCTCATTCATGCATCGGTAGATCCCAAAACGGTTCAATACCTGGCAGGCCATGAAAGCAGCAAGATTACCATGGACATTTATGCAAAGGTTAAGTACAACAGACCAGATGAGCTGGTCAGATCAATGAACTGTGCGTTTGCAAGCTGGGATGCAGCACAGTAATAACAAATAGGAAATGAAGCAGGAGCGAGGCAAGGATGTCTCGCTCTTTGTTTTACCTCAGCCGTATCTTTGATTAAGTCGAGGCTTTCTGATAAAAAGAGAGTGTAGATACGGAGACTACACATTATCAAGAAAGGACGATCAAAGATGGCAAAAAAGAAAACACAGATCCCGAAGTACGGGACCATTACATTGAAAGGAATCCAGTATTACAGAACCAGGATTACGGATGCAGATGGCAAAGAGTTGAGTTTGTATGCCGCAACTTGTGAAGAATTGTATGAGAAGCAGTTAGAGGCCCGGAAGCAGGTGGAAGAAATTATCTTTCACCGGCAGCACCCGACAGTAGCCGAGTATGGAGAGAAGTGGCTGCTGATGCAGTCGGCAAAGGTGTCTGCGTCTACACTCAGAGGTTATACGAGGGATATGACAAACTATATCATAAAACCTCTGGGAGAGATGTATATGGAAGAAGTGACCGCTGACGATATTCGGCTGGCACTTGTTCCATTGTCAAAGAAATCGGAAGGCTTATACAATAAGGTCAATATGCTACTCAAGTGCATTTTTTATGCGGCAGAGAGAAACCAAATTCTTGAACACAATCCCTGTGCGGGAATATCGGGCAAGGGCGGAAAACCATCAAAAAAGAGAGAGGCATTGACAGATCAGCAGGTAGCCGTGCTTCTGGATACAGTCAAGGGGCTTCCTCCATATTTGTTTATTATGCTCGGTTTGTATTCTGGTCTGCGCCGGGAAGAAATTCTTGCACTGCAATGGGATTGTGTATTTCTGGACGAGGATACACCTTATCTATCGGTGAGGCGGGCATGGCGTACAGAGCATAACAGACCCGTGGTTTCTACCGTGCTAAAGACTCCGGCGGCAAAAAGGGATATTCCGATACCGAAGTGTTTGGTGGATTGTCTGAGAGAAGCGAAAGAAAATTCCATATCAGATTATGTGATCGCTGACAGCAAAGGAGAGCCACTGGCTGCTTCGCAGTTTCAAAGAGTGTGGCAGTATGTCGTTGTCCGCTCCACTAAGCCCCGGAACTATTATAAGTATGTGAATGGACAGAGCATCAAATACACGGTTACCCCAACGCTGGGCATGACCCAGAAAAATCAACCCAAAATCAGATATACGCTGGACTTTGATGTAACCCCGCATCAGCTGCGGCACACTTACATTACCAATCTTCTCTATGCTGGAGTTGATCCAAAGACCGTTCAATACCTTGCCGGACACGAAAACAGCACATGACAAACGCATGAGTAAATAAATTGTGAACACGCCCCTTTTCTGATAAAATTAAAAGAAAAGGGGTGTTGATACATGCAGGAATTATTAGATTGGCTGGAATACATAGAAGATGATCGTCAGCAAAGGAAAGTTCGTCATACATTGAAGGACATTCTTGTTATTGTATTGTTTGCAACACTGGCAAATGCGGATGACTGGGTGGAAATGGCATTGTTTGCGGAAAGTTATCAGGATTATCTACGCAAATATATTGAGTTAAAAAACGGAATACCATCTCATGATACAATAAGACGTGTAATGGGGATGATATCACCGGAGATCATACAGCAGCTTTATGGAAAATGGCAGGATCGATTAAATCAGAATGAAGGGGAACTACTGAAGAAGATCATTTGTATAGATGGTAAAACCATGCGCTCCAATAAAAGAGGAGATGGGAAGGCATCCCACATTGTATCAGCATGGAGTAAAGAGTCAGGTTTCTGTCTTGGACAAAAAGCAGTTGAAGAAAAAAGCAATGAGATCGTAGCGATCCCGGAATTGCTGGACAAGATCCAGATAAAAGGCCAGCTCGTAACAATCGATGCAATGGGAACGCAGACTGCAATAGCGGAGAAAATAAAGAAAAAACGGGCAGACTATGTGCTGGCATTGAAGAGAAATCAAAACAGTCTGTATGAAGATGTACAAGAATACTTTTCAGACGAAGAGTTCCAAAAAGAGATCCGTGAAAGAGGTAATTACAAAAAAACCCAGGAAAAAGCACATGGTCAGATCGAGATAAGGGAGTATTATCAGACAGAGGATATAAAGTGGTTAAGCCAGAAAAAGAACTGGAAAGGACTGTCCAGTATAGTAATGGAGAAGAAAACGCTGAAGAAAGAAGGAAATACAAGAATAGAGAACCGTTATTTCATCAGCAGTTTAAAAGGAGACATTGAACAGGTCAGCCGTGCAGTGAGAGGACACTGGAGTATAGAAAGCATGCACTGGTATCTGGATGTAACATTCCGGGAAGATGCGAATACAACCATAGATAAGCTGGCGGCACAAAATTTGAATATCATAAGGAAATGGAGCCTAAGTATTTTGAAACCGGCACAAATAACAAGACATAAGTTGTCGATGCGAAAGAAAAGGTTTGTACTTAGCTTACGCCCAATTCAGTATCTAGAAGAACTTTTAGAAGCTTAAAAAATAACAGAAAGCAGAATTGATGCCAGATGATCGTTCGTGCGTTTGTCGTGGAAAACAGCAAAACAACTATGGACATCTATGCAAAAGTGAAGTACAATAAACCAGAGGAGCTGTTTGGGGTAGTAAATGGTGCGTTTCATCAGGCTATTGCTGAATGAAAAAAAGGCCGTATTTTATGGTCCGCACACCGGATAACTGAGAAGCAGAAAGCCGGAAAAGCCCGGAGTATCAAGGGAAAACAGCTCAAAAACTCGCGCAATACGGTCTCAAAGCAGCTCGTCGCGCTCCGCAGTTCAGCAAGCGATAATCGACTGCTCAGACTATATCAAAATGGTTCAAAAACCCCGGAAAATCACAATGTCATTAACTTTAGCAAAGAGCAGAAATCGTAAGCATTTATAAAACTATGATTCCTGCTTTTTGTTTGTATATGGGCATACTTATCCCCTTCTCTTTGTATTCGTATTTTTTAGCTCAGTACGCTCTTTTATGGGTATTCGAATATTTTCCTGCTAATTGCCCTTTCGTTCTGGTATAATGCCGATCAGGACGAATGGGAACAAGATTTTTACTGATATCTTCATATATTTGCTGAAATAACATATTTTTCTTTTGACCATCCGTTTCAAGAAGTATATAAATCAGATCATTTTTTAAGATTCCAATACTAACAGTCTGATTGATCATCATTTTATGTTTTCTGTTCGCTTCTTTCTGATCCAGTTCACGCTCTGCATCTAATATGATATCTTCAACTAAATTGCTCAGATATATAGTGCTGTATATATCTTGTAATAACAGAATAGGTTTTGTTCCTGTAAAATTCTCTAACTGCAACCGACTCTTTAGCGTTTCATACGCAGTCTCTATCCCCCACCTCATATGATATAATTCTTTTATTTCTTCTGTATGAAATTCAGTTTGTGGAAGATTTGTAGCCAAAACTTCTAAACTTCCGTTTTCTAATAGGATTTTTACCATACGCAATGAAATTTCACCTAATTCTTTCATACGTTCTCCATCTGGCGTTCCCTCGTAATGTCTGATTCTTGACTTATCAAGTTTTATTTTAACTAGCTGATCCTTTTCTGTTAAACTGTTTTGCTCTTTTTTGTAATCACTGCTTTTTAAACGTACGATAAATTTAATATCCTTATCCATCATATGTATAAACGCTGGCGTAGAAGGATATCCTCTGTCCATGATAATAATGTAGGGAATGCTGCCTATTGTTTCCGGTATTCGCTCCATCTGTTTTTCGGCCAGGCGCATTTCATTAAATTTCACCTTATTACAGTCACTTTCCAGTATCATACGATTCATTACATCATAAATACAGCCTAATCCTATTTGAGCTTGGGGCTTTGCGTTTTTCCGGCTTGCAGAACCATATAGTTTCAGTGTTTCAGCAGTGGTAGGAATATTAATATCTGAGCCGTCAGCGGCTAATATTAAATGATCTTTATAAGTTGAAAAGGTGGAATCTGCATAAAAGTTACGGTTATGATATTTATATAATTCTAAAAAAGCATCTGGATTAAGTTTCATACGCTGTTTCAGATATCCTGGTTTTGAAATAGACACACCAGGATGAGCAAGTTTCATATAATTTCTCAGTTCCAATGCCAACGTCAGCCCCTTTCTGTTTATCATCGTGAAAAGAAGATCCTGAAGAGGCATTTTTCGAATTCTGGTAAAATAATTTTTATTACCTGATCGGCAAAATGCCTTAAATTCATCAGAAGTCATTTTTTCTATATCCATGAATATACGTTTCTGAGAATGCTTCATGCATAATCACATCCTTTTTTGAGCAGGTTCATGGCTTCTTTTTACAATATAAGCATATCAAAAAAAGCAGAAGATATCTAATCCATTTCGGAATAAATATCTTCTGCTTTTAAGTTAATGACATTGCGGAAAATCAAGGTTTTCCGGGGTTTTCTTATACCTAAACGGACTAATATAGTTTGACCCCATTTGACCAAACGAGAGCCGTTTTCACCCAATTTTTAGTGGTTAAAAATAGGACAATCGACAAAAATGGGGTTCCAAAACGGCCTTAGTGGTTAAAAAATAGGACAACCAGAGAGCAATTTCGGGGGTATTTTTGAGGGTGATTTTGGCACTCTCAGACACCTGATTTTTCGCTGGAGGGTTTGGCATAATCTGACCAAATCCGAACAATTAAATACGATTCTAATGCAGGCACTCAGTAATAAATAACTGGGTGCTTTTTGTCATGGCAAGGAGGAAAGTGACTATCGTGCTTGCACGAATAGTCATTTGACGACCGCTGATCAGTGTGAGATGCTCGAAGGGTATCTCACACTGAATTTCAGGGAAAAAGATTCCGACATTAGAAAGGGCCGTCACTTTATGATTTTGAAGTGGTGGCTTTTTCTATTTCCAGAAACAACAGTAACAATCAGAAATGAGGTGAAGTCATGAACACGCAAATCATTGCCATTGCCAACCAGAAAGGCGGCGTTGGCAATGGCAATGACCTGTGCCAACTTGGGAATCGGGCTGGCGCAGGCCGGAAAGAAAGTCCTGTTGATCGACGGAGACCCGCAAGGCAGCCTGACGATCAGCTTGGGCAATCCCCAGCCGGACAAGCTGCCCCTTACGCTGTCGGACGCTATGGGGCGTAATTAGCGCAGAGGGAAAAAGTATTTTCGCCCATGACCCTGGCGGCAAGGTGGCAGAGGGGTATCGAAATCTGACGAAGGAGGTGTCTACATTAAGCATAACAATTTATCTGCTGGAACGAGAACCTTTAAGCCAGACACACATGGGGCTGAACTGGTTCCTGATATGAAAATTGTATCTGAAAACATTTTTATAAAGACAAAGGGAAATGCATTGACAAGTGAAGACTTTGCTGATTTCGTAAGAAAAAATGAAATTTGTGAGTTTTATATTGCTGGTGCAGATGCTATCGCATGTGTAAAATCCACTTGCTACAATATGGCTAAGATGGGATATATCGTTCATGTTCTATCCGATTGTATCACAAGCTATGATAAAAGAAAAATAGACGAGATGCTTCAATACTATGAGAGTAAAGGGTGTATTGTTGAGAAACTGAACGAAGTTATGTAAGGCTACCACGATAATGAGAAGGCAGATTCTAATTGGCAGAGTAGTTAGCAAAGCCAGCCGGGCCAGTCGACGGTAAAATGAACGGGCTGTGCCCGCCGTTAACAGTCCCGCCTGTCCTTTTCTGCACACCTTACTTTTTCAGCTTTAAGCCATCTCGGAATGCTTCGCCCACACGCTCGGTGACTTTATAATAGCCGTGGGTGTAGGGGTCAAATGCGATGGCGTGGACCTTAGACATATCAATTTTTCCATCCACCATAACGCTCTCATCGGCAGTGACATTGACCACCTTGCCGATGACGCCGCATCCGTATTCATTGTTCTGATACTCGATGAACCTGCACTCCAGGCAGATCGGGAACTCGTTGATGACAGGGGCATCTACAGTTTCTGCTTTGCTGGCGGTCAGACCGCTGCGGGCAAATTTATCGGCGACTTTATTGCCGGACTCTACGCCGAAATAGTCTGCTTCCACTATGTGGGCAGCATCGGCAATGCTGACGGTGAATGCTCCCCGTGCCTTGATGTTCTGTACGGTCTTGTGTGTCTCGGTGAGGTTCAGAACAACGGAGTCCCGCTCCTGCATGGTGCCCCATGCGGCGTTCATGACATTGACGCTGCCGTCTTCGTTGTAAGTTGCAACCATCAGAACCGGCATGGGGAAAATGCCTTCGGTAATTTTCAGTTTTGTTCTCATGATAACTCCTCCTTGTGATCATATTGACAGGACTGTTCATCCTGCTTATAATTATATCCACACAAATTGTAAATTCAAGTACTGATAATTATGAAAGGTACTATCTTAGGAGAAAGTGAATGATACAGAACTATATTGAGAACGCCAATTTCGAAGATACCGGCTTTGCCTACACGTTGTCGCTGATCTCCGGCAAGCATAAGATGGTCATTCTTTACTGCCTGATGGAGTTTGAGACGGTGCGATTCAATGAGTTGAAACGGTATCTGAAAACCATTTCCGACAAAACTCTCAGCACGAATCTCAAAGAGCTGGAAGCGGATAAACTGATCGTCCGCACCGAGTATCCGCAGATCCCGCCGAAGGTGGAATATACGCTTTCGGAACGAGGAAAAACGCTGATGACTGTGCTGGATCAGCTCTGTGTCTGGGGCGAGGAGAATCGACTGACAGAGTGACAACTTCCAGATTGTATAATTTTAAAATTTGAAAAAGGAGGAATCGTGTACGATTCTTTAGGTATTTATCTATGAGAAGAAAAGATCGAGAAGTAACAAATATTATTGAAATTCTGCAGATTATTGAAAAAGCGAAAGTCCTGCATCTTGCTTTGTTTGATGCTGATTATCCCTACATCGTTCCACTTCACTACGGATACGAATATACAGAGGGTATCTTGATTTTCTACATGCACTGCGCAAAAGAAGGGCATAAGCTGGATCTGATCAGAAGTAATCCAAATGTGTGCATTGAGGTAGAATGTGATGTTGAGCTTATATCCGGCGGAGATGTAGCTTGCAAATACGGAGCATCATTTGCATCTGTGATTGGGCGTGGCCGTGCAGAATTAACAGAGGATGTGCAGGAGAAAATACGAGGCCTTTCGCTCTTTATGAAAAATCAGACAGGTCGTGAATTCAATATCAATGAAGAGATGGCATCGACAGTAGAGGTCATCAAAGTTGTTATATCAGAGTTCACAGCCAAATCAAGACCAAAAGCTTAACAGCATGAGCTTTACGTTTATGCTGATTATATGAATTGTACTGATCGGTGCAGGTACGCTGATAATGGTACTATGAGATAAATCGGGAAGTTGGAAGAATAAAAAGGATGAAGAAATGACGGTTCAACAATTAAAATATATTTTGAAGGTAGCAGAAGTTGGCTCTATTACCGAAGCGGCAAAACTGCTTTTTATATCACAGCCAAGTATGTCCAATTCCATCAAAGAAACGGAAAAAGAGGCTGGTATCACCATTTTTCTCCGCAGTAGAACCGGAATTACTCTGACAAAAGATGGTGCTGAATTTCTCGGTTATGCTCGTCAGGTGATACAGCAGATGGAACTGCTGGAGGATCGGTATGTTACAAATCTTCCGGGGAAAGTGACATTTGGAGTATCTTCTCAGCACTATACTTTTACGGAAAACGCTTTTGTGGAGTTAGTTAAGCGTTTTGGACAAGAACGATACGCTTTTTATTATAATGAAACCGGAACACATCAGATATTGGATGATGTGAAAAATCGTGTCTGTGATTTAGGTATTCTTTATTTATCGCATGAAAACGAAGTCATCATGCGGAAAGTGATAGAGGAAAACCATCTGGTGTTTACCGAGCTATTTTCAGCAAAGCCTCATGTTTTTTTGCAAAAAGATCACCCATTGGCATCGAAAAAAGTAGTTTTCATCCATGACCTTGCACCTTATCCGCGGCTAAACTTTGTACAGGGAGAGTATGAATCTGTCTATTTTTCAGAGGAACTATTCAGCTCCATCCCGGTGGATAAGGAAATTCGGGTCAATGACAGAGGGGCTATTGTCAACTTCATGCTCGGACTGAATGCCTATACTATTTCAAGTGGCATTTTCCCGAAATATTTGAACGGAGAAAATATCATCTCCGTTCCGCTTGCAGAAAATGAAACAATGCATATTGGATATGTGTTGAATGAAAATCAGGAATTGAGTGAACTTGGAAAAAGCTATCTGGAAGAATTACGGAAATATGCCCCAGCCAATCCATAGCTATAGGCTATGAATAATCATATAAAATAGGTGTTATGTATGTATCGCTGTTTGCTGATATAATAACAGTAGAAAGGTGGTTGATTATTATGCCTATAGCGGTACTGAGCAATTTTCTCATTTATTGTGTTGCAAATGCCTTTACTCCGGGACCGGGAAATATTCTGGCATTAAATACCGTAACAAACTATGGATATAAAAAAGGAAAGCCGCTGTTCTTTGGAATTTTTGCAGGCTACTATGTAGTACAAATCATATGCGCAATTTTCGTATATGGGGTTAATTCTTTGCTTCCAAATGTAATGGAAGTGATGAAGTACATCGGAGCAGCCTATATACTGTGGCTTTCGATTCATATTGCTTTCAGTAAGAAGACCTCAGAAAACACAGAGCAATCCGCATCGTTTCTGAAAGGCTTCATGCTGCAATTTGTCAATGTGAAGATTTATATGTTCGGAGTTACCGCACTAACGGGTTATGTTGTAGGATATATGTCCTCTTTTCCAGCTTTGCTGTTTTTTGAGCTGGTTATTGCAACAATCGGAACGATCGCAACCTGTACTTGGATTGGCTTGGGTGTACTGATTCAGAAGTTTTATCTGCGGCATTTCCGTGTTATTAACATTATCCTTGCACTAACATTACTGGAGTGTATTTGGGGAATGTTAAGATAATTGTTGCTTTGAGAGCAATTTTAATTAACAATCGGAATTTTTCATTACAGTGTTTTGCTAAAGGAATCCGATGGAGCTATACCCTGGATTTTTCTGTATTCTCTGGGTGATATTTTGACGATAGACTGAAAAGCGCTTGAAAATTTTCCCTGGGTTTGGTAGCCTACCTGGGAAGCAATATCCGCGATAGTGTCATTTGTTTCCCGTAATAATTTCATAGCCTGACGCACTCGAAATTCCTTCATATAGGTGGCGATAGGCTGACCGTAGACTGCCTTGAATATCTCCTTTAGAGTGGAGGTATTTATCAAATACTGTTTGGAAAGTTCTGCAATCGTAAATCGTTGATTCAAGTGCTCTGTCAACTGTTGATGAATTTCTTTGATCAATTCGGTTTGCTGGGAGAAGTATTGAGTCAATTCTTTATGCTCCGATTTCATGTTGCTTAAATAAATCAAAATTTCCAGCACCTTCAATTTCAAGAGGGAAATTCGAACGGATACAGGAGTAGAAAAGAGTGGGGCAAAAATGTGCTCTAAATCGGAACAGGACGGGATTGCGGATGGCTTTCCGGAGCAAAATCGATTCTGTAACTGGTCTGCTTCCACACTGGCATTCTTTAAAACTTCCGGGCAAATGGAAGAGAGCTGTTTCAGATCCACGGAAATGGATATTCCCTCTGAATATCCTAGGGGAAACATCATGGCGGAATCCGCGCAGCAGGCCATACTGTGTGCTGTCACATCACCTGTACCTAAATAGACGGCAGTACCGCCTTGCATATTCCAACCTACGCGACCACTGCGACAATAGTAAATTTCTAAAACAGAATCCGAAGCATCATGCCGAAACTTGACCTCTGAAGCAAGAAAAACATTGAAGGATACCTCTATTCCAGGAAAAGTTTCATATGCCTCCATACACCCTTTTCCAGCGGTAACCGCTCGAAACTGTTCTCCAAAGAGTGTGGTACCCGTTCCACCAGCCCGGCAATGCTTCAAGGCGAGGGTGCCGTTTGGGATCTTTTGAAGTTTTTGAGCGATAACTTTGGATTCTTCTTTTTTCATGGCGTTCCTTTTTGTTTTTCTACTTGCGATGGACAGGCGATTTTTACAAGCCACTCAATCATGCGATGGAAATTTCGGGCCTGCTCGGTATCAGCCGCTTTATAATAGACCTCTTTTCCGTCCCGGCGGCTAACGATCAGACCCGCTGATTTCAACTGCTTGAGATGGTGAGAAATTGCAGGACTGCTCATATTTACCATGGCTGAAAGATTGATAACACATTCCTCACAGTGGCAAAGCAACCAAAAAATGCGAATACGGCTGCCATCCCCCAGCTGCTTGAAAATATCAGCTACGGTTTGAAAGTTTTCTACGCTGGGCATATATTCCAGTTCATGCTCGATAGTTTGTCCGTGGTCGTGGGGTAAGTGGTTCTGAATCATTTAGCACTCCTCCTTGAAGTCTATCTTATCATAGACCGGAGAGAAAAGAAACTTTACTTTTGAGATGTTTCTGGTTCAGGGCCAGCGTCATGGGTGTAATCCAAGATACGGACACCATCGCCTACCTCTTTCTGCACCAGCTCCCGCATACGCTTAGCAAAAGGACAGGGGTAACCAATGGGAGTCCCTTTGCTGATGCAAGAAGCAAAAGCAATGGTGTCAGCGTCCTGTTCTACCAGAGAACGGGCCCGCAGCACCGCTTTTTTTCCGGGGCAGCCACCGCAGTTGATGAAGCCCACTAACTGAATATCATCCTCTCCCATAAAAGCGCCTTTTCTCTCTCGGATTGTCCGAAAATCCCGGCTTCCGGGGCAGTAATCCTCTGTCTGCATACAACGAATAATGCCAAGTTTCATATTAGTTTCCTCCTTAATTTAGGGCCTGGCATTCAGATTTGGCCGATCCATTGTCTATTATTATGTAACCAGCTTTTCCAACAGCTGGATGGAAATGTCCTCGCAGTAGCGATCCTCTTTAATCATTCACAAAATATGGGGTATAGGTCTCTCCGGTTCTCAGTATAGCCCCGCAAGAAGGTTCTGTATTTCCCGTTTAGAAGAATTTTTGTCCCAAATGTAAGAGTTTCTGAAAATCAATCCGTCATAAACGCTGCAAGAGCGTCCCTTCTAACTTCATGTGATATTGTTCCAGTACATCTTTCAGTGTAATTTCTTGCATTCTTTGTTCCGCTGTTTTTTGAATGTCCAAGTAAAAATCCCGCAGCACCAGTTGGATATTTACACCCACGCCACAAGCGGGGTTGGTGTGGATGTCCTGATGGAGCAGGGGCTTGTTGCCCTCTACGGCCCGATAGGCATCCAGCAGAGTGATTTTCTCCGGCTCACGAGCCAGAGCGGGTCGGGGATGTCCCTTCACGCTGACCAGCAGTCCTCCCTTCCGCAAGGCGGACATGAGCTGGCGCACATAGGCAGGATTCGTCTGAACGCTCTCTGCCAGCTTGTTACTGGTCAGGTCGCAGTCTGGGTACAGAGCGATAAAAGCCAGAATATGAACAGCATCGCTAAGGCGGGTTGGATATTTCATGGACGGATCTCCTTTTTTGCTTTGATGTTATTTTTATTATAACAGCATATTGACAGCGATGCAAGAGGATGCTAAGATGATTTGAAGTAAGAATAAAAATAACACCAACTCGAAAGGAATGGTGAAAATGAACTTCTATGATGATTTGGTCATGCAGACCCAGATGAATTACTCCAGGCACTATCCTATCTATGCTTCCGGCAGTACGCCTTATCAGCTGACTGACAAAAAGCCGCTGCCGTATAGCGAACAGATCCATCGTTTGGTACAGGAGGTAAAGGAAGCTGATTGTGTGGTAGTGGGAGGGGCCTCCGGCCTGTCTGCTGCCGGTGGCGGAGATTTTTACTACGAGGACAACGACTCCTACCGCAAATACTTCCGACCTTTTGCCGAGAAATACCACTTCAAAGGTGCTTTTGCAGGGATGATGCACCCCTGGAAGACAAGGGAAGAGTATTGGGGGTATCTCGCCACCTTCCTTCACACCACCCAGACCGCACCTGTGCGTCATTCCTATTTGGATTTAGACGCTTTGCTGAAAGGCAAGGACTTCTTCATCCTCACCACTAATCAGGATACCCAGTTTGTCAAACTCTACCCGGAGGAGAAGGTGGCGGAGATCCAGGGGGATCACCGCTTCTTCCAGTGTGCCGCCTGTTGTACCGATGACACCTGGGATGCGGTAAAGCCGGTGGCTGATATGGTAGCCGCTATGGGGGATGGCACGAAGATTCCTACGGATCTCATTCCCCGGTGCCCCCACTGCGGCGGTGAGGCATTCCCCTGGGTGCGAGGATATGGGAATTTCCTGCAAGGAAAGAAATACGAAGAACAGTACGAAAAAATTTCTCGCTACGTACTGGAACACAAAGACAGCAAAATTCTGTTCCTGGAGCTGGGCGTTGGCCGAATGACTCCCATGTTTATCCAAGAGCCTTTCTGGAACCTGACCCTCAGATTTCCCCATGCTCGATATATTGCTATCAACGATAAGTATGACTTCCTGCCCAAGCAGTTGGCGGACAAGGGCATGACCATTGTGGCCGACATTGCTCAAGTGTTACGGGATGCACGGGACACCATGGGCAGCGGAGATAACGATCAATGAGGGTTGGAAACCAAACGGTGCTTCAGGAACTTGCCGAGCGTATTGATCAAGCAGATGCCGTTGTGATCGGAGGCGGCTCCGGCCTGTCAAGCGCGGCTGGATACGACCACTACCATTGGTCCCCGGCACTTTCGGAGGCATTGGCTCCCTTTCGCGAACAGTATGGCTTTACCTCTCCGCTGGCTGGATTCTACCATTGCTTTTCCAGCTATGGGGAACAGTGGGGGTATTACAGTCAATATATCCGCTTCATGTGGGAAGCCCCTACTGGGCAGCCCTATCTGGACCTGCAGGCGCTTATTGCGGACAAACCTGCTTTTGTTCTGACTACCAATGTGGATCAGCAGTTTTTTCGAGTATTTCCCCAGAAACAAATTTGCGCCTTTCAGGGAGACTTTAGCTACTGCCAATGCAGTCAGCCCTGCCGGGATGATATTGGGGAAAACTGCGAACTGGTGAAGGAACTGACTGGTTGCTTGGTAGGTGTTCGCCTGCCGGAGGAGGCTGTTCCCCGTTGCCCGGATTGCGGGCGAGTGCTGGTGCCCTGGGTACGAGATGATACCTTTCTGGAGGGAACCTTCTGGCAGGATAGTCTGCATCGCTACCATAGATTCCTGCGGCACTGGATAATGGATCAGTCCGACAAAAAAGTCCTGCTGTTGGAACTTGGCGTGGGTGAGATGACACCCAGTATCATCAAATTGCCCTTCTGGGAACTTACTGCCAAAAACGAAAACGTCTTTTATGCATGCCTTAATCGAGAGGCAGCTCATAGGCCAGAGCATCTGAGGGGACGCAGCCTGTATCTGCAAGGAGATTTGGCGGAAACTCTAGCTGCCCTCCGGCAGGAGCGATCCATCGCAGCAACCATAAAATAGAAAAGGAGCGAACGAATATGATTGATTGGAACCCTATTGCGGAAAAATTCAGAGAAGCGGATGCTATCCTGATCGGGGCCAGTAACGGCCTATCCATCACCGAAGGACTGCGTTTGTTTGCGGACAATGCAGCCTTTGATGAATTGTTTGGGGATTTCAAACAAAAATACGGCTTACGTTGTATTTTGCAGGGCATGATGGCCGGATGGCCCAGCGAGGAGGAAAAGTGGGCCTTCTGGGCCCGTCTCATCCATCATTACTGCGGGCAGTATCAGCCTACGCCGGTGATGAACGATTTGAAGGCCATTGTGGGAGAAAAAGATTACTTTGTCGTCACATCAAACGGAGAAGGTCACTTTGAACTGTGCGGCTTCGATCCGACGAAAATCTATGAGATTGAGGGCAACTGGTTTACGATGCAGTGTGCCCGCCCCTGCCACGACACCTTCTATTCAAGTTTAGAGGTGGCCGAAAAATTATCGGCTGCTGAACAGGGCGGCCATGTGCCTACAGAGTTGGTGCCGCGTTGTCCCAAGTGCGGAGGTCCCATGGACATCCACATGGGCGCAGGTCAGAGAATGATTCCGGATACCGCTGCCCAGGCACGGTTCCAAAACTTTCTGAAAATCTACCACGGGAAGAAACTGGTAGTTCTGGAGCTGGGCATTGGCTGGCGCAATCAGCTGATCAAGGCTCCGATGATGCGCCTGGTGGCCAGCGAGCCAAACGCCACTTATGTGACCATCAATCTGGGGGAAATCTACATTGCGGACAATATCAAAGAGAAGTCCTTCGGACTGGACGGGCGGCTGGATGAGCTGCTGCCTGCTCTCCGTGAGGCGTGCGAGGCATGACGATTTCGGAGCAAGTGCAAAATGACTATACAAATGCATAAGAAAGTTAAAATCACCGTGCTGCGGACGGAATATTATCAAGAACTGGCAGAACAGTATGCAATTCCTAATTTGGGGAAGTGTCCTTTTCATCAGAAAGGTCAAGTGCTATACAGCGATGGCATCCATCCGCCGGATGGAATGTGTGGCGTTGCTTGGCAGGTGATTGCTCCCATGGCATGTCAGCTATCTTCGGGGGAATTAGTTCAGCCATCTGGTACTTGGCTGAATGATGATACGATTGGCGTGTTCGCTTGTCCAGACGGAATTCGGCCGGTCATTTTTCTCTTAGAGGCAGAGTAAAGAATACAATTTTGATATTAAAAATTTAAACAGGAGGGTAAATTATGCAAATTCGACAGATACGAAATGCAACCATTAAAATTCACTATGGGGGGAAGATTTTTTTAGTCGATCCGTGGCTCGCCCCCAAGGACGGTTTTGGTTGCTTTGCCAGACTTCCCGAATCCATTCCCTTTAAAACGCCGGATTCTCAGAAAACATTCATTTCCATGCCCATTTGTCCGCTTCCCACAACGGTTGATGAAATTCTTGCAGATGTGGACTATTATATTGTTACTCATATCCATCCGGATCATATTGATATGGAGATGGACGGAACAGTTGGGAATATGTTAAACAAGGAAACACCCGTGCTGGTACAGAACAACGAAGATGCGCAGGTTTTTGTTCGGTCGAGATTTAAAGATGTAAGAATCTTGCCGAAGTCTGGTCTTTCGATTGGAGAAATAACCGTGACAAATGTACCGGCACGACATGGCGTGACGATTCCCTGTGGTTCTGCCATGGGGTTTATGATGGAAGGAGAGGAAAAAACACTTTATCTTGCCGGTGATACCGTTTGGTATGAACAGGTAGAGGAAAACTTGAGACGGTTTCAGCCTGATGTTATCATACTAAATGCTTGTGCTGCGGAGCTTGTTGATTTTGGCAGACTGATTATGGATGCTGAAGATGTGGCACAAGTAATCACACACGCTCCAGAAGCCGATATTATTATCAGTCATATGGATAATGTGGCACATGCTTCTCTTTCTCGCACTTCTTTAAGTGAGCAGTTGGAATCACAGAATCTTCTCTCTCGAGTGAAGATCCCTGCCGACGGTGAAACTTTGTCGTTTTAAAACACAGTTTGCATCCTTGCTTGTCAAGTGATAAAATATTTTCCGTAAAATAATGTAAAGCAAACGCCATTGACAATGGAACTCCAGCTGTCAATGAAAAAAACAATAGCCGGGAAGTTGACTCAAATTGTCAATGCCTCCCGGCTGTTATCATGCAGATATTAATATAGTTAGAATCATGGTATATATTTCATTCCCCATTGGGAAATGGCGTAAAAGACCGGCAGCAGGTCACGACCTTTCTCAGTAAGGAAATATTCCACCCGCAAGGGCATCTCATTGTACTGGATTCGTTGTATTAAATCATCGGCTTCCAACTCTTTGAGGGCATTTGTCAGCGCCGTATTTGTAATTGGCTTTAGCATCTTTTTCAGTTCCCCAAACCGCATGGGACACTTGATGCATAGTTCATAGAGAATTTGGAGCTTCCATTTGCCCTGCAGCATTTGAACCACCGGCGTGACCGGGCAGTTTCCCTCGCCAGTTAGAATGACACTGTCAACCTTTTCTTTGAATTCTTCATAAGTCATAATTGGAGCTTTCCTCGTCTTTTGCAGTATATTTTTTGATACCAGGTACAAATAATTTGCGTACTTGAACGAAAATTGCTATCAGATATAATAAATATATCACCGGTTGGCCGTGCAGTCAACGACTGAAATTTCTTAGAAAGGTCTGAATTTTATGAAAGAACTGAACATTATGGAGGCTACTGTTCTGACCTCCCCCAATCCGCTGACACTGATCTGCTCTAAAAAGGAGGATGGTTCTACGAACCTGGCTCCCATTTGCTTTGTGTCTTACCTCTCCTTCAATCCGCCTATGGTGGGCTTCGCCACTGGCAAACAGTCCCACACCGGCAAGCGTGTGCGTGAGACCGGCAAAGTCATCGTCACTGTTCCCGGTGAGAGTCTGGCTGGCACAGTAATGGCCTGCGGAGCGTCTACCGGTGCCGAGACCGACAAGGTGGCCGCCAACAACATCGAGATGATGGCTGTGGAGGGCAGCGACATCCAGATTCCGGCGGACACCCGGCTGGCGATGGTGGCTACCTTGCAGCAGTCGGTGGAGGTGGGCGACCATATCCTGCACATCTGTCAGGTGGACAAGTTCCTGGGCGATGAGAAGAAGAAGGGGCTGTATGCCTGGAACGGCTTCGGGAAAGTTGCACCTGCGGCAGAAGGCTGAATCTTAAAACGGTAAGGAGGCATCAGCGGTGGCTGTTTGTATTAAAGACTGTATTCAAAACATGAATCTGGTGATCGGCTGTACGATCGGTTGCAGCTACTGCTACGCCAGAAATAATGTCCGCCGGTTTCACATGACCGACGACTTTGAAAAGCCAGAGTTTTTTCCAAATAAGCTGCGGCTGATGGAGAAAAAGCGCCCACAGACTTTTCTGCTCACCGGCATGAGCGATTTTTCCCACTGGAAGACAGAGTGGCGGGAACAGGTATTTGCCAAGATGACTGAGAATCCGCAGCACCAATATCTGTTTTTGACCAAGCGACCGGAGGATATTGTGTTTTCCACGACCCTGGAGAATGCTTGGTTTGGTGTATCTGTTACCTCCAGCAAAGAAAAAAACCGTATCCGGACTTTGCGGGAGCATATCCATGGCGGACACTATCATGTGACCTTTGAACCTATGTTTGATGAGGTTGGCATGGTAGACCTTACCGGAATTGAGTGGATCGTCATTGGGACTGAGACCGGACATAGGAAGGGCAAAGCCGTATCGAAACCGGAATGGGTGTGGAACCTGACACATCAGGCCCATGCGCTTGGCATCCCTGTATTTATGAAGGAAGATCTGCTTCCTATCATGGGAGAGGCACAGATGGTACAAGAATTTCCCCCGGCTTTTTACCGGGTATTGGAGGAACAGAAGACATGGCGGAAGTAAAAGAGAGCAGCATTCTGATTCAGGATGTAGAAACCAAAAATATTATGACAAAATCCGCCCTGCCGGTGGGAGGCTATTCCGTCAATCCTTATGTGGGATGTACCCATGGCTGCAAATACTGCTACGCCTCGTTTATGAAGCGATTTACCGGGCACACCGAACCGTGGGGGACATTCCTGGATGTGAAACATTGGCCAGCAATCAAAAATCCGCAAAAATACAAAGGGCAGCGCGTAGTCATCGGTTCAGTGACCGATGGCTATCTGCCCCAGGAGGCTCAGTTTCAGAACACCCGTAAGCTTCTTGAACAGCTCCGGGGCAGTGAGGCAGAAATTCTCATCTGTACCAAGTCAGACTTGGTAATCCGTGACATTGACCTTCTGAAAAAATTGGGAAAGGTCACGGTTTCTTGGTCGATCAATACATTGGACGAAGGCTTTAAAAATGATATGGACGATGCCGTCAGCATCAAGCGGCGGCTGGATGCCATGAAGCAGATCTATGATGCGGGCATTCGCACCGTCTGCTTTATTGCCCCTGTCTTTCCGGATGTCACGGATTTTGAGGCTATCTTCCATCAGGTCAGAAATCAATGCGACCTGATATGGTTAGAAAATCTAAACCTGCGAGGCGGATTCAAAAAAGACATCATGGACTATATTTGTAAAAAATATCCTGACTTGGTTCCGCTGTACGATGCTATCTACAATAAGGGAGACAGAAGCTACTTCCGTGGTTTGGAGGATCAAGCGGAACGGCTGGCACAAGAAAACAGCTGTCCCTTCGTGGACAACGAGCTGCCCTACGGACGAGCAGAGCCTGGGCACCCGGTCATTGTGGATTACTTTTACCATGAGGAAGTTCGTGGCTCGGAAAACACCGGGCGACGCAACACCAAAAAATAATTTGTGAAATAAATGGGTTCTGACATGGAGCTGTGCTTCAATGTCAGAACCTTTTTTAGCACTGTTTACCCATTCAGAAATTTTCTTATCCCTCTTGGAAGGACTTGTACTCCGTCTATTGTTTTTCGATTTTCCCCGCTCTACAATGTAGACAGAACGATTAAATGATTGTTTATTGATATTGAGAGGTGAGAAAGATGCTTTTGAAGGATGCGAAGATTGGACGGGCTTATACCGTAAAGTCCATTCATCTTCCCTTTCAGCTTGAGCGGCGTTTGGAGACTTTGGGCATGACCCGTCAGACCGCCATCTCTGTGCTGAACCGAAAAGGAAAGGGAATTTTGATTATTAAACTGCGGGGCACCCGGTTTGCCTTGGGGTATAACATTACCAAAAATATTACAGTGGAAGAAGGTGACGTGCATGAGTGAACAGGAAATGACCATTGGATTTATCGGCAACCCGAACTGCGGCAAGACCACCCTGTTCAACGCCTATACCGGGGCCAACCTGAAAGTGGCCAACTGGCCGGGCGTGACCGTGGAGAAGGTGGAGGGCGTCATGAAGGACCACGACCTTACCATCCATCTGGTAGACTTACCCGGCACCTACAGCCTGACCTCCTATACCATGGAGGAAACCGTCTCCCGGCAGTTTATCCTCAGCGATGAGGTGGATGTCATCATCAATGTGGCGGATGCCTCCGCACTGGAACGCAGTCTCTATCTGACCTTGCAACTGCTGGAGCTGGGCAAGCCAGTGGTGCTGGCTCTGAACATGATGGACATTGTGGAAAAGCGGGGCATGGAGATCGACCTGTACCGTCTGCCGGAGATGCTGGGCATCCCGGTAATCCCGGTCTCCGCCCGTCAGCGCCGTGGGCTGGATATTCTGCTCCATGCCGCCGCCCACCACAAGGATTGCACCGACCCGGACTGTTTGATCCACCACCATAAGGTCCGCTCCAAACACCGGCACGATCACCACTCAGAGTATGCCATGGTCTATTCCGATGAGATCGAGGACAAGATCGACCAGATCATGCCGGAGCTGAAGCGTCGTTATCCAGGTCTGACGAACTACCGCTGGCATGCGCTGAAGCTGCTGGAGGAGGATAAGGAGATCACGGAGAAGTACCCGGTGAACCTTCCCCAGGTGCTGGATCGCAGCTACGAGTCGGACATCATCAACCAGAAATATGACTTCATCGGGGAAATCATCGGTGAAGTCCTGCTCCACAAGGAACGGCAGGATCTGCTCACCGAGCGGGCGGACAAGCTGCTCACCAGCAAAGTGTGGAGTATCCCCATCTTTCTGGTAATCATGGCCGTTACCTTCTTTTTGACCTTTACCATTGGCGACTGGATCAAGGGATATTTTGAGCTGGGCATTGACTGGCTTTCCGGCGTGGCGCAAAGTGGTCTGACGGCAGTTCACGCCGGGACAATCCTCACCTCGCTGATGGTGGACGGTATCATCGGCGGCGTGGGCACCATTGTCACATTTCTGCCTAATATTTTGATTCTTTTTTTGTGTTTGGCACTACTGGAGGACAGCGGTTATATGGCCCGTGTGGCCTATGTGATGGAGGGCATCATGAGCAAGCTGGGGCTTTCCGGCAAAGCCTTCATTCCCATGCTACTGGGATTTGGCTGTACGGTTCCCGCCATCATGGCTTCCCGTGCGCTGGAAAGCAAGCGGGACCGCTTCAAGGTCATGCTGGTAACGCTATTTATGAGCTGCAACGCCCGGCTGACCATCTACATCTTGTTCTCCGAGATGTTTTTCGGAGACAACGCCATGCTGATGGCTTACTCCATGTACCTGATTGGCATTGTGGTTGCCATTGTGGTGTCCGCCGTCATCCACCTTCTGAATCGGAAAAAGAGCGTCAATTACCTGATGATCGAACTGCCGGAGTATAAGCTGCCCGATTCCCGGACGGTGGCCATCTATGTGTGGGAGAAGATCAAGGATTATCTGGAAAAGGCAGGCACTACGATTTTTATTGCTACGCTGGCGATTTGGCTCCTGCTGAACTTTGGCCCCCATGGCTATTCCCCGGACATGGCACAGAGTTTCGGGGCTATAATTGGTAAGTGCCTGGTTCCCTTCTTTGCCCCCATTGGCTTGGGCTTCTGGCAGATTGCCGTGGCTCTGATTGCCGGTGTCTCCGCCAAGGAAGTGGTGGTGTCCAGCTGTGCTGTGTTGTTCGGCATTGTCAACGCCAGCTCGCCAGAGGGGATGAGTGCTTTTGCATCTGCATTGAACGGTATCGGCTTCGGGCCTCTCAATGCCTTCTGCCTGATGGTGTTCTGCCTGCTCTATATTCCCTGTGCGGCGGCTCTGGCTACTATCCGCAAGGAATCGGGAAGTTGGGCATGGATGGGTTTTACCGCCATTTTCCAGTTATTGGTGGCGTGGATTGTCACTTTTGTAGTGTACCAGATTGGATCTTTTGTAGTGCTTTAAGCAAGCTATTTTTGCAAAGAGTCCAAATGGAGGAGGTTTATATGGCATCTTTGATTTTACTCATTGTATTGGCGGTATATTGTATCTGGTCTTTGAGACGCATGGTAAAACGCCGAAAAGAAAATCGCGGGAAGTGCGCAGGTTGCCCTTATCAGGGTACTGGAATGTGCCGATAAAAGCTGCATTTTGCCCAAACAGAAGAACCCTTTTCCCGAATAGCAGGATATAGGTTCAAACCGTTGACGAGGACGGTTTTCCTGCGTATGATGAAGATACAATTAAACGATGATTTAATTGTTCTGACAACAGGAACAAATTAAGAGAGGAGATTTTCAAAATGAAAAAGACTTACAAAATCGATGTGGATTGCGCTAACTGCGCCAACCTGATGGAGGATGCAGCCCGCAAGACCAGCGGCGTACAGAGCGCTACGGTGAATTTTATGACCCTCAAGATGAACGTGGAGTTCGAGGAAGGTCAGGACCCCAAGGCTGTTATGCAGGAGGTTCGCAAAGCCTGCAAGAAGGTGGAACCCGATTGCGAGATCTTCCTGTAAGCCAGCGAAACGAAATGCCCTGTTGAGCGGCAGCTTGCAGGGCGTTCTTTCTCTTAGACAAATAAACGAATAAGCAATCGTGAAAGAGGTAAAACGAAATGCAGGAGTATATCATCAACGGTCTGCTGGTCGTGGTGGCTCTGCTGGCCGTGATCCTTCAGATCATCGGCACGCGGCCCTCCGCCGGTATGACCAAAAAACAAAAAGTGATGTTGTGGCGGATTCTGACTGCTACGGTTCTACTGTTGATTTTGCAGGTCCTGGGCGCAGGCGCATTTGAAGTGTTTGGCGCGGCAGGCCGCTGGGTACGTCTGGCTGTGTTCCTGGTGGATTATCTGGTCATTGGCTACGACATTCTGGGAAAAGCCGGAAAAGGTATCCGCAACGGTCAGGTGTTCGATGAGCACTTTCTGATGGCGGTGGCTACGCTGGGTGCGCTTGCCCTGGCCATATATGAAAACGGCGACTATCTGGAGGCCATCGCGGTTATGCTGTTCTACCAGGTAGGTGAATGGTTCCAGTCTTATGCTGTGGGCAAGAGCCGCCGGAATATCAGTGATCTGATGGACATCCGTCCTGATTATGCCAATATCGAACGGGATGGCAAACTGGAACAGGTGGACCCGGACGAAGTGGGGATCGGCACCATTATTGTGGTACAGCCTGGCGAAAAAGTTCCTATTGACGGTATGGTGGTTCAAGGTGAATCGACGTTGAACACCGCCGCGCTCACAGGCGAGAGCTTGCCCCGCGAGGTCAAAACCGGGGATGAGATCATCTCTGGCTGTATCAATATGACAGGCTTGCTCCATATCCAGACCACCAAGGAATTTGGCGAGTCCACTGTCTCCAAGATTCTGGATCTGGTGGAGAATGCTTCCTCCCGGAAGTCCAAGTCGGAGGACTTTATCTCCCGCTTCGCAAAAATTTACACCCCTGCGGTATGTTATGCCGCACTGGCCTTGGCAATTCTGCCTCCTTTGGTGCGGATGTTCGGTATGGGGCTGGATGCAGGCTGGGAGACCTGGATCTATCGTGCGCTGACCTTCCTCGTTGCCAGCTGCCCCTGCGCTTTGGTCATCTCCATTCCTCTGTCTTTCTTTGCAGGAATTGGCGGAGCCAGTAAGGCGGGCGTTCTGGTGAAGGGGTCCAACTATCTGGAAACCCTGTCACAGGCTAAGATCGTGGTCTTTGACAAGACCGGTACTCTGACCCAGGGCGTGTTCGAGGTCAACGCCATCTACCACAACGAGATGGACGAACGCAAGCTGGTGGAGTACGCGGCCCTGGCAGAGAGTGCTTCCAGCCATCCCATCAGCAAGAGTTTACAGAAAGCCTACGGTATGGAAATCGACCGCAGCCGTGTAACCAATATTCAGGAGCTCAGCGGCAACGGCGTGATCGCCACAGTGGACGGTCATCAGGTGGCAGCTGGTAACGACAAGCTCATGAATCGTCTGGGCGTTCAATCTATTCCGTGCCACAGCGTAGGCACCATCATTCACATGGCGATTGACGGGAAATATGCCGGACACATTGTTATTTCCGACATCGTGAAGCCTCACTCCAAGGAAGCCATCCGGGCATTAAAGTCGGCTGGGGTTCGCAAGACTGTGATGCTTACTGGTGACGCCAAGAAGGTGGTTGACAGTGTAGCCTCCGCTCTTGGCTTGAATGAGGTCTACAGCGAACTGCTCCCTGCTGATAAGGTAGAGAAAGTAGAAGAGCTAATTCAGATCAAATCGGAAAAGGAAAAGCTGGCTTTCGTAGGAGATGGCATCAACGATGCCCCGGTGCTTCGCCGGGCAGACATCGGCATTGCTATGGGCGCTATGGGTTCTGACGCTGCCATTGAAGCTGCGGATGTAGTACTGATGGATGACGACCCAATGCAAATTTCCAAAGCAATCAAAATCTCCCGCAAGTGCCTTGGCATCGTCTATCAGAACATCGTGGTGGCCATCGGCGTAAAACTGGCCTGCCTCGTACTGATTGCGCTGGGTTTCGCCAATATGTGGCTGGCCGTGTTCGCGGATGTGGGCGTAATGATCATCGCCGTCCTCAATGCTATCCGGGCACTGTTTGTGAAAAATCTTTAAAGTTCAGAAATAAACGAAAACAGAAAGGAGGCCCCCAATGAATGATTCTTGGCCTCGTGAACCGCAAGGGCGGGAACTGGAAAACCTGACACAGTTGTTTAAGGTTCTGGGGGCCCCTTCCCGTATGAAGGTTCTGTTTCAGATCGGTTCCTCAGAGGCGTGTGTCACTGAAGTAGCTGCCAGGCTCAATATGTCAGAGTCTGCTGTTTCTCACCATATCCAAATTTTACGCATGAACGGTTTGGTTCGCTGGCGCAGGAGTGGAAAGGCTATTTACTATGTTCTAAAAGATGACCATGTTCGCTCAATTATCTTTCAGGGATATGAACATATTAAAGAATTCGCTAGTTAGTAGGGAGAAAAACAAATAATTTTAATCACCTGCCGGACGACGGCAAAAGAAAAAGCCGTCGTCCAGTAGGTGATTTCCATGTAAATATGATATCATGGGTTTGTATGCGAGAATGGAAAGAAGATGGAGCAACCCTTGGAGAATAAGTGATGAACAATGTTCTGGGGAATGGCTCTTTGATCAGTATAAGGTGTACGGGGGATTTCTAAGAGAAAATCAAATCGGAAATGCAGGATTGGCCTGGAGCACAGGAGACTGTGCAGGAAATCCTGAAAGGGGACGAGTAGAAAAAAGAGCAGCTGCTTGAGCAGGAAGTGCAGAAGGAAGAAGAAAATAGGCAGAGCAGTTGATGATGGAATGTCCGGTGCAGTGTGGGTGTAATGCTCATGTTGCATCGGCTTTTTTTGTAAAAAAAATTTTTAATAATGTTGGTTTTTAACTACTCTTAACTCAAATATTGCATCTTAACTCAAAAAGAGTTATAATACAGAAAAAGAGTTAAGATTGCAGGTGATGACATGGAATATCTCGATAAAGTTCTGGGAGTCAAGGTTACCTATGAGGATGTAGAGTTTAAGCATTTGCCCAATTTTATAGCCACAAGGTACCGTTTACAGATGGTGTCAATGAATGAACAGAAGATGATTTTTCTTTATCCTAAGACAGAACTGGAGCAGATTGAAGTACTGAAAAAACATATTGCTCGGATACAGAAAAATGAGAACTTGCCTGTTGTGCTGGTGCTAAAAGAACTTGGCTTTCGCCAGAAAGAATATTTGATTCGTGAGAAGATTCCATTTATTGTAGATGGAAAGCAAATTTATTTGCCCTTTATGGCAGTGTATTTGCAGGAACGGTGCAGCGCCGAAAAAAAGACAAGGGAAGAAATACTTCCATCGGCGCAGATGCTTCTACTGCATTTCATTTATGGAGGCGCACAGGAATTATCTACAAGTCAAGCTGCGAAAGACTTGGAACTGACACCTACTTCTATATCAAGGGCATCAAGACAGCTTGAAGAAATGGGATTGCTGCATATCAGAAAAGTCGGTGTGCAGAGGATCATGCAATCTGAGGATTCTCCGAAAACACTGTTCCAAAAAGCAGGAGATAAGTTGCTGAATCCAATAAAACGAACGGTTTATATTCCGAAAGAATTGCTGGGAACAGAGCTGTTGGAAAGTGGATATTCGGCGTTGGCAGAGTATTCTATGCTGAACACACCGAATGTCAGATGTTATGCGGCAGAAAGAATCTCTCAATGGAAAGATGTTATGACCAATAGCTTGCAGAATTCGTTGGTGCAAGTGGCCGTAGAGATGTGGAGATACAATCCACGAAAATTGTCCACGCGAAACATTGTAGATGAGCTTTCGCTGGCATTGGCATTGAGAGAAGATGCAGATGAACGGGTTGAAGAAGCAGTAGAAGAAATGTTGAATGAACTGTGGAGGAAGATAGATGGTTACAGGAATTGATAGCTTTAAGGAATGGTTCAAGGGCAGTGAAGAACAATATGCTATCATTGGTGGAACTGCGTGTGACATTCTGATGACGGAGGAGGGACTGGACTTCCGTGCGACAAAGGATATTGACCTTGTTTTGATTATAGAAGCAGTTGACGCAAATTTCGGAAAGAAATTTTGGGAATATGTAAAACAGGCGGGATATGAGCATTGCAACAAAAGTTCGGGTGTGCCGCAGTTCTATCGCTTTAGTCACCCAATTACAAATCAGTATCCTGCAATGATTGAACTTTTCACGCGAAAGCTGGATGCCATCCAACTTCCAGAAGATGCAGTGCTAACACCGTTACCGATGGACGAAGATATTTCGAGTCTGTCTGCTATTCTTTTGGACGATGATTACTATGAATTTTTGAAGCAGGGGAAAGTCACCGTTGATGGAGTGACTGTCTTGGATGCGGCATATTTGATTCCGTTTAAGGCAAAAGCGTGGATGGATTTGACAGATCGTAAGGCCGCAGGAGAACACGTTGATAGCAAAAATATCAAGAAACATAAGAATGATGTTTTCCGTCTGACGGAGTTGATTGATCCCACCGCCAAGGTAGTGGCTCCCCAAGGAGTTTATGCCGATATTCAAGAGTTTGTCCAGCGTATGAAAAAAGAAAACTTGGATATTAAACAGTTGGGGCTGGTTGGCAGAACAAAGGAGAAGATTCTGGAAGAATTAAAAGCAATGTACGAGACACTTTAATATAGATATTTGAACAGACAAGGGCGTGTCAGTAAGGATTCGATTGACTTGACCAATAACAATCAGAGAATAAAAACGGAAAAACTGTTTTTAGATGAGGAAAACCATGAAAACGCTCTGCATCACAGCACAAGGACTTTGATGCATTGGCCGTGACTCAAATGGTCACCAGGAAAGATGAATAACAGTTTACAGAAAACAGAATAGAAGCTGATGAGCCAGGACGAGCTGGCAGTTATGGATGGCGGCAAGTGCATCTTGCAGTTGCGCGGTGTGCGTCCGTTTCTTTCAGACAAGTATGACATTACCAGACACCCTAATTTCAAATACACAGCTGATGCAGACAAGCGAAATACCTTTGATATTGAAGCATTTTTGTCTGCCAGACTAAAACTCAAGCCTGATGAGATCTGCGATGTATATGAAGTAGACACGGAGGGCGTGTAATACGGTTCCGCTGAGAAAGGAGTGATCGTATCTATTTGCCGCAACTGCCTCTGTTGAGGTCATTGGCGTACAAAGCGGGCAATCATCAACAAAATAATGAAAAAGGAGGACAGCTGGAATCAGGCTCTCATATATCGAGGGCAGATTGTTCCGGCTTTTGTGCGCTTATGAAACAAATCTAACTAATCATTCAAATGATTCCGGCTAATATTATTTATGGCATTTTTTGAACAGGCAATTACCGTTCTTCAGACTCTCGTTATCGCTCTGGGCGCTGGTCTTAGTATCTGGGGTGTCATCAACCTGTTGGAAGGTTACGGCAACGACAACCCTGGCGCAAAATCTCAGGGCATGAAGCAGTTCATGGCTAATTAAAGGGAACAAAAAGAAAGGAAAAGCACAATCCAGACGGTATCAGCGGCAGGCTACAAGAATAAATTGTGATTACGCAAGATTGGTGCTATAATAAGAGAAAAGTTCCTGCCGGGGCAGCCGCCCCGGTGGTGTGGATAGAAAGGCAGGAAAACAATATGCACATCAACTATAAACCACTCTGGCATACACTGTTAGAGCGTGATATGAGAAAAGAAGATTTAAGGCTTGCCGCCGGTATGACAACGAATATGATTGCCAACATGAGCAAAGAGGGAAAGCACATCAGCATGGACACATTAGCCCGTATCTGCGAAACGCTGAATTGTGAGATTACCGATGTAATTGAGTTAGTACCAGACGAGCCTACTTCCACAGGAGGTAAGGAACATGAGCGAATTGAAACAAAGAATAACAGAAAATGGAATTGATTATATCCTTGTCGGAGATTACTACATCCCGGATTTGAAGCTGCCGGAAGAACACCGCCTCATTGGAAAGTACGGACGGATGCACCGGGAATATTTAAGAGAAGTCCACCCAGCCAGATTGAACACATTGACCCTGACCGGGGAGTTATGGACATACCTTGCAGACCTGAATGAACAGGCACAGAATTGGTTAGATATCATCATGGAGCAGATGAAAGCCGCCGAGGGTGTGACAGAGGAATTGAAGCGAACCCAACAAATGGAATGGGTACACCGTTGCAATAACATTTACAATAGGGCAGAAGAAATTGTTTTGCATGAGATGATTTATGCATAACGGTATGGTAGAATGATTATGACAAATTAGAATTTGTAAAGGAGACATTTTTAATGACTATGAACAAGGGTGTTTCCGTAAGAATAAACAGGATAAATCTCAATAGGGAGAAGAGTAAAAAATGATAGAGGCGTTCTTGGATTTCTTTCAATTATATACGGTGGATGCCGATTATTTACCAGACTTTTGGCTTACAATGATACTTCTTTATCTGAATGCAGGTCTGTATCTTAGCGACCTATATAATCTGGTGAAGCGCAAGTCAAAAGCGGAAACATTCAGTCTGATGGCGATACCAGGAGTCTTTGCAGTAATTTTCGTGTCGATGCTATCAATTTTTGCGCATGTACCGAATCTGCAGAGCATAGCTTCACAGGCCAAACGCCTGAGCCTGCTTATAACGGCAATACAGCCACAAACGAATTTTGCGCTGCTTCTTATTGTATTTCTTTATCCGATTCTATGGGGAATCGGGCTCTTACGACAAAGGAGGCATGAACACGGCAGCCGCAAACGCTGGGTGCTGTCCTGCATTCCTGATTATATTGCATGGATCATACTGATATTGGGCATCGGTTATCACCTGTTTTTCGGGGAAAATATCCTGAATAGTGTTCTGGAAAATGCGGAGGCTGGAGATTTACTGGCCCTTTATGGCTCCCGCAGAACCTGGCTCTATATATGGATGTATGGAATTTATATCCTTGTATGCAAGGAAGTGGTGCTGCTTGTCGGCCTTTTGTCTGAACTTTTGCTTATGCGAATTCCGCTTCGCTACCATAGTGGGCAGAATGCTGATACCTTTGTCAGCTTTTATTATCTGTTTTGCCAGAATGCCATTTTTCGTGGGATTTCCCTGCTGGAAGCTGTGTTGGTGATTCCGCTTTGTGGAGTGATGCTTCGGGAAGCGGCATCGCCTTTCAGTGATTACTCGTCGATTATGATATACGCAGTCTTTTTGCTGCTGACAGGCGCAGTGTTTGTCGTTCTTATCGCCATTGGTCCGGTCATGCGGACACTTTCCTGCTTCGATGCATGGGGACAGCGCAAGCAGATCAGAGAGCTTTTCTGTACGGAATATTTTCTCATGCAGCCGGTTTCCAGCAACAGATCGTTCACGGTCACTCATCATTTTATCATTGACGAACAGGACGCCGCCGGTGTTTACTATCTTCCGCTTCTCACAGACATCAGCGGATGGGCCTCCCCGAGAAAGAAAGCAGGCAAATGGAAAATGCTCTCTTTCGCAGATGGCAGAACCCTTGAATTGTCAGAACACGAGGCAGAAGCCGCCAAGGAAATGCTCTCTTATGCATCCAACCGTCTCTATGCCCAGAAGATAACTGGAGAAAATTGGAGCAATAAAAACAATATGCCTGGCACAGAGGAAACCTGGAACCCACTCATAAGTCCGGCAACATCGATGTATCAGAAACTGGTCAAGATATTTTTAGGTCTGATGGTTATTCTTTTTATGATGAGCTATCAGATACTGAAGTAATTGAAAAAAGAAGCAGGCAAACGAGTATATAACTATCAAGAGGGCGATTATATGAAGCTTTGGATTGAATAACATACAAATTCCAGCTGAGCAAAATCGCTGCGCGATGGCCTGCCAAGGCTGTGGCGCAGTTTTATTATGGACTTTAGTCTGTTGAGCCCATTGGAGTTTTTCGTTGTTCCGAAAAATGGAGATGGGCGAAACAATAAACCACCCGCTATGCGGGTGCGCGTCGATTGTTATACAAAAAATCACCTTTCCGTTTACAATAGAGTTGTTCAGGCTGTATTGCAGAAAGGAAAGGTAATTTATGGCGAAGAAAGAAAATTCACTTGCGCATATGAAATGGATGTGCAAATATCATATCGTCTTCACACCTAAGTATAGACGAAAAATAATTTACAATCAATACAAAGCGGATATAAGAGATATTATAAAACAATTGTGTAGTTATAAAGGTGTTGAAATTATTGAGGGTCATCTAATGCCAGATCATATCCATATGTTAGTAAGTATTCCGCCAAAGATAAGTGTATCATCATTCATGGGATATTTAAAAGGGAAAAGTGCGCTTATGATATTCGATAAACACGCAAATTTAAAGTATAAATTTGGAAATCGTCATTTCTGGGCAGAAGGATATTATGTTAGCACAGTAGGATTAAATGAGGCTACAATAAAAAAATATATCCAAGAGCAGGAAAAGCATGATATAGCAATGGATAAGCTAAGTGTAAAGGAATATGAAGACCCTTTTAAGGGTTAATGCCAAGTAGTAACAATACCCTTTAAGGGGTAGCGACGAGTCAAGAGCAATATGGCTTGAACGGAGCTGTGGGAAGGCTGTGTAAACAGAATTCCCACAGTCTAAAGAGAAAGCCAGCGCCTTGAGACGCTGGCCTAGTAACAAGGGCTTATAGCCCTAGTGCAAACCACCCGTTGGACGGGTGGTTATGATTTTTATTAAAAAGCAGTGGAATTACTTTTCATAATCCGTTATTGTTAAGTTACCACACGAAACAACTGAACTAAGAAAGCTCCACTGCCTATGATAAGAATAACATTTTCCAGTCTCTTCCGCAATCGGAATTATGACGCTAATGCACCTCCGAATTAGGTAGATGTAATTATTAACACTACTTATTCTGGAGGTTTTATTATGTATAAAGATATTTTTGAATCCATCCGCAATGAAGCGGAAAAACGTAACCTGCGTGAAAGAACTATTCAACTGTATTGCTCTGATGTCAGTTACTTCCTTCGTTGGATTGGAAAAATGTTTCTGATCTTACACTTGAAGATGCGGAAAGTTTTCTTACTGCCAAACGTCTGGAAGGAAGGTCTCCTGAAACTCACAATCACTATCGGTCTGCAATCAAGTTCTTATATAAAAAGGTGCTGAAGACTGTCTGGGATGATGACACTGTTCCAGCTATGAAAAGAGAGCGCAATCTTGCCTGCTGTTCTGTCCTGCGATGAAATAAATGCAATCATTGACGCCACTCCGAATCTGAAACATAAAGCGATTATTGCAACTATGTATTCTTCCGGATTACGTGTATCGGAGGTCGTTCATCTCCATTATGATGACATTTCCCGTGCCAACATGACAATTCATGTTCGTGAAACCAAAGGCAGAATTGACAGGTATACGATTCTGTCTCAAAAAAATTTAGACCTTCTCACTGAGTATTGGTACAAATGTGGTCGCCCTAAAGATATCCTTTTTCCAAGTTCCTGGACCGGTGGATATCTTGATATAACCGGTGTTAACCAGTTCTTTAAGAAAAGTGCTAAACTCGCCGGCATTACCCGTCATGTTTCCTCTCATGCATGTCGTCATAGTTTTGCCAGCCACTTATTCGAAAGTGGCACAGATATAAAATATATCCAGTCACTTCTGGGACATGTTGATCCTCGCTCTACAGATGTTTACCTTCATGTGAGCAACAAGACACTTCTTGGGATCCGCAGCCCGTTCGACAACCCGGAAGGTGGTGAATCATGAGTAAGGATTGTACGATTCAGGATGTTTTTCATCATTTTTATTCATCATTTTTATTCATCATTTGAATCCACACATGATATTTCTCCCGCTCAGAGAAAAGCCGCTTACCACATCATGAATTGCAAAACCGGCGCCTTTGGTGTGAATGTAAGCGTATGCGAGGACTGCGGTTGCATATCAGTCCACTATAACTCCTGCCGTGACAGATGCTGTCCTATGTGTCAGGAGTTTCCAAAAGAAAAGTGGGTAGATGTACGGCGTGAGGATATCTTAGATGCTCCTTATTTCCATGTAGTTTTTACAGTTCCAGAAGAACTTAATCCCATTATCTACAGCAACCAGAAATTCTTATACACTGCGCTTTATCATGCGGCTTCAGATACTCTTAGTGAACTTGCTGCTGATTGTAAATATCTTGGGACTGATATCGGCTATATCTGTATCCTCCATACATGGGGAAGCACCATGAATTTTCATCCTCATATCCATGCGATTGTTCTTGGTGGAGGGCTGGATGTGAAAAATCATTGGAAATACAACGGGAAAGAGTTTTTTCTTCCGATTAAGGTGATCTTCAAAAAATTTCGTGAAAAATACATGGCTGAACTTAAGCAGCTCTGGGAAAATGACAGGCTTGAATTTCATGGATCGGCTGCACCTTACAAAAACTACTATACTTTCAAGGAATTGTTAAATACCTGCTATACAAAGGAATGGATTCCTTATTGCAAGAAACCATTTGACGGTGCCGAATCTGTCATCAGATACCTTGGAAAATACACCCACCGGATTGCTATCAGCAACTACCGTATCAAAGACATGACAGAATCTACAGTTACTTTTTCCGCTAAAGATTACAAAAACCAAGGGCATTGGAAAGAGATCACCATATCCGGCGAGGAATTTATCCGTCGATTTTTAATGCATGTTCCTCCAAAACGTTTTGTACGTATCAGGCACTATGGTCTTCTTTCATCCAGAAATAAGAAGAAAAAGATTACCCTATGCAGAAACATCCTTGGTTGCAAAAAATATATTTCCAAGCTAAAAGATATGGATGCACCTGCCATTATCCGTCTTCTTTATGATAAAGATATATGCAAGTGCTCTTCCTGTGGTGGTAAGATTATTCCTCTGCCTACAGAACAACATTTTATAAAACCAAAACCACATATGCTCTGTTAACGTATCATAACTGTATATTTTTTTTAGCTTCCTTAGGGAGGCTTATTTCTGGTGTCATAATACAGGACTGAATTATAAATTCTATGTGTTTCTATGTGTACACGCTATCCTATTATAAATAGAGTGTCATAATTAAAAGTCCATATAGAGTTGACGCGCTTTGTTCAACCAGAAAGAATCGAAATTGATGCAAACGAAAGGGCAGTTAATGAAAAGTCTCAATACTGCTTTTTCGTTTGCACCACCTTCGATTCTTTCCTTAACGATTTGTTTGTCGATAACCAGGGAACCGATGCCGTGTACAGTTCACTAATCACTCAACAAAGCTGGGAGGGAGAAGATGAGGCGATCATTTCTGTCTATAGGCTGGGTGAAATAGAAGGAAGTTTTATTGATAATGGAAATGGAAACCTTGATTTCACATCGGATGACGGCAGCATTAAGGGAACTATCCAAATCAACGGATGGAATGGAGCAACTTTTGAAGTCACGGAAACAATAGGAGCAGTTCCATTCTCTGTAGGGGAGAAATTTGAGTTTCCTTTCGCATTTTAGTCTAAAAGATGGTGATTTAAAATTATGCGAAAGTAGCCATCCCGATGACTTGTCCAATTTGTAGAGAATGGAAACTTTTAGGTTGCGCCGAGATTGACGAAGCGGCACGAAGCCGCATGGAGCTGATCGTGCCAGAGCTGGCAAAGCAGTACGGCGTGACAGAGCAACTGAAAGCTGAAAACCAAATGAAATGGGTGCGGCAGATGAACGCTTGCAAGGCGCAGGCAGAGGAAGTTGTGAAAGCAGAGTTGATTTATAATTGAGCGAGGAAGTCCGGGCAGAAAACTGTTCGGACTTTTCGTTTGCGCGCCATGGGCGCGCTCTCGCAGGTGAAAGTCCTGAACATGCCCAGGTAGTGGGAAATGTATAGCTGAACAGCAAGGGTGTCCATCGTGAGGTGGAATCTGAAGGAAGCTGTAGGCAAATCCTTGGTCCGACGGACAGAAATCGCATATGAGGCTAGGCTTCGAGAGATAAGCTGGCGAAAGACAGCAAAGTCTAATAACTACCACATTTGTAGAAGCAGAGTAAATGCGGCGGGTTTATGAGGAGAAAGAGCGTGCACCTTAAGCGTGGAGGTCTCACAGAGGTTTCATTTGCCTAGTAACAACGAACTGTGAGAAGTCAGCAGAGCCCATAGTAGTGAAGAAGTTTCTGTAATGGAAATGGAGCAAAGGGGCGAACAATCAATAAGTTTGAGTATAGCTCGTATTGCAGAAATGGCAACATCTGCCGTAACCAATCGGGTAAAAGGTGGTCAAATCAAGCGAGACGGAAAGGAAAGAACGCATGAACACAAGTAGTCTAATGGAGCAGATACTTTCTAGCGATAACCTCAACAGAGCATATCTGCAAGTCGTACGAAATAAAGGTGCAGAGGGTGTGGACGGAATGAAATACACAGAACTTAAAGAACACCTTGTAAAGAACGGCGAAATCATCAAGGAACAGTTGAGGACAAGAAAGTATAAGCCTCAGCCAGTACGAAGAGTGGAGATACCAAAGCCTGATGGCGGTGTCAGAAACCTAGGAGTACCAACAGTAACAGACAGATTTGTACAACAGGCCATTGCACAGGTACTTACACCAATCTACGAGGAACAATTCCATGCCCACAGTTATGGATTTAGACCAAATAGATGTGCACAGCAAGCAATCCTAACAGCGTTAGACATGATGAATGATGGTAATGATTGGATTGTAGACATTGACTTGGAAAAGTTCTTTGACACAGTGAATCATGACAAACTTATGACCATTATCGGTAGAACTATCAAAGATGGAGACGTCATCTCTATCGTTAGAAAATATCTTGTCAGTGGAATCATGATTGACGATGAGTATGAGGATTCTATAGTGGGAACACCACAAGGTGGAAACCTTTCGCCTCTTCTGGCGAACATTATGCTGAATGAATTAGATATGGAAATGGAGACCAGAGGGCTAAACTTTGTACGTTACGCAGACGACTGTATCATTATGGTCAGAAGTGAAATGTCTGCCAATCGAGTTATGAGGAATATCTCACGATTTATTGAAGAGAAACTAGGACTTAAGGTTAACATGACTAAAAGCAAAGTAGACAGACCAGATGGACTTAAATATCTTGGTTTTGGATTCTTTTTCGACACGCAAGCACAACAATACAAGGCAAGACCACATGCAAAATCAATAGCTAAGCTCAAAACGAAAATGAAATGGCTCACGAGAAGAAACTGGAGTGTCAGCAATCGCTATAAGATTGAAAAGCTTAACCAGCTAACCCGTGGATGGATCAATTATTTCGGAATCGGTTATATGAAGTGGTTATGCAAAGATATGGATGCGCTAATTCGTAGAAGATTGCGTATGTGTATCTGGGTGCATTGGAAAACCCCACAAAATCGTGCGAAAAACCTAATAAAGTTAGGAATGTATAGTAAGAAGGCTTATGCAATAGCATACAGTGGTGCACGGGTAGCTCGTTTAAGTGAAGGTGCGCTAAACTATGTAATTACCAATAAGAGACTAGCCTCATTTGGCTTGGTCTCAATGTATGACTACTATACCGAGAGGTTTGTTAAATGTTAAGTTGATTGAACCGCCGTGTACCGAACGGTACGCCAGACTGTCTAACGATTGGTATTCATGATATAATTAAGTTACAAGATATAGAGATTGGGGACTTAATTATGGCATATATTGTTGGAACAGACAGAAATCAATCCAGAATGATTACTGCATCGTTAGATGATCTAATTGATAAAGATAATTCGGTTCGCGCAATTGATGCCTATGTTAATTCATTAAATTTACTCGAACTGGGTTTTACAGAATACAATGGGACTAATAGAGGACAATCTCCATATCGTCGTTCCGATTTGTTGAAACTGCACATTTACGGATATTTAAATAAAATCAGATCGAGCAGAGCTCTGGAAATAGAGTGTAAACGAAACCTTGAACTCATGTGGTTGATCAACGCAATAACACCAGATCATGGAACTATCGCTGGCTTTGTAAAAGAGAATAGAAAAGCGTTTCATAACACATTGCAGCAATTGACACTTATCCTTAAAGGATGGGGATTGATCGATGGAAAGCTAATGGCAATTGACGGCACTAAAATTCGTGCGCAAAACAGCAAGCACAATTGTATCACCCAAAGCGGTTTGGATAAAAAAATTGCTTATGCTGATGAGAGAATAAATTCGTATCTTATGGCTATCGAAAAAGAAACTCCTGTTGATTCTGAATATAAAGATAAGTTGGAAACCTATCAGAAGCTAAAAGAAGAATACTTGTGCCAAAAGAAGGAACTTTCAGAAAAAGGGTTAGAACAAAAAAGTCTTACCGATCCTGATTCCAGGCGAATGAAAAATAACGGGTCTTTGGATATTTGTTACAATGTACAGTCTGTAGTTGATTCACAAAATCATTTTGTCGTAGATATATCTACAACAAATGATATCAATGACCAAAATCAGCTTCATGTCATGGCTAAGAACGCAAAAAAGCTTTTAGATATCGAGGAATGTACTGTCATCGCTGATACCGGCTATTATAATGCGACTGAAATTAAAAACTGTATTGATGATGGTATGACTGTATATATCAAAAAATCAAAAGCCAATAATAGTACAAAGAACAATGAATTTCGTAAAGAAAAATTCACCTATAACTCGGAAAATGATACATACACTTGCCCAGCAGGTGAACGATTATTATTTTTTGAAAACACGTCAAAGAATGGATTGAGATATAAAAAATATAAGTGTACATCCTGTTCTACGTGTAAATACCATAATAGTTGTACATCATCTAAAACTGGAAGGACGCTTCAACGTTGGGAATATGAAAATATCCTTGCTGATGTTCATAAATCAACATTGGAAAACAACAACGTTTATAGACAGAGACGATGCATCGTAGAACATCCATTTGGAACGGTCAAACGCTCTTTGGGGTATAGTTTCTTTCTTAGGCGTAAAAAGGAAAATGTTGATGCTGAAGCAGCATCCATGTTTATCGCTTATAATTTTAAGCGATTATTAAGTTTGTTCTCGACACAGGAATTGATTAAAAAATTTGAATAGTTACAAAGAAAAACAAAACAGGATATCAGAAATAGCTTTTGGAGTAGCCCTCTATTCAATAGAATGAAGAAAAATATGAGAATCCGTTTATCAGACTGTCGATTTTACCACCTCAAAAGGGTTTTGTTAGACAGTCTGACGCACGGTGGTGTGAGAGGTCGGCTAATCAACTAATGATTAGCCTCCTACTCGATTTTAAATCCACCCCCCATCCAACCCAATGATCTGTCCTGTAAGATAGGATTCTTTATAACCAAGATGATAAGCCAGATCAGCTACTTCTTCTGCTTTTCCAAGGCGTCCTGCCGGTATCTCATCTACCAGTGCGATCAGTTCGTCTTCTTCCATCCACTGGTTCATTTCTGTGTCAATGGCGCCGCAGGCAATAGCATTGACCTGAATGTTGCTTGGCCCCAGTTCTTTGGCAAGAGCACGGGTCAGAGCGTTGATGCCGCCTTTGGTTGCAGAGTAAGCTGCTTCACAGGAAGCTCCTGCAACACCCCATACAGAGGAGATATTGATGATCTTTCCCTGTTTTTGGTGTACCATATAAGGGATCGCCAATTTGCAGCAGTTAAAAACAGAAGTTAAATTCATATGGAGAATTTTATCCCAGTCTTCACTGCTCATATCCTGAAGCAGTCCGATGTAGGAAACACCGGCATTATTTACCAGTACATCTATACCTCCAAACAGTTTCTTTATCTTTGCGAACAATTCTTTGCAGCAAGCCATATCCCCCATATCTCCCATATAGGCAAGACAAGGTACCTGATAATTCTCAATTTCTTTTTTTGTCTGCATCAGGCGGTCTTCATTGCGGATGCAGCTGATGGCTACATTATAGCCTTTCCGGGCAAATTTAATGGCAATGGCTTTTCCGATACCACGGGAAGCGCCGGTCACAAGTACAGTTTTTCTTGACATAAGCTCACGTTCCTTTCTGCATGTGTACAGTACTGTTTCTGTTCGCGTGCTCCGCGATCAGTGACGCAGTATTTGCTCCTTTTATTTTAGCACAGAATGGAGAGGTTGGCATATATCTGGTTGATCTGTAAAGAGAATTGTAAGAATTTGAAGTGCAACAATAGTAAAATCTATGCTATAATAATTACGAATTGGTTACAATATATTAAGAGATAATGAAAAAATAGACAGGAAACAATAAAAATGACATCACATATCTATGATCTGATCATAATCGGTTCAGGACCGGCCGGGCTTGCAGCAGCTGTATATGCCCAGAGAGCCTGTCTGGACACTCTGGTAATCGAACAATCTACGGTAAGCGGCGGACAGATATTAAATACCTATGAAGTGGATAATTATCCCGGATATCCCGGTATCAGCGGTTATGAGCTGGGAATGAAGCTGCGGGAACATGCAGATAAGCTGGGGGCACATTTTAAAGAAGATACGGTTTTAAAAATAGAGGATAAAGGCCCGAAAGAAGTGAAAAGGGTCATTGGAATGAATGCGACCTATGAAGCCAGGGCACTGATCCTTGCAACAGGGGCATCTCATAAAAAACTGGGGATCCCAGGGGAAACAGAACTGGCAGGAGCTGGTGTTTCTTACTGCGCTACCTGTGATGGTGCATTTTTCAGAAACAGGACCGTTGCTGTGATCGGTGGCGGTGATGTGGCAGTAGAAGATGCTGTTTTCCTGTCCCGTATGTGCAGCAAGGTATACCTGATACACAGGCGGGGAGAACTCCGGGCAGCAAAAAGCCTTCAAAACCAGTTGTTTTCAAAGGAAAATGTAGAAATCCTCTGGAATATGCAGGCTCAGGCCATAGAAGGAAACGGTACAGTAGAACGTCTGATCCTTTCAGAGAATGGTACAAGGAAAAAGAAAGAACTTTCCGTTCAAGGTGTGTTTATTGCTGTAGGAATACAGCCGGAAACAAAGGCTTTTGAAGGGATTGTGGATATGGAACAGGGCTATATCAAAGCAGAGGAAGAAGGGATTACTTCTGTGCCTGGTATTTTCGCAGCAGGAGATGCAAGAACCAAGAAACTACGGCAGATCGTTACAGCAGCGGCAGATGGAGCTAATGCAGTGACCAGTGCAGAGCAGTATCTGTCAGACTTAAAGAGAGGATAAGAATACCGATGAACACATGGAAAAAATTACTGATCATCAGTGGAATGTGCAGTCTTGCAGGTGTGATACCGGCTTTTGCATCCACAAATCTGGAAACAGGTTCCTCTCTTGCAGGAATTTCCGTAGCACTTAACAATTATTATGCAGGAAATACACAGCCTGAAAAGAAACTGGCATCTTCCTACGATCAGTTAGAGGCAACAGCAAAGAATAACAGCAGCGTGACAAAAGCGGCAGCAGAGACAAAAGCCGCAGCATCAGCAACTTCAAATACAAAGGCAGAAACGAAAGCCCAGACATCTTCCGGAGCCAAAGCAGAGACAAAAGCAGCAGCCCCAAAGGAAACAAAAGCAGCTGCTTCACAGACAAAGGCGGCATCCTCCTATGATAATATTGCAGTATCCAAAGTAAGCGGATCTGTTAATATCCGTACAGAGGCTAATACCACCAGTTCCGTTACAGGAAAGATATACAATGATTGTGCAGCTACCATTTTGGACACAGTAGAAGGGGAAGGCGGAAAATGGTATAAGATCCAGTCTGGTTCTGTAACCGGCTATATTAAATCCGAATATTTTGTTACAGGGCAGAAGGCAGAGACCAAGGCAAAAGAAGTAGGAAAGACCTATGGAACTGTAGTAGATACTACAAGCCTTCGTTTAAGGGAAAGTCCGGATCTGACCAGCAAAACCCTGACTCTTTTATCAGAAGGAGCCCAGTATTCCGTTGTAGGCCAGGAAGGTGATTTCTTAAAAGTATCTGTAGACACAGACCTGGAAGGCTATGTATTCAAAGACTACATGAAGACCAGCGTGGAATTTAATAAAGCTGTTTCAGTAGAGGAAGAAAAGGCGAAAGAAGAAGATGAGGCCAAACGCAAAGAAGAAGCGGATAAGGCTATAAAAGAATTAGAAGCTGCAAAGAAAGCGGAAAGCAAGGCAGCACAGACAAAAGCCGGAACAACAGCATCAAAGAAAGAAACAGAAGCTGCAAAGACCGAAACAACGGCTGCTCCAAAAGCAGAGACCCAGAAAGAAACTGCAAAAGAGACAGAAGCAGCGGTCAAAGTCATTGCAGCCAATCCTGAAAAGGCGGAGGATGTGACAGTGGCAGCCCCAACTGTAAAACAGGAAACAAAAGCAGAAACTAAGATAGAGACAAAAGCGGAAACAAAAGCAGAAACCATAGTAGAAGCAAAAACAGAGACCAAACCGGAAGGTCCTGGTACAAAGAAGGAGACAAGCTCTTCTAAGAGTACCGAAAGCTCTTCCGTAGAAACAGCCTCCAGAACTGCCCTGATCGCTTATGCACAGCAGTTTTTAGGAAATCCATATGTATATGGAGGTACCAGTCTGACCAAAGGTGCTGACTGTTCCGGTTTCGTTATGAGTGTATTCTCTCATTTCGGTATCAGTACAGGCCGAAGCTCCAGAGACCAGGCGGCCAGAGGAAAGACGATCCCAGTCAGCGAAGTAAAGCCGGGAGATCTGTTATTCTATGCCAGCGGAAGCTATATCAACCATGTAGGTATTTATGTAGGAAATGGAAAGATCATCCACTCCAGTACACCTGCAACAGGTATCTGTTACACACCATCAAATTACAGAACACCTTGCAAGGCAGTTACATTTTTTGACTGATTCTGATCAAAGGTACATAATCATATAACTAAATGTGTGCGAAAGAGCATATGAAAATGGGGAGCCAAAACTGGCTCCCCTAATTGTTTTATGAAATTTTAAAAGTTGTCAGAACCTGCTTTTTACTATGAAAGTCCCGGACGGCAGCCGCGAATGAGCCATGCTTGCATGAGCGAATTCACGGGTATCGGACGGGCAAGCCGGTATGAGCAAGGAGCGCGATAGCGCGGATTGCGAATGCTGGCGACGATTGCGGGAGCACCAAAGGTGCGGAGCAATCGGCTTTCATGAATGGTGATGCCTGCGTCAGCAGGCATGTCCGTTTAGAATTCAGGCTCGATCAGTCCATATGTACCATTTTTACGCTTGTACACTACATTTACCTGTTCTGTTTCGGAGTTGAGGAATACGAAGAAAGTATGTCCTAACATCTCCATCTGAAGGCATGCTTCTTCAGGATTTACTGGCTTCATAGCAAATTTTTTGGTCTTAACGATCTGGATATCATCTTCATAAGAAGTATCTTCCTCATCCTCGATAAAAGCCTGGGAGAATGCAAGTGCACTCTGCTTCTTGTCGATGAGTTTCTTTTTATATCTGCGGATCTGGCGCTCGATGATCTCTTCTACCAGATCAATGGATACATACATATCGGTGCTGCTTTCTTCAGCACGGATGGTATTACCTTTAACTGGAATGGTCACCTCAATTTTCTGTTGGTCTTTCTGGGCGCTGAGCGCTACGATCACTTCGGTGTCAGGAGTGAAAAAGTGTTCCAGCTTTCCGATCTTCTTTTCAACGGCTGCTTTCAAACCTGGAGTTACCTCAATATTTCGTCCTGTTATGGTATAACGCATAATCATCAACTCCTTTTTCTGAGATATGAACATTATATCATGTTTATTGTAAAATTACAACTAAAATTCTGAAATTGACTAATAATTTATCTTAATTTTTTATAAAAAAAGTATATGGGAGATGCAAAAGAATATTGAATTATTAATAAGGGACATTTGAAAATGTCAATAGGAACAGCGTATATTTTGGTCAGAAACAGCAGATTTATAAGATATATACAAAAAAGAAAGAAAGGACAAATGTAAAGGAGGTGTAAAAAAGAACAAGTAAAAATATGTGGATAATGTGGATAAGTCGGTGTATAACTAGAAAATCCAGAAAAACCGACAAAATCTGATGTGGATAACTCTGGGGGAAAACTTTGTGGATAACTGTGGACAATGTGGATGTGCACAAAACCGAACATACTTTTTGTGCAAGATGTCTGGTTTACCATAATAAGTGAGGAAATGTAAACTTTTTATGAAGTCGTTGAATTAATTTACGTCAAGCCTGACTTTCGGAGTTGAAGTATAAAACATGGTGCTAAGCCAAGGATTAAAACCTGTGGCTTAGCATTTTTTTGATGTCTCCTTCGTTCAAAAAATACGATGTCAGTGGTAAGCTGCACAGCTCTGACAATTCCCTGATAAATGATGTACCATGCGATAGATTTATATATTTTCTGTCTGATATTTTGGCAACTCTGAAGTCACGTACGAATTCAAACAGCTCTTCGGAACTATAACCATTTTTTAATATCTTGAACTGCAGTAATCTTGTCAGTAATACGGCCAGATAGCAGATTAAAAAATGTCCAACAATGGTATCCTGTTTTTGCAAGTATACCGGTCTGGCATCCAGCTGTGACTTCATGATCCGGAAGGATTCTTCTATTCTCCAGAGATTGTGGTATGCATTGTAGACATCCTTATCTTTCATGGAAATCTCGGAAGTGACCAGCATGTTGTATCCGGCAAGCTCCAGGGATTTTTGAATGAGTTCCTCATTCATGGTGACTTTTACTTTACCATCTGTGTCGTTGCCCTTTTTATCTGCAGCAGTAAAAATGACATATTTTGCAGAATCACCATACTCGGATTTTTTAGCCTGCGAAGCTTTCAGAAGCCTTGCTTTTTCAACTTCTTTATTAATTTCGTAGATCTGTTTTTTGGCAAGTTTTGGATTGAAAGTAACAATCCTTTTTTCTGTGATCCGGAACTTTTTTAAAGAGCCTGTTTCAGACTCGGTAAATTTATATTCAAATTCATCTACACATTCCTTAATGCGATACAAAGTCTCCCCGGCAGCATTTTTTACATCCCTGTAATTATTAGGGAGCAGTACCCAGGTCTTTTCCGTTTCCGGAAGCATCTTTACGGACTTAGAGAAAATATATCCATCCCCATTTTTGAGCGCATGGAAGATATTTTCAGCACAATTCAACCCTTTGTCGGCGATCTGTATGGTTCTGCCGGACACAGAGTTTCTCTTTTTCAAATCATCAATGATATTTCTGATCACCGGCTTTTCACTCTGATTGCCCGGAAACAGCTTCATGCCGATGGGAATCTGATTTGCATCAAGCAGGAGTCCCAGACCAACAATCGGTTCTTTTCTGTTTTCCTTGGAAGGTCCTTTTTTCCGGAAATCATCTTCCCTGTCGATCTCAAAGTAAAAGTTAGTGCAGTCAAAGTAAGTATGAGAGGTATCAAACTGATACATCTGTTGGATCTGATGATTGTAGATTTCAATGATCTTTTCGTATTCGCAACCGATATACTCCAGCCCGTCATAGAGCTGGTTTAAAGAAAAATCGTAGGATTCAAAAAGCTTTGGAATCACTTCGTCATAAGTCTTTGATTTTGAACATGGCTGGACAAGCCTTGCGTAAACAAGGGCAGAGATCATGTCAAAAACATTAAAGCGGAAGTCAGTAGCGGTCTGCATGAGATCAATATACTTTTTGACAGAAAGCTTGTCGTTAATGTTTTTCATCGGGAAATAGCCAATGAGTTTTTCCGGCGAATCATCTGAAATCTGCTTCGCTTTTTTTGCGGCTTTTGCAGCATTTGCTTCCTGGTTCAGTCTGATAACTTCTTCTTTGTAGAAGGAGATAGGATCGTCAATGCCCTTTGCCTGAAGCTCATGAACATAACCAATAGGTTTATAAGCCTTGTGGGCAGTATGCCTGCGTTCAGGATCGTAAAAGCTTGAATAAATCTGAAGATAAGTACCTTTTTTGTTGTTAGTTTTTTTAAGAAAATATGCCATAAAAGTCACCCTCTTATAGTATAGCACCATAGCACCATAAAAGCAAGTATAAAAAAGAAAATTTGTCAAGTTTTTAAAACAAAGAAAAAAGCCAGCAAATATGCTGACTTGAGGATAAAATATATTTCATTAACTCTCAAAAAATAAAGTGCTAAATCCTAAAGACGGGCACTATAAAAATCATAAAATTTGACAAAAAAATAAGCCGTAAATGGCTTAAATAAAGGATTTGTATTAAAACACTAAAAAAAGAAGTGTAAAACTCCCGACAAAAAAGAAAAAAGTACTTGCAAATTTGTGCTACATGTATATAATAAGACTTATAAAATCATATAATGATATATAATCAATTATCATTTTTAAGGAGGAATTATGAGAGACTTACATGCATCACAGATTAAGGCCGCAGTTGAGGCAGTGAAAGCCAGAAAGGAGGTCAATGAGGTTTATTTCGTCGCTTGTGGCGGATCCCAGGCAGTGCTTATGGCTGGACAGTATATGTTCGATAAGGAGAGTTCGATCCCTTCCCACGTATACACCGCGAACGAGTTCGTATATGATACGCCGAAGCGTCTCAATGAGAACTCCGTCGTGATTTCCTGCTCACATTCCGGAAACACACCGGAGACCGTAGAGGCAACGAAGCTTGCACGTTCCAAGGGCGCCCTTACGATCTGCTTATCCAACCTCGAGGGTTCTCCACTCTGGGAGGCAGCAGAGTATCCTGTTCACTATGACTGGGGTAAGGAAGTAAGCGATTCTGATAAGAATAAGGGTATCCTTTACGGCTTACTTTTCAGCCTTCTTTCCGTACTCGCTCCAGATGCGAAGTGGGATGTATGCCTGAAGGAGCTCGAGAAGCTGACCGATCTTTCTGCACAGGCGAAGGCACAGTACGATGCACAGGCGAAGGCATGGGCGAAGCGCAACAAGCGTGAGAAGACCATCTACACCATCGGCAGCGGCATCAACTATGGTGAGGTTTACTCCACCGCGATGTGCTGGTTCATGGAGATGCAGTGGATCAACTCCGGATGCATCCACTCCGGTGAGTACTTCCATGGCCCGTTCGAGGTAACCGATTATGATGTTCCATTCATGCTTGTAAAGTCCATCGGTCACACCAGACACCTCGATGAGCGTGTAGAGAACTTCGCAAAGAAGTTTACAGAGGATCTGCTCGTACTCGATCAGAAGGATCTCGATCTTTCTACGGTAGCTGATGAGGCGAAGCCATATGTTGCAGCCATCCTTACCGGCGTGGTGATCCGTCACTTCGTAGAGGCGATCGCCTTCGAGCGTGGTCACTCACTCGATGTTCGTCGTTATATGTGGCAGATGCAGTACTAAGATACAGTACGAAGAGGAAAATATATGTCGCTTAAACTGGTTATTTTTGATGTAGATGGACTGCTGCTCGATACAGAGAGGGTATGGCAGGATGTATGGTATGATACGGCAAGAGACTTCGGGATCGACGACTGGAAGAGAGAGGACTTTCTGAATGTGGTTGGTCGCAGTGGACAGCCGGTGTATGATTACATGGAAGAGTTGTTCCGTGGACGCTGCTCCACAGAGGAATTCATGAAAGTCGCCCGTCAGCATGGAGTAGAGCGTCTGGAGCGTGAGCTCACCGCAAAACCGGGTGCCGTGGAACTCCTGAACTGCATCAAAAAGGCCGGACTTCCGTGTGCGGTAGCGACCGCCACCAGTCGATCACTGACGGAGGAGCGCCTGACTCGCTTACAGCTCATACAGTACTTTGACTATATCTGCTGTGGTGATGAGGTCGTCGAGCGGAAGCCTTCGCCGGAAGCGTACCTGAAGGTGCTTGCGAAGATGAATACAGCACCGGAGGATGCACTGGTTTTCGAAGACTCGAAGGTGGGCGTCCAGGCAGCCTGGAATGCCAGGATCCCGGTCATCATGGTGCCGGATCTGATGCCGCCGACGGAAGTCCAGAAGCGACAGGCCATAAAGATTATCGCCTCTTTATCAGAGGCTGTTCCAATCATAGAAGAATTAAGTAAGGATGGTACGAAACATGAAAGATGCATTTGATGTGCTGATGATTACACATGCAGGATTGTGCAAGGGATATGCAGATGCATTGAAGCTGATCCTGGATATCGACGAGGATGATTTCGGGACGCTGTCGTTCGAAAACGGAGAGTCACTGGATGACTTTTCAGAAGCAATCCGTGCGACGATCGAGGAGAGATATAAGGATCGGAATCTGGTCGTCCTTCTGGACCTTCCGGGAGGATCGCCGGCGAATACCGCCTTACCATTCATGAGCTCGTCGAGAAAACTGATCGCGGGTGTAAATCTCCCGCTGGTACTGGAAATCATGGCAATGAAGAAGAGCGGTACGACATGGGAGGAGCTGGACCTCGATGATACCTGTAAGAGTGCAGCCCAGAGCATCGTACTGTACAACAACTTTTTAAATGGAGGAAATGTATGATTAAGTTAGTTCGTGTAGATCATCGTCTTTTACATGGCCAGGTGATTTTTTCCTGGACCAAGCAGGTAGGCACCAACTATATCATCGTCGCCGATGATAAGGTTCCGAATGATCCGATCAGCATGATGGCGCTCAGCATCGCGAAGCCGGTGGACTGTGAGCTTAGTATCATTCCGTTTTCACAGCTTCGGAAGCTGGTGGATGAGAATGCCAGCAAGAATATCATGATCATCGTAAAGGGACCGGCAGAAGCACTTCAGCTTGCGAAGGAGCTTCCAGAGGTGACCGAAATCAATTATGGCGGTGTGGCGAAGAAGGCCGGTTCGAAGGAGTACGGTAAGGCCGTGTACTTAAATGAAGCAGAGCTGAAGGCCACCCAGGAACTGATTTCGATGGGAAAGAAGATCTATATTCAGATGGTGCCATCCTCCCCGATCGAGCATGCATCATTTGAGAATTAAAAAAGGAGATGTCGTATGCTGATTAAAGCGATCTTACTCGGTTTAGTTGGTATCGTCGGTGTCATCGACTCCAGATTGATCGGACGTCAGAACATCGGCAGACCACTGATCCTGAGTACACTGGCAGGCCTCGTATTAGGCGATGTCAGACAGGGTGTAATTTTAGGTGCATCCCTGGAACTTATTTCCATGGGATTTGTAGCGATCGGAGCAGCCGGACCACCAAACATGCAGTTCGGAAGTATCATCGCCACTGCGTTTGCGATTCTTTCCGGTGCCTCCACGGAAGCGGCACTGACCCTCGCCGTTCCGGTCGCCGTCATTGGCGAGTTCCTGAGTGTCATCATGCGTATGGTGATCGCGCAGTTCTCTCATGTAGCGGATAAGGCCATCGAGAACGGACAGTTCAAGAAGGCGATTCATATCCACCTCTGGTGGTCCTTCGGCTTCAACGCGCTGGTTTACTTCATCCCGATCTTCCTGACCGTTTACTTCGGTACGGATCTAGTTACGAACCTGGTAGCTGCGATTCCGCAGGTCATCACGAACGGCCTCACAGTCGCTGGTAACCTCTTATCGGCCCTCGGATTTGCGATGCTGCTGAGTTCAATGCTGTCGAAGAAGATGTTCCCGTACTTCCTTCTCGGCTTCCTGATCGTCGCATATTCCGGTCTCAGCCTGATCGGTGTGACCATGTTCGCCGCGATCCTGGCATTCATCCTGGATAAGGTTCTGTATGGAAAGGGGGCAAATGCATAATGGAAAATCAGAAAGCATTAAAGAAGGTAAGCGATAAAGACTTACGTAAGGTCTTCCTGCATTCCCTCGCGATTATGTGCTCATGGAACTATGAGCGTCAGATGCACATGGGCTTCATGTATGGCATGGCACCGGTGCTTGACAAGCTGTATGCAGATGATGAGGAGAGAAAAAAGGAAGCGTATCAGCGGCATATGGAGTTCTTTAACTGCACACCGCAGCTGACACCGTTTATCATGGGCCTCGCCGCTTCCATGGAGGAGCAGAACGCAAATTCAGAAGAGGGTGAGTTCCAGACCGAGTCGATCTCCATGATCAAGACCAGTCTGATGGGGCCGTTCGCCGGCATCGGTGACAGCTTCTTCCAGGGAACCATCCGAATCATCACCTTCGGTATCGGCCTTTCGTTCGCACAGCAGGGCAGCATCCTGGGACCGATTCTCGCAGTACTGCTGTTCGCGATTCCGTCATTGCTGTTTGCCTACAATGCAACCTTCTTCGGCTACAGGTCAGGTAATAAATACCTCGCGAAGCTGTACCAGGAAGGACTTATGGATCGCGTAATGCACTTCGCATCCATCGTCGGTCTCGCCGTCGTCGGCGGTATGGTAGCCAGCATGGTGTCCGTCACCACGCCGCTTACCTTCTCCACCGGTGGTACGAATCTGGTCATCCAGGATATGCTGGATTCCATCATCCCGAAGATGCTTCCGTTCGTATTTACGCTGGGCATCTACAATCTCGTTCAGAAGAAGGTCAATACCAACGTCCTGCTGATCGGCATCGTCCTCTTCGGCATGGTCATGGGTGCACTGGGCATTCTCTAAACAGAGCGATACACTTCTTTAAAATACCACAGGGCACTGTGGCATACCCCTGAAAAAATATCCAGACTTCCTGCATGCATAGTGAATTCGAGATCCGGAAAGTACTATACCGTGCGGGAAGTTTTGTTTATAATGAGAACTTATTTACATGATGACTTAGATGACATGGTGACGTATGCAGGAATCCCGCTTATTTGCAGAGGGGACTTACGTATGAGCTCACGCAGTGAAAAGAAAGGATAGATAAAGATGAAAGAATTTACATATGTGATCAAGGAAGAACTCGGACTGCATGCGAGACCAGCCGGACTGCTGGTGAAGGAAGCGAAGAAGTTCCAGAGCGCTACGACGCTCGCGGCGAAGGGAAAGACCGCAGCTGCCGGCAAGCTGATCGCCATCATGAGCATGGGCGTCAAGCAGGGCGATGAGGTGACCGTGCAGGTCGAGGGTCCGGATGAGGATGCTGCGTTCGAGGCACTCGAGAAGTTCTTCCAGGAAAATCTGTAATTCATCGATCGATATAGAATCTGAGGGGACAGGAAATGGAAAAATACATCGGAAAGTCCGTTTATAAGGGAACGGCGATCGGTCCGATCAATGTTCTGAAGAAGAGTGATGGCATCGTAAAGCGTCAGCATGTCGAGGATGTAGCGGCAGAGCTCCAGCGTCTCGAGGATGCGAAGAAACAGGCGCAGGCCCAGCTCGGCGCGCTTTATGAGAAGGCGCTTCAGGAGGTTGGCGAGGTGAACGCGCAGATCTTCGAGGTGCATCAGATGATGCTCGAGGATGAGGACTACCAGGATGCGATCCACTCGATGATCGAGACGGAGGAGCTCAATGCTGAGTACGCGGTGGCGGTCACCGGAGATAACTTCGCCGAGATCTTCGCGAATATGGATGATGAGTACATGCAGGCACGTTCCGCGGATGTGAAGGATATCTCGAATCGTCTGATCCGGAATCTGAGTGGTGAGGAGGAGCTCGACTGGGCGCATATGGAACCGTCCATCATCGTGGCGGATGACCTGACACCGAGTGAAACGGTGCAGATGGATAAGCGTAAGATCCTTGCGTTCGTCACCGTCCATGGCTCGACGAACTCCCATACCGCGATCCTCGCGCGTATGATGAACATCCCGGCGCTGATCGGTGTGCCGGTGGAGCTCGACAGTCTCCATTCCGGTACGATGGGCATCGTCGATGGCAAGGATGCCGTGTTCTGCGTGGATCCGGATGAGGCAACCATCGCTGCTGCACACGAGATGCAGGCGAGGGCGGCAGAGCAGAAGCGGCTGCTTGCAAACTACAAGGGACGTCCTTCGGTGACGAAGAGTGGCCGGAAGGTAAACGTATATGCAAACATCGGCAGTGTTTCAGATGTCGCATATGTACAGGAAAATGACGCGGAGGGCATCGGCCTGTTCCGCAGTGAGTTACTGTATCTCGGAAAGACCGCGCTGCCGGATGAGACTGAGCAGTTTAACACGTACCGTCAGGTGCTACAGACGATGGGCGGAAAGAAGGTGATCATCCGAACGCTCGACATCGGTGCGGATAAGAACGTCGATTACCTCGGACTCGGAAAGGAAGATAACCCGGCGATGGGGTATCGCGCGATCCGTATCTGTCTGAAACAGCCGGATGTGTTTAAGACACAGCTCCGCGCACTGCTTCGTGCGGCGAAGTACGGAAACCTCGCCATCATGTATCCGATGATCATCTCCGTAGATGAGGTGCTTCGGATCCGTGAGATCGTCGCAGAGGTGGCGGCAGAACTCAAGCGGGAGCAAATCCCGTATGCGATTCCGGAGCAGGGCATCATGATCGAGACGCCGGCAGCAGTGATGATCTGTGAGGAGCTGGCAGAGCTCGTCGATTTCTTCAGCATCGGCACCAACGACCTCACGCAGTATACACTTGCGATCGATCGCCAGAATGAGAAGCTGGACGAGTTCTATAATCCACATCATGAGGCGGTTCTTCGGATGATTCAGATGACCATCGATGGCGCGCATAAGGCGGGCAAGTGGGCCGGCATCTACGGTGAGCTCGGTGCTGACACGACCCTGACGGAGCGTTTCGTCGAGATGGGCATCGATGAGCTGAGTGTCGCACCATCTATGGTGCTCAGCGTGCGCAGTAAGATTTGTGAGATGGCGTAACGCCGTTCATAGCACGAAAAACAGAAGATAAATAAACGATAAATAAACGAAGCGAAGGGGCAACCACACGAGATGTGTCGGTGCCCCTTCTGAACTTTATGGAGATAAATCTGTGATTGTGTTTGTGCTGGTTCTGGCTGAAGCGTCCTTCTGTTGTGGATCGAAGCTCAGTTCGACTTGATCTTCTCGTCCATGACCGTGGAGTCGTTTGTGGAAACGACATAGGTGACGCGATCACAGCGGACCGTCGTCAGCGAGTAGTGGATCGGCTTACCATCCTGATCATAGCTGATTTTATGAATCGAAAACAGCGGGTCGCCGACGTTGCACTTCAGAGTATCTGCGCTGTGGCTCTGCGCAGCCTTTCCGTCGATTTCGAGGACGGAATGATTCGGCCGGATATGATAGCACTCATCCATCACCTGGTAGAACGAGCGATCTTTCGAAAGTGTCGTGATGAAGTCCGGGAAGCGGGCATCCTCGATGTAGATCTTATCGATCGCGATCGGTTCGTTATCCTGCCAGACCAGACGCTCGATGTAGACGACCTTCGTCCCCATCGGAATCATCAGCTTCTCTGCGATATCCTCATCCGCGTTCAGGAACGATGCCTGGATGATATCGTGTCTGGACGCGTGTCCAAGGCTCGACAGACTTTCCTTGAAGCCGCTGGTCTTATTCAGATACAGCTTGTCCTTCTTGAAATTGATGAAGGTGCCCTTTCCCTGGACCTTATTGACATATCCCTCATCGGATAAATTCTGTATCGCCTTTCGAATCGTGATTTTACTCACATTATACTGGTCACTTAGCTCGTTCTCCGTCGGAAGCTTATCTCCCGGCATGTACTGCTTCGACAGGATACGGTTTTTAATATCTGCCTCCACCTGCAGATACAGCGGCTTGCTGCTATCCATGATCATCATTGTTTCCATCTCCCCTTCGCATCAGCGATGATATAATTAAATGCCATATCATCATATTGTACCAAGTCGCTAGCGCGACGGCCAGCCCCAGATACAATTTTTGTTGTTAGTTTTTTTAAGAAAATATGCCATAAAAGTCACCCTCTTATAGTATAGCACCATAGCACCATAAAAGCAAGTATAAAAAAGAAAATTTGTCAAGTTTTTAAAACAAAGAAAAAAGCCAGCAAATATGCTGACTTGAGGATAAAATATATTTCATTAACTCTCAAAAAATAAAGTGCTAAATCCTAAAGACGGGAAGATGTCTGGTTTACCATAATAAGTGAGGAAATGTAAACTTTTTATGAAGTCGTTGAATTAATTTACGTCAAGTGATACAATGTATTAGATTGTATCATAAGCGTATTGTCTGTATTTTACAGGTCAGACGCAGGTTGAAAAGAATTTGTATTTTATATAAGGAAGAGAAGTTAGGAGAGCAAACCATGAACGTAATTGAGAAACTGTTCGGGACTCACAGCGAAAGAGAATTAAAGATGATCCGTCCGATCGTCACAAAGATCGAAAGTCTGCGCCCCGAAATGATTGCCAAGTCAGATGAGGAGCTGCGCGATCAGACCCGTATCCTGAAAGCAAAGCTGGCTGACGGAGCAACTCTGGATGATATTCTGCCAGAGGCATTTGCTACTGTCCGTGAGGCGGCAAGAAGAACACTTAACATGGAGCATTTCCCGGTACAGCTGATCGGTGGTATTGTACTCCATCAGGGACGTATTGCAGAGATGCGTACAGGTGAAGGTAAAACATTAGTATCTACCTGTCCAGCTTATCTGAACGCATTAAAAGGAAAAGGCGTACAGATCGTTACTGTCAATGATTATCTGGCAAAACGAGATGCTGAGTGGATGGGACAGGTACACCGTTTCCTGGGACTGACTGTGGGTGTTGTATTAAACGACATGAACAGTGCGCAGAGAAAAGAAGCTTATGCCTGCGATATTACCTATGTAACAAATAATGAACTTGGTTTCGACTATCTGCGTGATAACATGTCCATTTACAAAGAACAGCTGGTTCTGCGTGATCTGGATTACTGTATCATCGACGAGGTTGACTCTGTTCTCATCGATGAGGCAAGAACACCTCTTATCATTTCCGGACAGAGCGGCAAGTCTACTAAGCTGTATGAAGTATGCGACGTTTTAGCACGTCAGTTAGAGCGCGGTACTGTTTCAAAGGAATTCTCCAAGATCGATGCGATCATGGGTGAAGAGATCGAAGAGACAGGCGATTTTGTAGTAGATGAGAAGGATAAAGTAGTCAACCTGACTGAACAGGGCGTCAAGAAGGTAGAGGAATACTTCCACATTGATAACCTGGCTGATCCGGAGAATCTGGAGATCCAGCATAATATCATCCTTGCCCTTCGCGCAAACAACCTGATGTTCCGTGATAAGGACTATGTAGTTAAGGATGATGAAGTCCTGATCGTTGATGAATTTACCGGACGTATCATGCCAGGCCGCCGTTATTCAGATGGCCTGCATCAGGCAATTGAAGCAAAAGAGCATGTAAATGTACGCCGCGAAAGCCGTACACTGGCAACTGTTACCTTCCAGAACTTCTTTAACAAGTTTACAAAGAAGGCAGGTATGACCGGTACCGCTCTTACAGAGGAGAAGGAATTTAGAAACATCTATGGAATGGATGTTATTGTGATCCCCACCAACCGTCCTGTTATCCGTAAGGATCTGGATGATGCTGTTTATAAGACAAAGAAAGAAAAATACAAGGCAGTTGTTGATGAAGTTGTAAGGGCTCATGAGAAAGGACAGCCGGTTCTGGTTGGTACTATTACCATTGAAACTTCCGAACTTTTAAGTAAGATGCTGACTAAGAAGGGCATTCCGCATAAAGTCCTGAATGCCAAGTTCCATGAGCTGGAGGCTGAGATCGTTGCAGATGCAGGTATTCATGGTTCCGTTACCATTGCTACCAACATGGCAGGCCGTGGTACCGATATTAAGCTGGATCAGGAATCCAAGGATCTGGGCGGTTTAAAGATCATTGGTACAGAGCGTCACGAGTCCCGCCGTATTGACAACCAGCTGCGTGGACGTTCCGGACGTCAGGGAGACCCGGGTGAATCCAGATTCTATCTGTCTCTGGAAGATGATCTGTTAAGACTGTTTGGTTCTGAGCGCCTGATGCACATGTTTGAGGCAATGGGTGTACCGGAAGGTGAACAGATCGAGCATAAGATGCTTTCCAATGCAATTGAGAAGGCACAGATGAAGATCGAAGGCAATAACTTCGGTATCCGTGAGCAGCTGCTTAAGTTTGACGAAGTAAACAATGAGCAGCGTGAAGTTATCTATGCAGAGCGCCGTAAGGTTCTGGATGGAGATAACATGCGCGATCTGGTACTGAAGATGATCACTGACATTGTAGAAAATGCAGTAGATATGTCTGTTTCTGATGAAGATACAGCAGAAAAATGGGATCTTACTGAGTTAAATAACCTGCTTCTGCCAATTATCCCATTAAAGTCTGTTGCTTTGACAGATGAGCAGAAGAAGTCCATGAAGAAGAACGAATTAAAGCATACCTTAAAGGAAGCTGCGATCAAGCTGTATGAGACTAAGGAAGCTGAATTCCCGGAGCCTGAGCAGATCCGTGAGATCGAGCGTGTAGTTCTTCTGAAGGTTATTGACAATAAGTGGATGTCACATCTGGATGATATGGATGCTCTCCGCGAAGGAATCGGCTTACAGGCATACGGCCAGAGAGATCCGGTTGTTGAGTACAAGATGCAGGGCTATGAACTGTATGAGGCTATGATGGCTGCGATCCAGGAAGAGACTGTACGTATCCTGTTCCATATCCGTGTAGAGCAGAAGATAGAGAGAGAATCTGCTGCCAGGGTTACAGGTACAAACAAGGATGCAACTCCAGTAGCTCCAAAGAAGCGCGAAGAGCAGAAAATCTATCCAAATGATCCATGCCCATGCGGTTCTGGAAAGAAATATAAGCAGTGCTGCGGACGTATTAAATAGTCTTCTATATTTTGAGTTGAAAAATCTTCCTGTGCGGTCAAAACCGCGCAGGGGGATTTTTGTAAAGAAAAATAAAATTTAAAAAGAGAAAGCGGGTGAAGCTGTGGTTGAGTTAGATAATTTTAAATATACGTTATCAACGTATGACAAACCATTAGTGGAAGTGAGGGATTCACTTTGACCTGGATAATAAGGTCAGACGAATCGACGAATTAGACAAATCCATGGAAGAGCCGGGATTCTGGAATGATCCGGAGCGCTCGACCAGATTAGTACGGGAAGCAAAACACTTAAAAGATGAGGTGGATACTTTCCGTGAACTGGAACAGGAATACGAAGACATCCAGACCATGATCCAGATGGGGTATGAGGAAAATGATGCTTCTCTGATCCCTGAGATCCAGGAAATGTTAGATCATTTTTCAGAGACACTGGAAAAAATGCGTATGAAGCTTCTGCTTTCCGGCGAATATGATGGCTATGATGCTATTTTACGTCTGAATGCAGGTGCAGGCGGAACGGAGTCCTGTGACTGGTGCAGCATGCTGTACCGTATGTACTGCCGCTGGGCAGAGAAAAAAGGCTTTAAGGTAGAGGTTCTTGATTATCTGGACGGTGATGAAGCAGGCATCAAATCTGTTACCATTCAGATCAGTGGGGAAAATGCCTACGGCTACCTTCGCTCTGAGCACGGTGTGCACCGTCTGGTGCGTATTTCTCCCTTTAATGCAGCTGGCAAGAGACAGACTTCCTTTGTGTCCTGCGATGTGATGCCGGATATTAAGGAAGACATTGATATTGAGATCAATCCGGACGATATCCGTATTGATACCTACCGTTCCAGTGGTGCCGGCGGACAGCATATTAATAAAACATCTTCTGCTATCCGCATCACTCATTATCCAACTGGCATTGTTGTTACCTGCCAGAATGAACGTTCCCAGTTTCAGAACAAGGATAAGGCAATGCAGATGTTAAAGGCAAAGCTGTATATGCTCCGTCAGGAGGAGCAGGCAGCAAAGGCAGCCGGTATCCGCGGTGATGTAAAGGATAATGGCTGGGGAAGCCAGATCCGTTCCTATGTCCTTCAGCCATATACAATGGTAAAGGATCACCGTACAGGCGAAGAAAGCGGCAATGTTGATGCTGTGTTAGATGGCGCCATTGACAATTTCATCAGTGCATATTTGCGCTGGATGAGCCTTGGCTGTCCAAATAAAAATGCAGCCCAGGATGATTGATATTCAGTCATCCAAGGCTGCGGCAGGTCGTGATCAGGACTTTGCAATTAAAGGCAGCATAAGCTGCAAAGTGAATATATTTCCAGAAGCTTCAAAGGAATACAGGCCGCCATGTTGTGTGACAATGGCGGCCATACTTTTAATCCCAAAGCCATGACCGGGTTGATGATTGGAAGATTTTGGAAATTCTCCTTCCATTTGGATAGTTCCGGCATAGGCATTTTTTGTAGAGATCAAAAGCTTATTATTATTTACCAGTGTGCGCAGATAAACTCTGCGCGCTTTTTTTTCTATTAATTTGGAAGCTGCAAAAATGGCATTTTCCAGTGCATTGGAAAACAAGGAGCATAATTCTGTGTCGGAAATAGAAAGTGTTTCAGGAAGATTCGCTTCTATACAAAGCGTGACATTCATTTCCGCTGATTTTGCTTCAAAGGAAGAAAGTACAAGGTTTACGGTTTCGTTGGCACAGTATCGTTTAGGTGTAATGGCATCAATCTCCATTTCTGTCTGGGAAAGATATTCCTTTATTTTTTCCAGATTCCCTTCAGCGGCATAGCCGTTGATCAATGCCAGATGATGCCGCATGTCATGACGGTAGATCCGGGCCTGTTCCTGGTTTTGACGCTGCCTTGCTAAAGACTGTCTGGCAGATTCCAGTACCAATGTCTGCATTTCACGTTCATACTCTAGTTTGTGAATTTTTCTGGTACGGCCAAATACCATTAACAGAAGAAAATAGGCAGTCAGTGTACTAAGACCAATAAGAAAACGCAGAAGTACATTGCGTTCAGCACTCAGGTAGCCGCCAGATGCCAGGATCGTAGCATTATAAAGAAATGGAATAGCGCTGAATTTTAAAATGTCCAGGGACGAAAAAGTATCTAGCAGCTGCCCAAAGACCGGCTGCATAAAATGGTGAATGAGCCAGAGCATGATAAGACTGGTCAAAAGCAGAAAAAGGTAATCTACTGTTTTTGATACAGGCAGAAATTCCCGGGAGATCCGGGAAGCAAACATGGCAGGAACGCACATAAAAATAGCGCTGAGGGTGGCGAAAAAAGTTTTCACCAGTCCTTTGCCGGAAAGCTGCCAGAAAAGCAGAAATACCGGAAGCTGGGCAAAGAAAAAATAAAAGCGAAGATAAATTTTTATGCCCAGAACACAGCCGGCAAAAAACTGAAGCAGCGCGATGATGCCTGCACCGGCCCATAACAGACTGAGTTTGTTGCGGGACAGGCGGGCAGGCGTTGTATCTAACAGCATAGTCATGACGGCTATGGCGTAGATGATTATGGTCAGATTGGAGAGAGTCTGGATCATTCTGCGTTTTCCTCCAGTCTTCCGTTCAACAGGTAATTCATGTAGGCGGATTTTGCTTTTGTATAGGCATCACGGGAAACGGGAACGATTTTGCCTATATTGGTGGAAAAACCATTTTTATCAAGACCTGTTACCTGGTGCAGGTTAACCAGATAGGAGCGGTGGGGCTTGAAAAAGCTTCTGCTTACAAGGAGTTTTTTTTCATAGTCTGCCAGGCGGCCAGAAGCAGTGTGGAAGGTTCCGTCTGCCATTTTAAAGGTGACCAGATGATTCTGGACTTCTACAAAAACAACGTTAGAGATGAGAAGCCGGATAATACCGGTGCTGGTTTTTAAGGGGATATAAGGAGCATTACTTTTAAAATCGGCCAGCAGTTTGTCAAGCACTGGAAAAAGTTTATCAGCATCCAGTGGCTTTAAAAGGTAGTCGGCGGCATTGACCCGGTAGCTTTCTACTGCGTATTCACTGGAAGAGGTGAGAAAAATAATGGGAATAGTGCTGTTGGTCTGACGAATTTCCCTGGCAGCGTCCATACCTGTAATACCGGGCATAAGAATATCTAAAAGCAGCAGATCAAAGTGGTGGACCGGTATGGTCTCCAAAAGATCGGTGGCGTTTGTAAAAATATCATAAGTCAGGGAGCCGTCCCGTTTTAAACGGTATTCTTCCAAAAGGAAAGTGAGGCGGGAAAGCTCTGTCCGGCTGTCATCACAAAGAGCAATATGCATTGCGTTACCTCCAAATGTAAAAGCCGGGATGCGGGGGTATAGACCCGGTCTGATACTATATATTTTAACATAGGAAAAAGTATGGCTCAATAGAAAGCTTACATTTTACGTTGTTTGAGATACATTTCACGCAAAACTTATATTTTTTGCCATAAATATGTTACCATAAGTAATAGTACATCGTTCTCGAAATAACGATACCACTCACTTGTCTGCGAATCTGATTGCACAGGTCTAAAATCCTCAGCGTAGCCCGCTGTGTCTGCGTTTTTAGACCTGCACACTCAAATCCGCATCTTACGTGATCACTACAGTTATTTACGAAACGATGCACCAGCCGCAAAGCGGGGGATGAGTAATTTAATAAGTTGCAGTTTGGCCATGACATCTTCTTGTTTCCATATTCATGAAAACAAGAAGCATGGTGGAACTGTAACTAAAACAAATGGAAAGTACGAAGGGAGAAAATTATGAGAAAAAGAGTATTGGTATCCATTCTGGCTGCATGTGTAGCAGTAGGGATCAGCGCATGTGGAGGAAAGAGCAAGGCAGCACCAGCAACAACTGCAGCACCAGCAACAACTGTAGCTCCAGAGACTACAGCAGCACCAACCACAACCGCAGCTCCGGAAACAGAAGCAGAAACAGAAGCAGAGGAAGATTATATTCAGATTCCTGTAACTGTTGTAAACGGAACTGGCGTAGATATTGCAGCTTTAAGATTGTCTGGCGCAAGCCTGGACGAATGGGGGGATGATCTGCTGGATGGTGAGATCATGACTCATGGAACTTATGCAGAGCTGTTGTTAAATGTAGATGAGGACAATCTGGCCTGGGATATGCAGGTAGAAGATACAGATGGAAATTCACTGGAGTGGTATGATATTGATATCAGCGATATGCCGTCAGACGGTTTTGTAATTGAACTTCTCTGGGATGGTTCTGAGGGAACTGCAAATCTTCTTGAAGATATGACACAGTTAGAGGGCGATTATTCAGCGGTTCAGTAAATCGGCAAAAAGCAGTAAAAATAACGGGAATAAGATTGATCAAATTAGTATAAGGCGGTGGCTGAAAAAAGGCTGCCGTCTTTTTTATGTAGGTGATGGGTTCATTGATTTTTCGTTAATAAAAACAGTTGCATTTTACTGGAAAGTATGTTAATATCTTCCTCATGAGTACAGATGTGTTCACAATACGGACATGGACAGGGAGGAAAAAAAGGGGTTCATGGAAGATAAAAGTAAGTATTTTGTTGTAAAACAAAGGGCGGTACCGGAGGTCCTTTTAAAGGTGGTAGAAGCCAAAAAACTTCTGGAAACAGTAAGAGCCATTACCGTACAGGAAGCAGCAGACCGGGTGGGGATCAGCCGAAGTTCTTTTTACAAATATAAGGACGATATTTTTCCTTTTTACGACAATACAAAGGGGAAGACTATTACATTGGTAGTGCAGATGGATGACAAGCAGGGGCTTTTGAGTGATCTACTCCATGTGGTTGCTGTTTACAGAGCCAATATTCTTACCATCCATCAGAGTATTCCGGTTAATGGGGTTGCTACTTTGACACTGAGTGTGGAAGTAAGAGAAGATACAGAAAATGTATCAAGCATGATCGATGAACTGGAAGTTTTAGACGGTATCCATTATGTAAAGATACTGGCCAGAGAATAAATGATATGAAATTACAGTTCTGCCATGCACTGGTTTGAAGGAGAAAGTGTGTTGCAAGCTTGCTTGCATAAGCACTTTTTCATCCAAATCAGCATATGATGAACCCGCCGTGCTTCTTGTTTTCATGAATATGGAAACAAGAAGATGTCATGGCTGAACTGTAACAATATGAATATGGAGCATACAGGGAGCGAGAGATTATGATCAAGACAGCAGTTATGGGATATGGAACCATTGGATCTGGTGTTGCGGAGATCCTGGACAAGAACAAGGCAGAAATTGCAAAAAGCGCAGGACAGGAAGTTGAGTTGAAATATGTTCTGGATCTGAGGGAATTTCCGGACAGTCCGGTGGCAGATAAGATCATTCATGATTTTAAGATCATTGAAGAAGATCTGGAAGTACAGGTAGTAGTGGAGACTATGGGTGGATTAAATCCGGCATATCCATTTGTAAAGGCATGTTTGTTAGCTGGAAAGCATGTAGTTACTTCCAACAAAGCTTTAGTAGCTGCTTATGGAACAGAGCTGCTTGCGATCGCGAGAGAAAAGCAGGTTAATTTCTTTTTTGAGGCAAGCGTAGGCGGTGGTATCCCGATCATCCGTCCGTTGTACCGCTGTCTGATGGGAGAACGCATTGAAGAGATCACAGGAATCTTAAACGGAACCACCAACTACATCCTTACGAAGATGGATAAAGAAGGGGAGACCTTTGAAAATGCTTTAAAAGAGGCGCAGAATCTGGGCTATGCAGAACGTAATCCGGAAGCAGACGTAGAAGGCCACGATACCTGCCGCAAGATCGCCATCTTAACTTCTATGGCAACTGGAAAGACTGTTAATTACGAAGATATTTATACAGAAGGCATTACCAGGATCACAGATATTGACTTTAAGTATGCAGAGAAGATGGGAACATCCATTAAGCTGTTTGGAACCAGCCATATCAAAGATGGTAAGGTAAGTGCTTATGTAGCTCCTGTTATGATCAGCAAAAGCAATCCCTTATATTCTGTAAATGATGTATTTAATGGCATTGTTGTAAAGGGAAATATGTTAGGAACCACCATGTTCTACGGAAGTGGAGCAGGAAAGCTGCCAACAGCCAGTGCAGTAGTTGCGGATATTATTGAAGCAGTACAGAATATGGATCACAATGTTCCACTTGGCTGGACAGATGAAAAGCAGGAGATCCTTCCTATGGATCAAACTAAGTTCCGCTACTTTATCCGTTTTGCAGGCTCTTACAGAAACAAAGAGCAGGAAGTAAATGCATATTTCGGCAAGGTAGAAGCAGTAGAGCTGTACGGAATGGATGAATTTGCTGTTCTTACGAAAGAAATGACAGAAGGAGAATTAAAGGCAGCTGCAAGCGCCTTTGATACAAAAGCCCAGTCACGTTCTGATTATGGTATTAAACAGATGATCCGTGCGGTGCTGTAGCCTGTAACCGGATCATGGTCTGATTGCAAAATGTTTATAGATCCCTATGCGCAGGCACACAGACCTTATAGTATAGCTCCTTGGCAACACTTTCATAGTAAATGAAAAGCCTTTCTCCCGAAGAATGATAACGGGAGAAAGGCTTTATCTTTGTGAATCTGTCAGTTTAGTTAATTTGCCGGCATCTGCAGCTGCTGCTGCATCTGGTAGATCAGCTGATTGATCTGGGGACCTTTTACCGGATCACGGAGCAGATCATAATAATTGATCAGGCTGTAAAAGAAGAATATGGTAAGCGCAATTGCAATAATGCTGAAAATAAAACCAGCCAGTGCTTTACCAGGATATTTCTTTCCGGGACGGATGTCCGCATTTTTAGCCATAATGGCAAGTACAATACCGATCACTCCGCAGATCAGTCCCATCGGAGTGTTTTTTCCGCTTACAAGGGAAAAGGGCAGATAAAAAAAGCTGCAGATAATACCTGCAATGCCGCTGATCAGGGAACAGGCTGCCAGCTGTTCTGATGAGCTGGATGTTTTTCTTGGTTTTTTAGAAGTGCTATTCATAAGTTAAAGCAGGATCCTTTCGTATGGCGTGATTTTGAACAGCGGGTCCGCTCAGGTTTTGCGCGCGGATGAACTCCCTTGCCTGCTGATACAGACAGAACGCAACAAATGTCTGCTTACGCAGCCGCTTGTTTTTCATTGCGCTCATTATAGCATGTAAAAGCTGTTATGTCCAGTCGGGCAAAGTCTTGCATAAGGCATGCAGATGAATTATAATAAAATCTCAGAACAACAAAAAATATGTGAGGACTATCAATGGATATTATCAAAGCACTGGCAGAAGAACTGAATATTGGACGCCATCAGGCAGAGGCAGCTGTAAAGCTTATTGACGAAGGCAATACCATCCCATTCATTGCCAGATACCGTAAAGAAGCAACTGGTTCATTAAATGATGAAGTTTTAAGAAATTTAGATGAACGTTTAAAATATTTAAGAAACCTGGAAGACAGAAAAGAACAGGTCATCAGTGCCATTTCTGACCAGGGCAAAATGACAGCTGAACTGGAAAAACAGATCCGGGAAGCAGCAACTTTAGTAGCAGTAGAAGATTTATACCGCCCATACAAACCAAAACGCCGTACAAGAGCTATGATCGCCCGTGAAAAGGGCCTGGAGTCTTTGGCAAATGTGATCCTTTTACAGAATTTAAAGGAATCTGTGGAAAAAGTGGCAGAGGCCTATGTTTCTGGTGAAAAGGGAGTGGAAAACGTTCAGGATGCCATTAACGGAGCTATGGACATTCTTGCAGAAGGCATTTCCGATGATGCAAAATACCGCACCTATATTCGTAACATTACCATGAATAAAGGTCTTCTCCAGTCAACAGCAAAGGACGGGGAACAGAAATCTGTTTATGAAACATACTATAATTATGAAGAACCTGTAAAAAAAGCAGCCGGACACCGCATTCTTGCATTAAACAGAGGGGAAGATGAGAAAATACTCACTGTGAAGGTGGCAGCACCAATAGAGCAGATTTTACAATACCTGGAGAAGCAGGTGATCACAAGGGAAAATCCATACACAACACCTGTATTAAAAACTGTGATCCAGGACAGTTACAGCCGTTTGATCGCGCCCTCTGTGGAACGCGAGATCCGCAGCGAACTGACAGACAAGGCACAGGAAGGTGCGATCCGCGTATTCGGCAAGAATTTAGAGCAGCTTCTCATGCAGCCGCCAATTGCCGGAAAAGTAGTATTAGGCTGGGATCCGGCATTCCGAACCGGCTGTAAGCTGGCTGTTGTAGACAGCACTGGAAAAGTTTTGGACACAGTGGTCATTTTCCCAACTGCTCCCCAGAATAAGGTGGCAGAGTCAAAGAAGATATTAAAAGACCTGATCTGTAAATATGGCATTTCTTTGATCTCTGTAGGAAACGGAACGGCTTCCAGGGAGTCTGAACAGGTCATTGTAGAACTGTTAAAGGAATTAAAAGAGCAGGTACAATATGTGATCGTAAACGAGGCGGGTGCTTCTGTGTATTCTGCAAGTAAGCTGGCTACAGAAGAATTTCCTAACTTTGATGTAGGCCAGAGAAGTGCTGTTTCCATTGCAAGAAGACTGCAGGATCCCCTGGCTGAACTGGTAAAGATCGATCCGAAATCCATTGGTGTAGGCCAGTATCAGCATGATATGAACCAGAAGAATCTGGGAGAAGCGCTTGGCGGTGTTGTTGAAGATTGTGTAAATAAAGTAGGGGTTGATTTAAACACAGCATCTGCTTCCCTGTTGGAATATGTTTCCGGCATCAATAAGACCCTGGCAAAGAACATAGTGGCATATAGAGAAGAAAATGGTGCTTTTAAGAACCGTAAGCAGCTGCTGAAGGTGGCTAAACTGGGACCGAAGGCATTTGAACAGTGTGCCGGATTTATGAGGATCACAGGAGGAGATAATCCTTTAGATGGCACAAGTGTACACCCGGAAAGCTATGAGGCAGCAGGAAAACTGTTAGAAAAGTTAGGATACGCCGGAGAACAATTATCTCACGGCGGTTTAAACGGCATCAGTAAAAAGATTGTTGATTATAAGAAAATGGCCCAGGAAATGGGTATAGGTGAGATAACACTGCGGGATATTGCAGCCGAACTGGAAAAACCAGCCAGAGACCCGCGAGATGAAATGCCTCGTCCTGTTTTAAGAAGTGACATTATGGAAATGAAAGACTTAAAGCCGGGAATGGTATTAAAGGGAACTGTCCGCAATGTCATTGACTTTGGCGCGTTTGTGGATATTGGTGTTCATCAGGATGGTCTGGTACATATTTCCCAGATGACAGATCGTTATATTAAGCATCCATTAGAGGCTGTAAGCGTAGGCGACGTGGTGGATGTGAAGATTTTAAGCGTAGATATGGACAAGAAGAGGATTTCTCTTACAATGAAGGGAGTAAAGGATGGTAATTGATACTTGGGGTCCGGAGGAAACAAGGGCCTTTGGAAAGAAAATGGGACAGGAAGCAAGACCGGGGCAGGTGATCTGTTTAAATGGTGACCTGGGAGTGGGAAAGACTATATTTACCCAGGGATTTGCAGAGGGACTTGGGATTGATGAACCGGTAAACAGCCCGACTTTTACTATTGTCCAGCAGTATGATACAGGCAGACTGCCACTATACCATTTTGACGTATACCGTATCGGGGATATCAGTGAAATGGACGAGATCGGATATGAGGACTGTTTCTACGGGGACGGCGTTTCTCTCATTGAATGGTCCCAGCTGATCGAAGAAATCCTTCCGGAACATGTAACAGAAATTACCATTGAAAAAGATCTGGAAAAAGGATTTGATTACAGAAAGATACGGGTGGAGGAAAAATAATGAAGGTTCTTGGTATTGAAAGTTCATCTTTAGTAGCCAGCGTGGCACTTGTAACAGATGACATTCTCACAGCGGAATATACAGTAAATTTTAAGAAGACCCATTCCCAGACACTCCTTCCGATGTTAGATGAGATCGTAAAAATGCTGGGACTGGACCTTGAGACTATTGATGCTATTGCAACAGCAGGAGGACCGGGCTCTTTTACCGGTCTTCGTATTGGCGCGGCGACTGCAAAGGGGCTGGGACTGGCATTAAAAAAGCCTCTGATCCATGTTCCTACAGTAGATGCCATCGCTTATAATATGTGGGGGGCCTCTGGTCTTATCTGCCCTATTATGGACGCAAAAAGATGTCAGGTATATACAGGACTTTATCACATGGAAAATGGTATGGAGATCGTCAGGGAACAGTGTCCTATGGATATGGGAGAACTGATCAGCCAGTTAAATAAGCAGTCTGAACGTGTGATCTTTTTGGGAGATGGCGTACCGGTATACCAGGGCATGATCCGGGAAAAAATGACAGTTCCTTATGCATTTGCACCTGCCCAGATGAACAGACAGCGTGCATCCTGTGTGGCAGCTCTTGGCATGAAAGCCCTGAATGAAGGCTACACCGGAGTAAAAGTACAGCCGGCAGACGAATTTGTACCAGATTACCTGCGTAAATCCCAGGCGGAAAGACAGCGGGAGGCAGAAAACTCTCCGGATGGACAGGCTGGAAAGCTTCCGGGAGATTATTGATCACTGCTCATGGCAATGCATTTTCGGAATCTTCCCACAAAATCAGGCGCAGAAAGCTTACAGGAGAATATTACAGAGATTAGGAGAAGAAAACAAATGTGTGTAAAAGAAATTGGCCGGATTCGCCTGATGGAAGAAAAAGATGTAAAACAGGTGGAACAAGTAGAAAAACAGTGCTTTTCTGTTCCGTGGTCTGAACATATATTAAAAGATGGGCTGACTGGCCGGTTTGACACGTATTTGGTATGGGAAAAAGGCGGGATCATAGCTGGTTACTGTGCTTTAAGAGTCCTTGCAGATGAGGGGGAGATCCAGCGGATTGCAGTCCTTCCTTCCTGGCGCCGTAATGGAATAGCCAAAAGCCTGATGGAAGCCATGATACAGGTATCCAAAGAAAAGGGAGCTGTTCAGATGTCGCTGGAAGTGCGTGAAAACAACACAGGCGCCAGAAATCTGTATGAAAAGTATGGTTTTGTTCAGGAGGCAGTCCGCAAAAACTATTATGAGAATCCGGTAGAAAACGCCTGCATTATGTGGAAACATGAACTTTAGGCGGTATTTGGAACTTGCATAAACTATACTGCATGTATAAACTATACTGTAAGAAACTACCAGTAAAAAGAAGAATAAAATCCGTATATAATGGAGAGGGACGGAAGACGTTCCTCTCTTTCGTTTATATGTCCTCCCGGAGTCCTTCATGTCCTCCCGGAGTCTTTCCTGCACCTGCCTTTGTGGCCGATTTTCCGCCAGTCACACCCGAATTTCATCACCGTACGCACCACGTACGCCTCAAAAATTTGGGCACAACTGACGAAAAATCTTCTCACAAGATCAGGCACAGAAAGCTTCCGAGAGAACATTTTCCTGCAAAATCAGGCACAGAAAGCTTCAGGGAGAACATTTATGGCAATGCCATCTTTAGGTGGCAGATCCGACTACGAAATGAGGCAGAGAAAGGCGAGGATACAAATATGAGAAAAATGGGATCAGACGGGCAGCTGAAAAGGATGATATGCAATGCCTGCGGTAAGAAACTGGCAGTAAAACAGGGGATCGTGCTGGAAGGAGTTATAAGCGTTGATCATACATGGGATTATTTCTCAGAAAAAGATGGTCAGACAGATCATTTTGATCTGTGTGAAGAATGCTATGACCAGATGACTGCTGCTTTTAAAATAGCGGTAGAAACAGAAGAACAGACAGAGTATTTATAGGCAGTTACTCAATTTTCCTCAGCACTTGATTATTAAGCTGCAAATGTGATATGATTTGGAAAGCTAAATGTATGATGCTCCTGTATAGGATATACAGTGGGAACATCATAGAAGAAAATGAGGAAAAAATATGTTAGATATATGTTTACTTGGAACAGGCGGAATGATGCCTCTTCCTTACCGCTGGCTCACATCCATGATGGCCCGGTGTGCAGGCAGCAATCTTCTTATCGACTGCGGGGAAGGCACCCAGATCGCGTTAAAAGAAAAAGGATGGAGCCCCAAGCCTATTGATGTGATCTGTTTTACCCATTATCATGCAGACCATATCAGCGGTCTTCCCGGGCTTCTTCTAACTATGGGAAATGCAGAGCGTACAGAACCGCTGACATTGATCGGACCAAAGGGATTGGAACGTGTGGTAAATGCATTGTGCATGATCGCACCGGAGCTTCCTTTTGAGCTTAAATTTATCGAACTGACAGAACAGGAAGAAAGCCTGCAGATCGGTCCTTATGTGATCGATGCATACCGTGTGAACCATAAGGTGATCTGTTACGGATACTCTATCCGCATTCCGCGGAAAGGCCGGTTTGACGTAGAGCGGGCAAAGGAGCAGATGATCCCACAGAAATTCTGGAGTCGTCTCCAGAAGGGAGAAGTGATCGAAGCTGATGGCCGGACATTTACTCCGGATATGGTATTGGGAGCGGATAGAAGAGGATTAAAGGTTACTTATTGTACAGATACCCGTCCGGTTCCGGCGATTGCACAGCATGCAAAAGATGCAGATCTGTTTATCTGTGAAGGCATGTATGGCGAAAAGGAAAAGGCAGCAAAAGCAAGGGAATATAAGCATATGACTTTTTATGAGGCTGCAAACCTGGCAAAAGAGGCTCAGCCTTCCCAGATGTGGCTGACTCATTACAGCCCATCTCTTACAAGACCAGAGGAATATATGGAGGAAGTAAAACAGATCTTTCCAAGGGCGAAAGCTGCAAGAGATGGCTGGACTGTGGAACTGGAGTTTGATGAGGAGTAACAAGGTTTCCAAGATGACATATAAAGGATAAGGTGGAAATATGAATACAACTGCAGCAGAAGATGTTTTAATACTGGCGATCGAAAGTTCCTGCGATGAAACAGCAGCTTCCGTTGTGAAAAATGGACGTACTGTTCTGTCAAATGTGATCTCATCCCAGATCGCGACTCATACAGTATATGGAGGCGTAGTGCCTGAGATCGCTTCCAGAGAGCATATAAAGGCGATCAATTATGTAATTGAGCGTGCACTGTCAGAAGCGAACGTGACTCTTGAGGATATTACGGCAATCGGTGTTACCTATGGACCAGGACTGGTGGGGGCATTATTGGTGGGCGTGGCAGAGGCCAAGGCCATTGCTTATGCTGCCCATAAGCCGTTGATCGGTGTTCATCATATTGAGGGACATGTATCTGCCAATTTTATTGAAAATCCGGATCTGGAGCCACCGTTTGTGTGTCTTATCGTTTCCGGAGGTCATACCCATCTGGTAATTGTAAAGGGCTATGGAGAATTTGAGATCATAGGAAGGACCAGAGATGATGCAGCTGGTGAAGCTTTCGATAAAGTAGCCAGGGCTGTAGGTCTGGGATATCCGGGCGGACCAAAGGTAGATAAAGCTGCAAAAGAGGGAAATACCCATGCCATGGAGTTTCCGCGGGCAAAAGTAGCTGATTCTCCTTATGACTTCAGTTTCAGTGGTTTAAAATCCGCAGTGCTGAATTATATTAATCATGCCAAAATGACAGGAGAAGAAATTTATGTGCCAGATCTGGTAGCTTCTTTCCAGAATGCAGTGGTAGATGTCCTGGTAAGCAGGGCTATTACAGCAGCAAAGGAATATGGATATAAGAAGCTGGCTATTGCAGGCGGAGTGGCTTCCAACAGCGCTCTTCGTGCAGCCATGAAAGAAGCCTGTGATAAAAATGGTATTACATTTTATCATCCTTCTCCTATTTTCTGTACTGATAACGCAGCTATGATCGGCGTGGCAGCCTACTATGAGTATATAAAGGGAAATCGCTCGGGTTGGGACTTAAATGCAGTTCCCAACTTAAAGTTAGGAGAAAGATAACAGGAAAACAGGGGTAAGAAGGAATGAAAGAACATTGCACAGCGGTCATCCTTGCAGCAGGCAGAGGAACACGTATGGGTACACAGACAGCAAAACAATATCTGAAATTACAGGGAAAGCCTATCCTT
>CP107199.1:1797500-1952500 GCA_025758065.1 Lachnospiraceae bacterium
AGCCACACATTCAAAGAGTGCGTAATAGCTCACTAGTCGAGAGGTCCTGCGCCGAAAATGTCCGGGGCTGAAACACAACACCGAAGCTTAGGAATGTAGAAATACATTGGTAGAGGAGCATTCTTAAAGGGAAGAAGCAGTACCGACAAGGAGCTGTGGACTTTTAAGAAGAGAGAATGCCGGAATGAGTAGCGAGATGGAGGTGGGAATCCTCCAGGCCGAATATCCAAGGTTTCCAGAGTAAAGCTGATCTGCTCTGGGTAAGTCGGGGCCTAAGGTAAGGCTGAGAAGCGTAGCCGATGGACAACAGGTTGAGATTCCTGTACCGCGTATCATCAGAACTGTGGGGACACAGAAGGACAGCACAGCCCGGGAATGGAAAGACCGGGGCAAGCAGGGTAGGAGTCAAGCTGGCAAATCCGCTTGACGATCCGAAGCTGTGATGCGGAGCGAATTAAAGTAGCGAAGTGTGTGATTCCGGCTGTCAAGAAAAGCCGCTATCGTGTGATACGTGCCCGTACCGTAAACCGACACAGGTAGATGAGGAGAGAATCCTAAGGCCGGCGGGAGAAGCATTGTTAAGGAACTCGGCAAAATGACCCTGTAACTTCGGGAGAAAGGGTGCCTGGGAAACCAGGCCGCAGAGAATAGGCTCAAGCAACTGTTTAGCAAAAACACAGGTCTATGCAAAACCGTAAGGTGAGGTATATGGGCTGACGCCTGCCCGGTGCTGGAAGGTTAAGAGGAGGGGTTAGCGCAAGCGAAGCTCTGAATTGAAGCCCCAGTAAACGGCGGCCGTAACTATAACGGTCCTAAGGTAGCGAAATTCCTTGTCGGGTAAGTTCCGACCCGCACGAAAGGCGTAATGATTTGAGCGCTGTCTCGACAATGCACCCGGTAAAATTGAAATACCAGTGAAGATGCTGGTTACCCGCGCCAGGACGGAAAGACCCCATGGAGCTTTACTCCAGCTTGATACTGGGATTCGGTACTGCATGTACAGGATAGGTGGGAGACTGAGAAACTTGGACGCCAGTCTGAGATGAGTCGCTGTTGGGATACCACCCCTGCGGTATTGGATTTCTAACCTGCAGCCGTGAACCGGCTGGGGGACAATGTCAGGCGGGGAGTTTGACTGGGGCGGTCGCCTCCGAAAGGGTATCGGAGGCGCTCAAAGGTTCCCTCATAATGGTTGGAAACCATTAGAAGAGTGCAAAGGCATAAGGGAGCTTGACTGCGACACCGACGGGTGGAGCAGGTAGGAAACTAGGACTTAGTGATCCGGTGGTATGAAAGTGGGATTGCCATCGCTCAACGGATAAAAGCTACCCTGGGGATAACAGGCTTATCACTCCCAAGAGTTCACATCGACGGAGTGGTTTGGCACCTCGATGTCGGCTCATCGCATCCTGGGGCTGTAGCAGGTCCCAAGGGTTGGGCTGTTCGCCCATTAAAGCGGTACGCGAGCTGGGTTCAGAACGTCGTGAGACAGTTCGGTCCCTATCCGGCGTGGGCGTAGGATATTTGAGAGGAGCTGTCCTTAGTACGAGAGGACCGGGATGGACGGGCCGCTGGTGTACCTGTTGGAGTGCCAACTCCATGGCAGGGTAGCCAAGCCCGGACGGGATAAACGCTGAAGGCATCTAAGCGTGAAGCCCCCCTCAAGATGAGATATCCCATACGCAGGTAGTAAGACCCCTTGAAGACGACAAGGTAGATAGGTCAGAGGTGGAAGTGTGGTGACACATGGAGCTGACTGATACTAATCGGTCGAGGGCTTGACCAAAAGGTCTGAGAGAGCGACACAAGATTTGCGGAGGAAGCCGTTGAAAGCTTGCTTTCATAAGGCTGGATCCGAAAAGCTTCAGTCATTGGCGAAGCCAATGACATGAATAAAACCGTCAGGTTTTATGAATGAGTCGCTAAGTTGTGGAATAAAATAAGTTGTGGTTGATATTCGGTAGTTCAATATGTGGTTTTGAAGGTATGTATCAAAAAAAATAAAAATTGTGCTTGCAAAAATGGAAAAAGTATTGTATACTATACCAGTCAGTGCAGTTGATATTCCTCGATAGCTCAGTCGGTAGAGCAAACGGCTGTTAACCGTTGGGTCGTAGGTTCGAGTCCTACTCGGGGAGTTTAGTGGAAGTCATGGCGACCACTATAAAATATGGCCCCATGGTCAAGCGGTTAAGACATCGCCCTTTCACGGCGGTAACACGAGTTCGAATCTCGTTGGGGTCATTTGAACTAAGGTTCACACATCATGCCGATGTGGCTCAATTGGCAGAGCAGCTGATTTGTAATCAGCAGGTTATCGGTTCGAGTCCGATCATCGGCTTTACTGCTTAACAGCAGGTACGAATATAGTTCGGACCTTTAGCTCAGTTGGTTAGAGCAACCGGCTCATAACCGGTCGGTCCTGGGTTCAAGTCCCCGAAGGTCCACTCTTCCTAAGCTGAGGTTTAAAAAAACTATATTTATCATATGGCCCGGTGGCTCAGCTGGTTAGAGCGCCGCCCTGTCACGGCGGAGGTCGACGGTTCGAACCCGTTCCGGGTCGTTTGCATTTATATGCAATACAATTTATACAAGTTGGGGTCTTAGCTCAGCTGGGAGAGCATCTGCCTTACAAGCAGAGGGGCACAGGTTCGAGCCCTGTAGGCCCCATTTGTTATATGCGGGTGTGGTGGAATAGGCAGACACAAGGGACTTAAAATCCCTCGGACTTATCATCCGTGCCGGTTCAAGTCCGGCCACCCGCATTTAAAATAAAAACCGATCTCTTAACTTAAGGGAACGGTTTTTTCTAAATTATGCGGGTATGGCGGAATTGGCAGACGCGCCAGATTTAGGTTCTGGTTCGAGAGAGTGCAGGTTCAAGTCCTGTTACCCGCATTAAATAAGGCTTTTCAAGGGGATTGACTCTTTGAAAGGTCTTATTTTTTTATAGTAGAAATGTATGTTAAACATATTTAAGAAAGGACATTGACAAATGGCAACGGAAGAAAAGAGAATTTTGAAAATGGCCTATCTACTTTTGCAGTCAAACGGATACTTAAAAGCAGGAGACCTTGCTAGAGAATTAAATTTATCTGAGCGTACAATAAAAAATGATATAGAACATTTGAGAGTTTTTCTAAAAGAATGTGGCTGCACCTTGGATTCTGTTCGCGGTAAAGGGTATATTTTGCAGATTGATGAACCAGATCAGTTTGCGAAGATTAGGGAATGGCTGAATATTTTATTCAATAATGTAGAAAACAATACAAGGGAGCAATGTCATTAAGTTATCATAGGCAAGCTGATTTGGCGTTTGCCCAGAAACAGGCTGAGGAGTTTTCTTCAGCCTGTTTTCTATCTTTGCCAAACACAAATAGACAGATTTTCATCTGCCTCAAAAAACTATATTCACTTATTCAAATTTATGCTACTCTATATAAGAAACCATGAAATATCTTAGTAGTTGCTTTCCGTTCCCCATGACGATCGGGGCGTATGGGAATCACATTCTTTGCGATAATGGTTTCTAAATCAGGTGATGTCGTTTTCCCACGATAAAATAATCGGCACAAGTGCGACGCAACTGAGAAGTTGGCTTTATATGTATATTTTCTTTGCTTTTTTTCAATGACTACGTGCGAGGTAATCATTTCTGCAAAATTATACATGATTAGATGTGCATAGATTTCCTGTTGGATACACATCACCTTTTTTGAATGAAAATCCAACATTCCAATAGTATATTTTAAATCTCTGAAAGATGTTTCAATTCCCCATCTTAAAGCATAAAGCTGTTTTAATTTTTCAAGAGGGTATTGTTCCTTATCCAAATTTGTAAGGACGGTTTCATAAGTATCTTCTGAAATTTGGAATCTTGCAATTCTAAAAGACAATCCATAAAACGAGGCTGGATCTTTATAATTACTTTTTGCAGGTAAATAGTCGAAATTCACATTGGAAGGAAGATACCGATAATGGTTCTTATCCTTTAGCAGTTCCTTTACTTCTTTTGACTGTTTCCTTGTAATGTTAAGATTTATCTTCAGATCAAAAAGCTTTTCTTTTGGAAGTTCCAGGTTGCTTTTTATACTTCCATGTCCATCTTTAATACGTATCAAGAAGTACCAGCCCTTTTCCTGAATATGTGCCATACTATTATAAGATTCATAACCCCGGTCTGCTATAATAAGAGCTTCTGGTATGGTCGATCGATCAACCATTTCCTGAAGAGCCTTATGTTCATTACAATTTTTGCTTTTCTGGATAATTGAATCTGCATAAATATGATAATCAATCTCATACAGTGCATTTAAATGTAAAAGATTATATCCTTTTTGTCCGTTGCTTCCAGGATAATATGATCCAGTATCCCCAGGGTTTGTAGCAATTTGAATGTCTGAACCGTCAACAGCAAATATAGGCATCTTTTCTGAAAAACCTTTCGTAATTGTTTCGTTAAAGCCGTCCAATATGGAACGGAAAGCTTCAGGCTTAATCTTACTTCTCTGCTGTAAAAAAGCAGATGGTGTGGGCATTTGAGGGGAAGCGTGAAAAAAGTCTATTAATTCATTTGTAAGACTGCCGCTTCCCATACCGATAATTCCTGTTAACACTGCTTTCATAGAAATTTTCCGTTTTCGGGTAAAGTCCGTATCAGGATGAAAGCAATAGTCCTTCGGATTGTTTGCAACTTTATTGATTTCTGACATCAAAACTTTTTTAATGTGTTTCGGTTTCATATGATACCTCCCTGTAATTAAGTTTTTCTTAATTACAAGGGCCGATTTCGCTGCCTTTATTATCAATCCGTAGCGAAATCGGCCGCGCACATTAATATAAATGTCAACTGTTTTCGAAAAATAAAAAGACCCCTATACCATTTCAGATATAGAGATCTTTATGCGTCATACTAACTTAATGACATTGTACAAGGGAGAGACTTTCTTATCAACTGGCAAGAGCAATCATGTGCCGTCAGGCTACAGATGAGGATGGGTATTTTTTATTGGATGAATTGGCAGCGCAGTTATATTGTTCTTCCAGCACAGTAAAGAAGAAAATGACATGGGTCAGGGAATTTCTTAAATCATTTGGAATTTCTCTGATAAGCCGCCCTAGTCATGGGATGAAACTGTGCGGTGATGAATTTAGCCAGAGGCTTTGTATGCTGGAATTGTATGAAAATCATTTTCGGATCCGCGTAGTAGCATTTAATGATCAGGTGTATGAGCGCGCTTTTAGAGATCGTGGAGATAAGGATAAAGTACGCAAAACAGTGCTGGATACGATACGTGCATCTGAAAATGAATTGTTTGATACATATATCAACCGTTTAGTAGATTATGTGCTTTTGTTGAGAAATCGGATACAGTCAGGAAATCTGATTGAAGCGGATTCTGAGCGGTGGTCAGTTTACAGAAAAAAGCTGCCTTTATCAAAAGAATGGACACTGGCCGTGAAGTTGCTTGAAAATCTGAAAAATATTTCAGGATATTTACAGGATATTTCAAATGTGGAAGGTGAAATTGCAGCACTGGCATCCTTGTTCTTAATGTGGGGAGACTGGGAGCAGATGCCAGAACTGAAAAAGCGTTTTTCTATTTTTTATACGAAAGCAAAAAATCTTACAGAGCAGGTGGTAGAAAACTTAAAAGAACAGTGGAAGGTTCCGGATGAAATATCAAACTCTCAATTAGTAACTGCTTTGATTCCAGATATGCTTCGATTGCTGTTTCAGAAAAACTTTGGGTATGCAGATTGCTTTATGCTTGGCAACAGTATTTCGGAAAATGCGATTAAAAGATCCCCCTTTGTGCTCGCATTGGCAGACAGTATTGGGGAGTTTCTGAGCCATAAAGCAGATTTAAAGATCAATGAGTATAATACACAGCTTTTAGGTGTCAGTTTATATAAAATACTCAATGTTATTGATTATCCTTATGTTCCAAGAAAAATATTGCTTTGTGCTAGAAATGGGAAATCCAGTGCGCAGATTATTGCAAAAGATATAGTACGACGGTTGGGAGACTGGTGGATCGGGAAAATGGAGATATATCCTTTTTACGATGCAAGAAAGCTGCCTGTGGAAAATTATGACTGGGTGATCGGCAGCTTTAATAGTTATGCATATCATTATACGTGGTCGTATCTGCATGTACATGCAATGATGACTCCGGAAGATATAGAGCAGGTACGTAGGCAGGTACTGTTAAGTGGGTATGATCTGTTCTATAGTGCCCAACAATTAAAGTGGGATGAACTGGCTGTTCATAGAGATTTCTCTATTTATGGGATTCAGAGTATTTTTCAGCTGCTTTCATACCAATGGGGCAAAGATATAAATTCTAAAGCAGTATTGAACCAGTTTTTTATGGATCCCAGACATTTAAGAGTCCGCAATCAGCTTCTTTGTGTGATTGTTCCGTCTGAATATACAGAAAAACGGATATTTGATCTGTATTTCTTAAAAAAAGGATTGGAATATGAAGAAGAAATGGTACGGGCAGTTTTATTTATTGCCATTGATTTTCAGGAATCAATTGTTTCAATGCGTTTTTTGGAAAATGGGATCCGGTATCTCCAGGATGATTTTGAACAATTGTCACCAAAACTGACGACTGCATCTGTGATGGAAGTGTTAATAGATGGTGTCCGTAAAAGACTATAGATACCACAATCTGCATGAATGTAAGGGCAAAAACGAACTTTTCTCATGTTATAATGCACAAATGAAAATGGAAGATTTCCCGATGGGATATATAATAATACTATATCAAAACTAAGGAGGGAGTTATATGATACAAAGTGGTTTGATTTGTGCGTTAGTATGGATCCTGATGCAGGGTACCGACCGTCTCTTAGGATGGCAGACTTTACAACGTCCGATCGTAACAGCAACAGTGACTGGTTTTCTTCTAGGAGATATTAGAACCGGTATGATTATGGCAGCTTCTCTGGAGGCAATCTTTATGGGAATTTCTGCTATCGGTGGTTCTATTCCTTCAGATGCCTGTGCCAGCAGTATTATAGCAGTTGCGTATACGATCCTGACAGGAGCAGATGTTGAAACAGGACTTGCTCTGGCAATGCCAATTGGTACATTAATGGGGTCAGCAAATGAAATGTGGAAGCCGGTTCTTGCAGCACTTGCTCCATATTGGGAGAAAATGGCTGGAAGCGGCAAAGAAAAATCTTATCGTACACAGGTTATGTTGTGTGGATATTTTGTGGATCGTCTGCCTCAGGCGATCATCATGTTTGCAGCAATTGCTTTTGGCGTAAGCAGCCTGGAACATGTAATGAATAATATGCCTGCATTTATCATGTCAGGTTTATCAGCGTCCAGTTCTATGATGACTGGTATTGGATTTGCAATCCTGCTTTCTATGATCTGGAATAAAGAAATCGGCTGTTTCTTCTTCCTGGGATATGTATTAAGCAAATATATGTCACTTCCAACCGTTGCAATCGCAATTATCGCAGCTGTGATTGCAATCACCTATTTCTGCAATGAGAAAAAGATTAACGATGTTCTTAAGATTGCAGAAAAGAGCGGTGCATCTTCATCTGTAGGAGAGGAGGACTTATTCTAATGGCTAAAGAAACAAATTATACACCACAAGAGAAAAAAACATTAAGAAAAATGTTCTGGAATTCAGGCCTGGTTTTCTGTGGATTTAATATGGTAAAGATGGAAGGCAATGCATTTGCCCTGACCATGGAACCGGCATTAGATGAATTGTATGACGATAAGAAAGAAAAAGCAGAGGCAATGCGCCGTCACAATGGCTTTTTTAATACCCATGCAGTATTTTTATCTTTGATTGCAGGTATTTCTTATGCATTGGAACGTCAGAAAAAAGAGACAGGCGCAGTGGATGATGATACCATTGAAAGCATTAAAGTAGCTCTTATGGGACCAACAGCAGGTATTGGAGATGCATTTTTCTTTAACTGCTTAAGAGTTATTGCAGCAGGTATTGCAATCGGTCTTTGCAGTCAGGCTAATTTCCTGGGTGTTCTGTTATTTATCCTGATTTATGGATGCTCCCAGATCGCAGCACGTTGGTATCTTTTGAGAGCTGGCTATAAGTATGGAACATCTTTTATTGATACGGTATTTAATTCCGGTCTGATGCAGTCTTTAACAAAAGCCGCAGGTGTTATGGGTATTACCATGGTAGGCGCTATGGTAGCTTCTTCTGTAAACGTAAAGCTGGCCTGGACGATCAATGTTGGTGAGGCATCTGTAGTTGTACTGGATATCCTGGATTCCATTATCCCGGGTCTTTTATCCATCGTTCTGGTATTTGTGCTTATGAAACTGATTAAAAAGGGATACAAGCCGCTTACTCTGGTGTTTGGCATTCTGATCCTCTCTATTGTATTAGCATTTTTAGGAATTTTCTAAAGAAAGCTTGGAGGCCGCGTAATGAGTAGAAAAACATGGAAGTCAGAACGGATACTAACAGAAAACGGATTCGTAAACGGCTATATCACTATTTGCGATGATAAGATTGAAAAGATTACAACGGAATGGGACGGAGAATACGAAGATCTTGGAAAGGTGGATATTTTTCCTGGTATTATAGATGTTCACAATCATGGATTTGGTGGATGGTCCATGACAGATCCATGTACAGATGAAGATGTATTAGGATATGTAAAAGCACTTGCATCTATCGGTATTACCGGGATTCTTCCAACAGCAAAAGAAGATGCTTTTGAAGCAATTGTCCGTGTAATGGATCAGGTTTATGAGGGAGCAGTGATCTATGGTATTCACAGCGAAGGTCCTTTCTGGGCGCGGGGCGGTGAAAAAACAGTAGGTCTGACCTGGCCGGCACCGGATGTGGAAGAAACAGAACGTCTGATCCAAAAAACTCATGGAAAAATGAAAGTGATGGCGATTGCGCCAGAACTTCCGGGAGCATATGATGTCATTCGATGTCTCCATGAGCATCAGATTAAAGTAGCATGCTGCCATACAGCAGCGTATGCGGAAGATATTTATGAAGCCAAGAGAGTGGCCGGATTTGATATTGCGACCCATCTTGGCAATGGAATGAGGGGAATTCATCATAGAAATGTAGGTGCATTGGGTGCACTGCTGTTATTAGACAATATTTATTATGAAGTCATTACCGATCTAAACCATATATGTCCAGATATGTTAAGGATCATGTTTAAACTGCAGCCATACAGCAAGTTCTGTTTAATTTCGGATTCTAATTTTATCGCAGGGCTTCCAACGGGTACATATATCCGGTATGGACGTGAAAATTATGCAGATGAAAAAGGACTGATCTTAAATTCAGATGGCCGTATCTGTGGAAGCGGAAGCTGGGTACTGCGAAATATTAAACAGTTGGTAACAAAAGTTGGAGTTCCTGTGGAACAGGCATTTTACATGGCATCGATTAATCCGGCCCGGTATTTGGGAATTGATGGGGAGACAGGTTCCCTGCAGTCTGGAAAACGTGCCGATATGATCTTTGTAAATGATGATTTTGTTTGTGAACGTACTTTTGTAGGCGGTAAGGAAGTTTATAATAAAAACGTAGATACACCGGATAAAATATTCAACACAGAGGCGCTGAAGGCAAAGGTAAATTAGAAAAAGGAAGGATATGTTTTTATGATCAAATTATTTCGTATTGATGAACGTCTGATCCATGGTCAGATTGCGATTAAATGGTCCCGTCACACAGGTGTAGACAGCATAGTAGTAGCAAATGATCATGCAGCTGCCAATGTAATGATTCAGAAATCATTAAAAATGGCAGCACCTCCAGGAATCAAGACAGTTATTAAATCAATTGATGACGCAATCAAGACTTTAAATGATCCAAGATGTGAGCCATTAAAGGTACTTGTACTGGTAAACAGTCCGGAAGATGCACTTAAAATGGCAAAACAGGTAAAAGGCATTCCATTTATTAATGTAGGAAATTATGGCAGAGTGGCGCCGAAAAAAGAGGGAAAAGAAAGAAAACGCTTTGACAACAATCTGTATTGCGATACAGATGAAGAAGCAACATTCCGTGAACTGATGGCGACAGGGCTGGAATGCATTTGTCAGACTACCCCGGAAGAGATTGCAATTCCGTTAAAGAAACTGATTCAGTAAAGATGGGGGTGTATTGCAATGAAACTTATTATTCAGTCAGATGACCTTGGAATCACAGAAGCTGTCAGCTGTGGCATTGCCCGTGCAGCAAGAGAGGGAGCAATTACCTGTACAGGATTGTTTTCTAATATGCCTGCAGCACCATTTGCAGTAGAACTGATGAAGCCTTATCCGCAGATCTGCCTGGGGGAGGATATTAATCTGGTTGCAGGGCGCCCTTGTGCAGATCCAGAAAAAGTACCATCTCTGGTACAGAAAAATGGTTTATTTCTGACTTCTGGCATGCACTGGGCCATTGATCAGAAAGATGGTGATCAGAACCATGTTAAATATGAAGATTGTCTGACAGAAACAGAGGCACAGGTTCTAAGGTTTAAGGAATTGACAGGAAAGTTTCCGGAATATCTCCATGGACATTCCTACAGTACTCCGGCAACCTGGGCTGCAATGGAAGCAATAGGAAGAAAATACAGTATCCCCTTGGTGAAGGAGATGCACAAACGATTTGGAATCATAAGACCTTCTAGAAACTGGAATAAAAAGCCATTTCCACTGGAGGATCAGATCAAGGCAGATTTGACAGAATGTGTGATTGGAGATCAGGAATTTCTGAACAATCCGATTAGCTTTTTGGGAACGCACTGTGGTTACGTAGATCATGAACTTTTCCAGGTAAGTACTTATACTCTGATTCGTAATCAGGATCTGGCAGCTGTTACCAGTGAACGGTTTAAACAATGGATTCAGGAAAATAATATTGAACTGATCAGCTATCGGGATCTGAAAGGAATGTAATAGTATGACAAAATTTTTTCTGTCTTCTCATGGACATCTTGCAAGTGGTTTAGCAAGTTCTTTGGATATTCTGTTAGGAGGCCATGATAAAGTAACCGTATTTGATGCTTATGTGGATGAGAAATCTTTAAATGATGCATTGGATGCTTTTTTCCAGACTGTAGGGGAAGATGATCAGGTGATTCTTCTTTCAGATATGTATGGAGGAAGTGTCAACAGCACAATGTATACCTATCTGGAACACCCAAATACTACGCTGATAGCAGGTGTAAACCTGGCGTTGGTGATCGGTCTGACGATTTTGGAAGGCGATATCAGCCGTGAAATGCTGGAATCTGTGATTGAGCAGTCAAAAGATGCGATTCGGATCGTAAATCTGGAAGAAAGCGAAACAACACAAGAAGACGACCTGTTTTGAGAATCTGCAGATAGTAGATAAAATCAAATAACAGGTAAAATCCAAAGAATAATAACATGGATCATAAAATGGACTGTCAGTACTATGACGGTCCATTTTATGATCCGTTCTGCTTTTTTAATGTTCAAATTCTCGTTAAAATAGTGCTTTACATTCCCGGGATTTAGTGGGATAATAGCTGGGCGGTCGGCAGATACCGGGTAATAAGACAAAGATATTCTATAAGATACTCTAATAAACAAATGATTAAAATAACGGGCAATAGTTGCCGTTGTCTGAATTCTTTTATTTTCTATTTTTCCCTTTTCAAGAACTGATTTTTGTAGTAGTATAGTACTTGGCACTAGATATAGTGAGTGTGGTTAAAAAAACAACAATATTTTGTGCATGAGTGAGGGATAGTAATGAATGTTGAAGTAAAAACGAATGTAATTAAAAGAAATGGTGAAGAGGTCCATTTTAATTCACAGAAGATCGTAAATGCAGTGCATAAGGCGAATGAAGAAGTGGACAGACTGCATCAGATGAATGACTATCAGATCAGAGCAATTGCAGACAGCATTGCCCATAAGGTTCAGGAGTCAACTCATGCTGTAAATGTAGAAGATATTCAGGATATGGTGGAAACCGGCATCATGGCCATGAGAGGATATGAAGTAGCGCAGAAATATGTGCGTTATCGTTACAAGAGGGAACTGACACGTAAGTCAAATACAACGGACAATGGAATTCTGTCACTTCTTGACAATATTAATGAAGAGGTAAACCAGGAAAATTCCAATAAAAACCCGGTGATCAACTCTACTCAGCGTGATTATATGGCAGGTGAGGTGAGCAAGGATCTTTCCCGCCGTGTACTTCTCCCTGAGAAAATCGTAAGAGCCCATGAGGAAGGCATTATCCATTTCCACGATACAGATTATTTTGCCCAGAGAGAGCATAACTGTGATCTGATCAACCTGGAAGATATGCTTCAGAATGGTACTGTTATCAGTGAGACACTGATCGAGAAGCCACACAGCTTCTTTACTGCATGTAATGTAACTACCCAGATCGTTGCCCAGGTTGCCAGCAACCAGTATGGCGGACAGTCCTTTACTCTGGCTCATCTGGCGCCATTTGTGGACATCAGCAGAAAGAAGATCCGCAAAAATGTGATCGAAGAGAGAAAAGAATGCGGCGAATCAATGGATGAGGCGATCATTGATAAGGTGACAGAGCGCAGACTGAGAGAGGAAGTAAAGAGCGGTATCCAGACCATACAGTACCAGCTGATCACATTGATGACCTGTAATGGACAGGCACCGTTTGTAACTGTATTTATGTACCTGGATGAGGTGCCGGAAGGACAGACACGTAAGGATCTTGCTATGATCATCGAGGAAGTCATGGTACAGCGTATGCAGGGAGTAAAGAACGAAAAAGGTGTATGGATCACACCAGCATTTCCGAAGCTGATTTATGTGCTGGATGAGGATAATATTTCCGAGGATGCTCCATACTGGTATTTGACAGAATTAGCTGCTAAATGTACTGCAAAGCGTATGGTGCCGGATTATATTTCCGCAAAGATCATGAAAGAGTTAAAGCAGGGGGACGTTTATCCATGTATGGGATGCCGGTCTTTCCTGACAGTAGAAGATTCCCAGAGAAATGCTGATGGCAGCCATAAATATTATGGACGTTTCAATCAGGGCGTGGTTACTATCAATCTGGTGGACGTGGCATGTTCTTCTGAGGGCGATATGGACCGTTTCTGGGCGATATTAGATGAACGCCTGGAATTATGCCATGAAGCTCTTAGATGCCGTCATGAGCGCCTTTTAGGCACGATTTCCGACGTTGCACCGATCCTGTGGCAGAATGGTGCCCTGGCAAGACTGAAAAAGGGAGAGAAGATAGATAAACTTCTGTTTAACGGATATTCTACTATTTCACTGGGATATGCAGGACTCTATGAAATGTGTATGAGAATGCTCGGAAAATCCCATACAGATCCGGAGGCACGCCCATTTGCATTAAAAGTAATGCAGCACTTAAATGATAAGTGTAAAGAGTGGAAAGCAGCTGAGAACATCAGCTATTCTGTATACGGAACTCCTATGGAATCCACTACTTATAAGTTTGCAAAATGTCTGCAGAAGCGTTTTGGCATTATACCGGGAGTGACAGATAAGAACTATATCACCAATAGCTACCATGTACATGTATCTGAGCAGATCGATGCGTTCAGCAAGCTGAAATTTGAGTCTGATTTCCAGAAGCTGTCACCAGGTGGTGCTGTAAGTTACGTGGAAGTTCCAAATATGCAGAACAATATTCCGGCGGTGCTCTCTGTTATGAAGTTTATTTATAATAATATCATGTATGCGGAGCTAAATACAAAGAGCGATTACTGCGAATGCTGCGGTTATGATGGGGAAATGATCATCAAAGATGATGAGTCCGGAAAACTGGTCTGGGAGTGCCCGAATTGCGGAAACAAAGATCAGAATAAGATGTTCGTAGCCAGAAGAACCTGCGGATATATTGGAACACAGTTCTGGAATCAGGGAAGGACACAGGAGATCCGGGACAGAGTGCTGCATCTGTAAAATTGAATTTTGAGTCATGTAACATCTTATCCCGAAATTTTTTCCGGGAAATAAGCAAATCTTTTCACATAATCCGAAAGCTATAATTTTTAAAGAGAAGTCTCAGAAGAAATTCCGGGGCTTCTTTTTTCTTGCGTTATTATTTTTATTGAGAATTTTGTCAAAAAAATATCAATTAGCACTATGCACAAAACATTTTCTCATGTATAATTGATTATACATGAAATGCACAAAAGGAGGGGTACAATGTTAGATACATCTTATTATGAGAAGACAGACCAGATCATTGCACAGTATAGCTGTGAAGAAAAATCCCTGATTCCTATTATCCAGGGGATCCAGGAGGAATATCGTTATCTGCCGCCGGAGCTTCTGACCTATGTTGCGGGGAAACTGGGAATCTCAGAGGCAAAGGCTTACAGTGTGGCAAGCTTTTACGAGAATTTCTCTTTTGAGGCAAAGGGGAAGTATGTGATCAAGGTATGTGACGGAACGGCCTGTCATGTGCGTAAGTCTATTCCTATTTTAGAAGGACTTTACAAGGAACTGGGGCTTGGAAAGAAGAAGCATACTACAGATGACCAGCTGTTTACTGTGGAAACAGTTTCATGTCTGGGAGCATGTGGACTGGCACCTGCCGTAATGGTCAATGATGAAGTACATCCGAAAATGACACCGGAGAAAATGAGTGAACTGATCGCAAAGTTGCGGGAGGATGAGAAGGTATGAGGATAGAAAACAGGATGCAGCTCAAGTTATGGAGAGAAGAATGTAAGGAAAAACACCAGAAGGAGACCTGCAGGATCCTGATCTGCGGCGGAACGGGATGTCTGGCAGGCGGTTCTGATAAGATTTATGCCCGTCTGAAGGAAATGACGGCTCATATGGATAATGTATCTGTTAAGATCGGGGAAGAGATTGCCCATGTGGGACTTAAGATGAGCGGATGCCATGGTTTCTGTGAAATGGGACCATTGGTACGTATTGAGCCGTATAATTACCTGTATTTGAAGGTAAAGTTAGAAGACTGCGAGGAAATATTTGAGAAGACAGTTCTTCACGGCGAGCCGGTCAAACGGCTGATGTATGAGGATAATGGCCGTGTATATGAAACTCAGGAAGAAATCCCGTTTTATGCAAAACAGACCCGTCTGGTGCTTAAAAACTGCGGACATATTGATGCAGAGCATATTGAGGATGCCATAGCAGTGGGGGCATATGAAGCCTTTGAAAAAGCTGTTTTTGAAATGACACCGGAAGCAGTGATAAAGACTGTGACAGATGCCGGACTTCGCGGACGAGGCGGAGCAGGTTTCCCGGCAGGAAAGAAATGGTCCCAGGTGGCAGGCCAGAAGGAAACAGTACGTTATGTGGTCTGCAATGGTGATGAGGGCGATCCGGGTGCATTTATGGATCGAAGTGTTATGGAAGGCGACCCGCACCGTATGATCGAAGGAATGATGCTGGCAGCTTATGCAGTACGGGCCCAGGAAGGTTATATTTATGTCCGTGCAGAATATCCGCTGGCTGTGCGCAGACTGCAGATCGCCATTGCCCAGGCAGAAGAAAAAGGATTGTTAGGTGATAATATCCTTGGAACAGGCTTTAATTTCAAACTGCATATCAACCGGGGCGCAGGAGCCTTTGTATGCGGTGAAGGATCTGCCCTGACAGCTTCTATTGAAGGTAAGCGGGGTATGCCAAGAGTAAAGCCGCCAAGAACTGTAGAACAGGGCTTATGGGGCAAACCAACTGTATTAAATAATGTGGAAACCTATGCCAATGTACCTATGATCATTAAAAATGGAGCAAACTGGTACAGTCGTATTGGTACTCCGCAAAGCCCGGGAACTAAGGCATTTGCCCTTACCGGTAATGTTAAGAATACAGGTCTTATTGAAGTTCCTATGGGAATCAGCCTGAGAGAGATCATTTTTGATATTGGCGGCGGCATTAAGGATAATAAAAAGTTTAAAGCTGTGCAGATCGGTGGTCCTTCCGGCGGCTGTCTGGTAGAGTCACAGCTTGACAGCAAAATGGATTTTGATTCCCTTTCAAAGATCGATGCCATGATCGGATCAGGTGGTCTGGTTGTTATGGACGAAGATACCTGTATGGTAGAAGTTGCCCGGTTCTTTATGAATTTTACCCAGAGAGAAAGCTGCGGAAAATGTGTTCCATGCCGTGAGGGAACAAAGAGAATGCTGGAAATCTTAGAGCGCATTGTTGCTGGAAACGGGGAATTGAGCGATTTAGATGAACTGGAAGAGCTGGCTGACATGATCGAAAATACTGCCCTTTGCGGTCTGGGAAAGAGTGCGCCGAAACCGGTAATCAGTACCATTCATGCGTTCCGCAAAGAATATGAGGAACACATTGTGGATAAGAAATGCCGGGCTCATGTCTGTTCCGGGCTCCGGGTATTTAAGATCGATCCTGATAAGTGTAAGGGCTGCTCAAAGTGTGCAAGAAATTGTCCGGTAAGTGCTATTTCCGGAAAGGTGAAATCACCATTTGTGATTGATAATGAAAAATGTATTAAGTGCGGAAGCTGTATGGACAACTGTGCTTTTGGCGCTATCTATACAGAGTAGGGAGGACGGAAATTTATGGGAATTATGACGATTGACGGACAATCCATTGAATTTACAGATGAACCCAATGTATTGTCAGTAATAAGAAAAGCCGGGATCGATATCCCTACATTGTGCTATCATTCAGAATTATCTATATACGGTGCCTGCCGTCTTTGTACAGTGGAAAATGACAGGGGGAAAACATTTGCTTCCTGTTCTGAAAAACCAAAGGACGGAATGGTAGTCTATACTAATACACCAAGACTGATGCGTTACCGCAAGCTGATCCTGGAGCTGCTTTTGGCAGCCCACTGCAGAGACTGTACTACCTGTATTAAGAGCGGTGAATGTCATTTACAGGAGCTGGCTCACCGTATGGGTGTTCATGAGATACGCTTTGAGAATGTAAGGGAGCAGCAGCCTATTGATACCAGTTCACATGCCATTATCAGGGATCCGAATAAATGTATCCTTTGCGGTGACTGTGTAAGAATGTGTGACAATGTGCAGAATATCAATGCCATTGATTTTGCATACCGCGGAACAGAAGCCCAGGTAATGCCTGCTTTTAATAAAAAGATTGCAGAAACAGACTGTGTTGGCTGTGGACAGTGCCGTGTTGTCTGTCCTACAGGTGCGATCAGTATCCGCACCAATATAGATGAAGTATGGGAAGCACTGGCTGACAAAAATACAAAGGTGATCGCACAGATCGCTCCTGCGGTACGTGTGGCTATTGGAGATCATTTTGGCTATGCAAAGGGCGAAAATGTAATGGGTAAGCTGGTAGGTGTGCTTCACAGACTGGGCTTTGATGAGGTTTATGATACTTCTTACGGTGCAGACCTGACAGTTGTGGAAGAGTCCAAGGAGTTTATTGAACGGTTTACTTCCGGTCAGAAAATGCCATTGTTTACATCCTGCTGTCCTGCATGGGTGAAATATTGTGAAACAAAATATCCGGAATTTGTGCCAAATCTTTCTACCTGCCGCTCTCCACAGCAGATGTTTGGAGCTGTGGTCCGTGAATATTATAAGGATCCGGAGAAGAACGAAGGAAAGAAGATCGTATCCGTTTCCATTATGCCGTGTACGGCAAAGAAGGAGGAAATCCTGCGGCCGGAGTCCTTTACAAATGGCAAGCAGGATGTGGATTATGTGCTGACTACAACGGAAGTGGTAAGGATGATCCGTAAGTCCGGTATTGTATTTGACCGGGTGGAGATCGAGGCTGCGGATGTACCATTTGGCATCGGTTCCGGAAGCGGTGTTATCTTTGGTGTTACAGGCGGTGTTACAGAGGCGGTACTTCGCAGACTGCAGCAGGGACACAGTAGAGTAGATATGGAAGCTATTAAAAAAAGCGGTGTCCGGGGCGACGAAGGTATTAAGACATTGACATATGACTATAATGGAAGGGAGATCCGGGCAGCTGTGGTAAATGGTCTGGCAAATGCAGATAAGCTGCTGCAGAAGATCAAGAACCATGAAGAGGAGTATGATTTTGTGGAAATAATGGCGTGCCGCAGAGGCTGTATCATGGGCGGCGGCCAGCCTGTAAATGCAGGACCGAGAACCAGAAAGGCCAGAATGAAGGGCCTGTATGATACAGATATAAATACCCAGATCAAGAAGTCAAATGAGAACCCGATGATCCTTTCATTGTATGATACTCTGTTAAAGGGCAAGGAGCATGAATTGCTGCATAGAAACTTTTCAGGGAAATAAGAGCATGTAAGTGTGGATAAGCAGAGTCCGGAAGTATTTTCCGGGCTCTGTTTTTGCTTGTATGGGGGAATGGTCTGGTGTATACTATAAGATGTACTTTCGGAGCCTTTCATGCACTTGCCTTTGCGACTGACAAAAAATCTTCTCGCAAAATCAAGTACAAAAAGATTCCGAGAGTACATTAAAGATAAAAACGCAAGTTTGTATGGGATTTGAGGTCTTTTGATCCTGGTATCATAAAATTATTGTTCAGTAAGTGGGGGAATGACAGATGAATTATGGAAATATAAAGGAATGTGATATTGCAGATGGTCCAGGCGTAAGAGTGTCTTTATTTGTTTCCGGCTGCCGCCACCATTGTAAAGGCTGTTTTAATTCAGAAACCTGGGATTTTCAATATGGCGTTCCTTTTACAGAGGAAACACAGGATAAGATCCTGGAGCTGTTAAAGCCGGGATATATCCAGGGCTTTACACTTCTTGGGGGAGAACCCTTTGAACCGGAAAATCAGCAGGTACTTGTCCACCTTTTAAAGAAGATCCGTGAGACTTATCCACAAAAAGATATATGGTGTTACAGTGGATATTTATTGGATAAGGATATGCAGCCCGGTGGTGCTGTGTATACAGAATATACAAAAGAGATGCTGAAACAGATCGATGTGCTCATAGACGGAGAATTTGTGGAAGCAAAGAAAGACCTGACCCTGATCTTTCGTGGAAGCTCCAATCAGCGGATCATGTGCTTAAAGGATGGGGAATTTGCAGGTATGTGGCAGAAATAAGTGACAGGTTTGGCGGTCAGTGTTTAAAAAATGGCCCTGAATAGTGGATATTTTGTGAACAGACAGCCACTGATGTTGCATAAAAATGAAAGATGAATTATAATAAAGCGTACAAAAACAGACAGTATGAGCGGTTAAGACAGTGCAGGATATGAATAAAAACAAAGCCTGCAGATGAAAGGAGAATGGGAAATGAGAAGACGTTTTTCGGTTGCAGCGGCAGCGCTGGCATTAAGTGTGGCTTTAACAGTTCCTGCTTATGCGGGAACATGGAAATATGTAAATGACCAGTGGAAATACCAGAGAGGTACCAACAAGTTTGCATATAATGAGTGGATCAAAGATAATGGAAAATATTATTATATTGGCAACGACGGTATTATGAAGACCGGCTGGCAGCAGGTCAATAATCAGTGGTATTACATGGATCAGACAGGTGTGATGCAGACTGGCTGGTTTAAGGATACAGATGGAAAATGGTATTTCCTGTATCCAAATGGTGCTATGGCTGTAAACACAGTGATCGATGGCAGGACCATTGGAGCAGATGGCGTGTGGGTTCCAAATGAAGGAGATACAGAGCCAGCGAATACTATGGACCTGGAAACTGGTTATCTGGTACAGAATCTGGAAGGAATTTCAAAGAAGGGCTATACCATTATTTCTTCCGGCAAGACAGCAGCTGGTACACGTTGGGGCAATGCGATCCGCTTAAAAGGTAAAGGCAGCTATGTTCAGTGCAATACAAACGGTGAATACAGGCTGTTATCCGGTGTATTTGGACCGTCTTCACAGTTTGACAGTGCAAATATGGCAAGAATAACTGTTTATGGTGATGAAGATCAGGTATTGTATACGTCACAGGATATTCATCATAATGAAAAGAATGTATATTTTGGTGTGGATGTATCCGGACAGAAGCAGATCCGTGTAGAAGTATCCCTGATCAAGGATAATGAATGGGATGATCCGGTTATTTTATTTGATGGACTGTCACTTTATAAGTAAGAATAAAACAACCAGAAATCAAATAAAGATCAAATAAATGGGATCAAACAAATAGAAATAAAACAAACAAGCGTCTGCATGATAGTATAGCAGGCGCTTGTTTTGACATGGATATCTAAATGGACATGCCTGCTGACGCAGGCATCACCATTCATGAAAGCCGATTGCTCCGCACCTTTGGTGCTCCCGCAATCGTCGCCAGCATTCGCAATCCGCGCTATCGCGCTCCTTGCTCATACCGGCTTGCCCGTCCGATACCCGTGAATTCGCTCATGCAAGCATGGCTCATTCGCGGCTGCCGTCCGGGACTTTCATAGTAAAATGCACCAATAGCGCATTTGAAGATTTTTTGGATTTATCAGATCACATAATTGCTCCATTGTTCATCTGGCTGGACCAGGTCGGCGAGAGTGATATTGTCCAGATAATTGTTGATCAGTTCGTCCAGTCCTCTCCACATGGGAAGAGTGCGGCAGCTGTCTATCCGGTCACAGGAAACTGCTTCAGGGGATTCCAGGCAAGATACAGGTGCAAGTGAGCCTTCTGTCAGACGCAGGATGCTTCCTACAGTATACTGGTCAGGGGTTTTGGTAAGTTTGTATCCGCCGCCTTTTCCGCGGACTCCGGCAAGCATTTTATCTTTTACAAGAATTTTAATGATCCCTTCCAGATATTTTTCAGAGATCCCCTGGCGTGCGGCTGTTTCCTTAAGCGGAGTATATCCGTCTTTCTAGTGCTCTGCCAGGTCGATCATAATACGCAGTGCGTAACGCCCTTTTGTTGAAACTAACATAGTCATTCTCCATTTCGTGTTATAAACCTATTATACAGCAAGGTTAGTGGTAGAGCAATGGGAATTGCGGTTTAATAGTAATGAAAAATAACAGTTTAATAGCAATGAAAATAACAGTTGACAAATGCGTATATTATGTTTAGGATAATAAGCGAGAATCCTCGGTTATTCAATTGCCGAGATGAAAGCGTCTGAAACGCAAGTAAAATCGAAAATATGTTCGATTTTACTTGCGTTTCTTTCCATATAACAGTATACTATGTGTATGAAAGAGAATTTAATACATTCAAGAACTTGTGTATATAATATTAATTACCATGTGGTATGGTCAGTGAAATATCGCAGGAAAATTTTATCAGCAGAGATTGAAACTTATCTAAAAGAACTGGTTCAGAAAATAGCATCCGATAAAGGTTTTACGGTTCATCTTTTTGAAGTTGGTGAAGGTGATCATATTCATTGCTTTGTGTCTGCACCGCCGAAACTGTCAGTGACTGATATTGTAAAGTATTTAAAAGGAATTACAGGAAGAAAATTCTTTGAAAAATATCCGGCAATCCGTCAGAAACTTTGGAAAGGTCAGCTTTGGAATCACTCATATTATGTAGAAACAATCGGTTCGGTGTCGGAAGAAAATATCCGACGCTATATCGAGCATCAGAGCAAATCTTACTAGAAGGAGGGAAAATATGCTGTTAACACATGAAACAACCATTGTATTAAATAAAAATGATGCAAATATTGTAGGACACATGTGTTATGCGGCTTACAAGCTTTGGAATGTTTGCAATTATGAGAGAAACAACTACAAAAATCTGGGATTGGAGAAATATCCTGACTGGTATTATCAGAAATCAAAACATAAAGATGATCTGTGGTTCAAATCACTCCCGTCACAGACTGCACAGGAAATCTGCAAGCTTTTGGACAAGTCATGGAAATCCTTTTACCAGTTAAAAGAAAGTGGAGGTATCGAGAATCCGGGAACACCAAGATATAAGAAAGATAAAATGCCGATTACGTATATGCAAAATGGCATTCAACATGAAAAAGGCTCTTTCAATGTAAGACTTTCTTTACCGAAAAAGCTGAAGGAGTATATGGCTCATACCTATGATATTCGTGCTGCATACCTTTATTTGAAAAATCCTGTTTTTTCAAACATGGATATCATAAAACAGATAAAAATATATCCTCCGGCAAATGACGGAACCAGCAGGATCCTTGTTATTTATGAGGTGGAAGATGTTTTGCCAGAAGAGGATAATGGACATTATCTGTCGATTGATCTGGGCTTGCATAATCTTATGACTTGTTATGATAATGTAGGGAAAACTTTTATTATTGGAAGGGAATATCTTTCTCTTTCTTATTTTTATAACAAGGAAATCGCGAGAGTCCAGTCACAATGGGGCCGGATCCAGGCTGCAAGGGAAATGGAGGATCTGAAAACATCTAAGCATCTGCAGAAACTCTATCGAAAGAAAAATGACTGTATCAAAGATTATATTCATAAGATGACACGATATATCACGAACTATTGTGTAAAGAATGATATTCATACGGTTGTAATTGGAGATATAAAGGGGATTCGTAAAGAGAAAAACCTGGGAAGGAAAAACAACCAGAAGATTCACAGTCTGCCATATGCCCGTATCTATATGCAGTTAGAGTATAAGTTTAAAATGAAAGGGATTCGCCTGATAAGACAGGAAGAAAGTTATTCCAGTCAATGTCCGCCACAGTCAGAAGAAGTATCGTGCATTTATGCAGAGAAAAGGAATCGAAAAAAACGTGGCATCTACATTGTAGATACCGTGATCTACAATGCAGATGCAGTAGGAGCTTATAACATTTTGAGAAAATATCATGCCGTATCCGGCAAAGAAATTGATATGCCCGTAACCGGGCTGAGCAGTACAAAAATAATAAAAGTAGCTGTGTAACCCATCTGGGTAGCAGTAAGGGTGTCATGGACGCACCTCTGGAACTACGGAGCTATGCTTCGTAATCAGATGCTCGGTAATTCAATTGCCGATGTAGTTCACAATGGCAGAATGCTTATGAAAAATGGCTTAAATACGTTAAAAATAAGACAAAATGTAAAAAGCATACAATGGAGAAAATGTGGGAAAAAGAAAGGAGAAATGAATGAAAACCAATACGGATCTGTTTGAAAAAGTTCCGGTACCTAAAGCAGTGGCTACTATGGCTGTTCCTACCATGATATCTATGCTGGTAGTTGTCATTTATAACATGGCAGATACCTTTTTTATTGGTCAGACCCAGGATCCGCTGCAGGTTGCTGCTGTATCTTTAGCAACACCGGTATTTATGATTTTTATGGCACTTGGAAACCTGTTTGGCATCGGTGGAAGTTCGGCTATTTCCAGGGCACTGGGAGAAAAGCATAAGGAGCGTGCCTGGCATATCAGTTCATTCTGCTGCTATGGTGCACTGGGACTGGGCGTGATCGTGGCAATTTTTTCTGTACTTGGGATGGAAGTGATTTTGAGACTGATCGGAGCCAGTGAAAATACCATTGGTTTTGCCAGAAAATATCTGCTGATCATTTCCATTGGTGCGCCAACGATCCTGTTTTCCACTGCATTTGCCAATATCTTAAGAGGAGAAGGCGCGGCCAGAGAGTCTATGGTGGGAAACCTGCTTGGAACTATTGTAAATATTGTGCTGGATCCGGTTATGATCCTGATGTTAGGCTGGGGAGTAACAGGCGCAGCATTGGCTACGATCATTGGAAATATTGCAGCATGCCTGTTTTATCTGCAGTATTTTCTTAGGAAAAAGTCTACTTTGACCATTAGTTTAAAGTATTTTAAGATAGGCGGAGGAATCGCAAGGGGAGTTGTAGCAATTGGTATTCCTGCTTCCTTAAATAATATTTTAATGAGTTTTGCAAACATTGTCCTGAATCAGGCATTAGTAGGATATGGAGATACGCCGGTAGCGGCAATGGGCGTTGCCATGAAATCGAATATGCTGGTAGTGTTATTACAGATCGGGCTTTGCGTAGGTATCCAGCCGCTGATCGGATATAATTATGGCGCAGGAAATAAGAAACGTCTGATGCAGGTATTTAAATTTACAGGTATTGTGTCTGTGGTCATGGGAACGATCCTGACACTGCTTATGATGGCAGCAAGAAAAACACTGGTACAGGTATTTATCAATGATGCCCAGGTTATTGCCTATGGTATCCAGATGGTCATTGCATTGCAGCTGTCAGCACCGTTTTTGGGGATCTTGTTCCTGTGTATCAATACGATCCAGGGAATGGGAAAAGCGATCCCGTCGCTGGTCCTGACTGTCTGTCGTCAGGGATTGATCTTTATCCCGCTGATCTTTATTTTAAATCATATGTTTGGACTGGAAGGCGTTATCTATGCACAGCCTGCAGCAGACTATCTGTCTATTGTGGTAGCGATCCTGATCTGTACCCATTTGTTCAGGAATATGGAGCATAGAAATGAGAGCGTTGAGGAATAAAAGGTACAAATAAGTAAGACAGGATTTGGGAGTGAGTATATGAAATGGTATGCTCACTCCTTTTATGTTATAGGTTCTCTCGGAGTCTTTCATGCACCTGCCTTTGCGGCTGACAAAAAATCTTTTCGCAAAATCAGGTACAGAAAGATTCCGAGAAAACATTTAAGAAGTTTTTGGATTTGCAGGTGAAAAATATTGATAATTTAATATTTTTTCGATAGAATCTATATGATGATGCCAGGGGCAAAAGAGTGGAAATCCGGAACAGGCTTGCCAGCAGGAGGATTTTTGGACTTGGGACCTGCTAAAAACATGAGTAAGAAGCCAGTATTTAAAGAAAAATAAGCGGATTAGGGATGTTTTTAGAATTGCGGAAGTGCAAAGCATACAGCAATTCGGTATCATCTGGAACGGTGATCAAAAAAATAAGAGCTTCTGATGACTAAAATCATCAAAAACCCTTAATAAAAAAAGAAAATCGGAGTAACAGGATTTGAACCTGCGACCTCTCGGCCCCCAGCCGAGCGCGCTACCAAGCTACGCCATACTCCGATGTTCATAACTATTATAGTATAACAGAAAAGAGGCTGTTTGAAAAGCCCCGATTTTGTTTTTTTGTAACTGTTCAGAGCCAAGCAAAATTTCAAAAAACAGGTATAAAATGCTTGCATTTTTAAAACTGTTTTTGAAATTTTATTTGGCGGATACGCCACACCGACGAAATGCGTAGCATTTTGGAGGTTGGCTCTGAACAGTTACGTTTTTTAATGTATACCGCAATGAGGAGTTTTTCAGATGATCAATAAAAAGACAGGCAGCAAAACAGATAAGAAAAGGATCGTAAGTTTTGATCTGGATATGACACTTTTAGATCAGGCTACATGGAAGATACCGGACAGTGCCATAGAAGCGGTGGAGATGCTGCGAAAAGACAGTATTATCGTCATCGCCAGCGGCAGAAATATGGATGGAATGGTCAGTGTGGGCTACAAAGAACAGATAAGGCCAGATGCAGTGATCCATATGAATGGAACCCGTGTGGTTGCCGGGGATGAACTGCTGTATGAGCATTTTATGGATAAAGAGCTTTTAAAACGCCTGCTTTCCTATGGGGAAGAAAGGGAAATTGCCGTGGGGCTGACGATCGATGATAAGGATTACTTTGTGAATCCGGCAGAGGTAGAACGGATCGACAAGATCCGCTGGGGAGAGAGCATGCGTGATTTTCAGGATCCCTGGAAAATGCTGGAACTGCCGGTACGCACGTTAGCTTATATTGGAGAAGCTGGTCCGGTGTCTGATCTGGAGGCACATTTTCCGGAACTTAAATTTCCATTATTTTCCAGCCGGTTAGGGGCAGATATTATAGAAATACAAGCATCCAAGGCAAATGGACTGGTACGTTTATGTGAATACTATGGAATGGATATAAGCCAGACGGTGGCATTTGGAGACAGCATGAATGATTATGAGATTGTTCAGGCAGCAGGAACCGGGATTGCCATGGGAAATTCAGTCCAGAAGCTGAAAGATGCGGCTGATTATGTGACAGATGATATTGCCCGGGATGGAGTATGGAAGGCATGCAGACACTTTGGATGGATATAGATGAAAATATGCAGCCATGTGAGTACAGGAGAAGGAGATAGAATATGAATACAATGAATGGCGGATCAGCGGAAAAAATGACCGTGGATCAGAAATTAGAATTGCTCAGAACAAAGATGAAGGAACGTGGCATGGATGCCTATATGGTGCCTACTGCTGATTTTCATGAGTCTGAATATGTGGGAGATCATTTTAAATGCAGACAGTTCCTGACAGGTTTTACCGGTTCTGCGGGAATTGCAGTAGTGACCATGAAGGAAGCATGCCTGTGGGTAGATGGAAGATATTTTGTCCAGGCGGCAGTACAGCTTCAGGGAACTTCTGTAAAAATGATGAAAATGGGGCAGGAAGGCGTGCCTTCTGTAGCCGGATATCTGGAAGCAGAAGTGCCGGAAAATGGCTGTCTGGGTTTTGACGGAAGAGTAGTCAATGCATTGACCGGCATTGATCTGGAAAAGCGCCTGAAAGAAAAGAATGCAAGGATCCTTTGCAGTGATGATCTGGTGGGTGAGATCTGGGAAGACCGTCCGGCGCTGTCCATGGAGCCGGCATGGGCATTACATGAGAAATATGCAGGAAAGACAGCAGAAGAAAAATTAAAAGAGCTTCGTGCAAAAATGAAGAAGGAACATACGGATATGTATGTCCTGACATCGCTGGATGATATTGCATGGCTGTTAAATATCAGGGGAAATGATATTGCTTATAATCCGGTAGTGCTTTCCTACGTGATCGTAACAGAGGATAAATTGTATCTGTTTGTAAATGAAAAAGTGCTTCACGGAGAAGCATATCCATATATGGATAATTATCATGATATAGATATGGTTAAATACCTGAAAAATTTAGGAACAGAAATACTGCCTTATGATGATATTTATAAAATGGCAACAGATATTACCGGACATAAGATTCTTATGGAGAAGCAGCATATCAATTATGCGTTGTATAACGTGCTAAAGGATAAGAATGAACTGGTTGATAAGATGAATCCCACTTCTGATGCGAAAGCAGTGAAGAATGCGGTTGAGATTGAAAATGAGAAGAGGGCTCATATTAAGGACGGTGTAGCTGTTACCCGTTTTATCTACTGGTTAAAGCACCATATTGGAAAAGAACGTCTTACAGAGCTGGGTGTCCAGGATAAGTTAGAGGAATTCAGGAAGGAGCAGGAAGGCTATATTGAGCCAAGCTTTGCTACGATCTCTGCTTATGGGGCGAATGCGGCTATGTGTCACTATTCTGCAACAAAGGAAAGTGATACGGTACTGGAAGATCATGGATTTTATCTGGTAGATTCCGGTGGCCAGTATTATGAGGGAACGACAGATATTACCCGTACCATTGCGTTAGGAGAGCTGACAGAGGAAGAAAAAGAGCATTTTACTCTGGTCCTTATAAGCATGCTGCGATTAAAAGAAGTGAAATTTTTATATGGGTGCAGAGGCTTAAGCCTTGATTATGTGGCAAGAGAGCCATTTTGGAGCAGAGGACTGAATTTTGACCATGGAACTGGTCATGGCGTGGGCTATCTGTTAAATGTTCATGAAAGACCAAATGGTATCCGCTTCCGTATGGTGCCGGAGCGACATGATAATGGTGTTCTGGAAGCTGGAATGATCACTTCTGATGAACCGGGACTTTATATTGAAGGAAGCCATGGTATCCGTACAGAGAACCTGATCCTTTGCGTAAAGGATGAGAAGAACCAGTATGGCCAGTTTATGAAGTTTGAGTTTCTTACCTTTGTACCGGTTGATAAGGATGCGGTAGTGAAGGAGCTGATGACAGAGAGAGATATTGCTCTTTTTAACGCATATCACAAAGATGTGTTTGAGAAGATCAGTCCATATATGGATGACCAGGAGAAAGAGTGGTTAAGAAAGGCAACGGCCCCGATTTAAGGGACCATTGCGGCCAGCTTCAGGTATCTGTGCAGGTTGGGAATGCATTAAAGATGTATCTGCTAAGTTTGCTGGATTATTCTGCGTATGGAAGATCTACCATGGTATAGTCATGGTGGATAGCAGGGAGGATCTTGTTTAACAGGTCTTCTGTGCGGAATTTCAGGCTGGAGGTGTTGATGCATGGATGACATCCGAAGTAAGGATGATTCTTTAGGATATCTTTGTCTATGAGCAGCCGGACTTTGTTTTCTGGATCGTTCATCAGACCGAGAACACTGACAGAACCGGGAGTGATGTTAAGGTACTGTTCCATAAATTCCGGTTCGGCAAAGGAAAGGCGGGCGCTGCCGATCTGCTTGGAGAGAGCGGCTGTTTTGAACTTTTTGCGGCCTGGAAGGATCAGCAGATAGAAGGCAGTTTTCTGGGTATTGCGAAGAAACAGGTTTTTGCAGATTTCAATGCCTAAAAGATTACCTACTTCCTGGCATGCTTCCATAGTGGGAAGTGTGTCATGGTCTGCACGGGCATAGGCGATTCCAAGGGAGTCTAACAGGTCATAGGTGCGTATCTCCTTTGGAAGACGGCTGGTAGTATCTGCCGGGCGGCCAGTGTATATAGTATGGTCAATATAGTAAGAAACAGGATCTTGTGATGTGGATGTTTCGCTCATAAATGTCACCTCGTTGTTTTAGGATGTTTGGATGTTAATAAGTACGATTATAAGAGCGAAGAAATAAATTGTCGATAGGATATGAATAAAAAAGGTGTAAAAATGCAGGAAAAAAACGTGCAGGGAAAGAAAAAACAGGAAAAGAAAGTTCAAGGGAATAGATCCCAGGAAAATAGAATACAGGGAAAACGAGTACAGGAAGGAAAAAAACAGGGAAGCCCCAAAAGGGAAAATAAAAGACCGGAAAGCAGAGCTGTGAAAGGGGTAAAGCCAGAGCAGAAGCAAAGGTCAGAGCAGAAGCAGAGAACAGAGCAGAAGCAAAGGTCAGAGCAGAAACAGAAGGCGGCAAAGTTTGGAAAGCCGGTTCTGAAACAGCAGTCTGGCCAGAACGTGGAAAAGGGAAAGAAGAACGCTAAAAAGAGCATGTGTCCTGTTATGCGTCAGTGTGGCGGATGTCAGATGCTGGATATGCCTTATGCAGAGCAGTTAAAGACGAAAAGAAAGCGTCTGGAAACATTGTTGAAGGGAATCTGTCCTGTAAAAGACATGATAGGAATGGAAGATCCGTTTTATTATAGAAACAAAGTTCATGCTGTATTTGATAGGGATAGAAGGGGCAATATTATTTCCGGTATTTATCAGGAAAATACCCATAATGTAGTACCTGTGGAGAAGTGCATGATCGAGGACCAGAAGGCAGATGAGATCATTGGCACTATTCGCGGTATGTTAAAGTCCTTTAAGATCCGTACATTTGATGAAGATACTGGTTATGGCTTGCTGCGCCATGTGCTGATCCGCAGAGGCTTTGAAAGTGGGGAGATCATGGTGGTACTGGTAACAGCTTCCCCTGTATTTCCGTCAAAGAATAATTTCGTAAAGGCATTAAGAGAGAAACATCCGGAGATCACCACCATTGTCCAGAATATCAATGGACGGGGAACCAGCATGGTACTGGGGGAAAAGGAGCATGTGCTGTATGGAAAAGGATATATTGTGGATACGCTGTGCGGCTGTAGCTTCCGTATTTCTTCCCGTTCTTTCTATCAGGTAAATCCGGTCCAGACGGAGAAATTGTATACAAAGGCTCTGGAGCTGGCTGGACTGACTGGAAAAGAGACGGTTGTGGATGCGTATTGTGGTATAGGAACTATTGGTATTATTGCAAGCAAAAAGGCCCAAAATGTGATTGGCGTGGAATTAAACCAGGATGCAGTCCGGGATGCCATCAACAACGCCAAAATGAACCAGATATCCAATATCCGTTTCTTCTGCAATGATGCCGGCCGTTTCCTGGTCAATATGGCAGAGGCTGGTGAAAAAGCCGACGTAGTCATCATGGATCCCCCGAGAAGCGGAAGTACCGAAGAGTTCATGGATTCCATTGCAAAGATGGGAGCGAAAAAAGTAGTTTATGTTTCCTGCAACCCAGAGACATTGGCAAGAGATCTGGCTTATATGAAGAAGCTGGGGTATAAGGCGAAGGAAGCAGTAGGATTTGATATGTTTCCGGCTACGGAGCATGTGGAAACAATTTGCAGTTTAACCCGCATAAAATAAGCATTTCCAAGGCTTTTTGAAGTGTGGAAAAGGGCGGTTTGCCACCCATTTGCCACTCTAATTCTAAAAAACTTCACTGAACACAAGAAAAGCATTGAACCCGTTGAACTTTTGACGGATTTAGTGCTTTTTCAGAGGGTGTAAAAATTCTTTTGTCTATGGAAAGTAAATCTTTCTGATAAGAAATAGATATGTAAAATTTTGCTGTCGAATTAATGATTATGCGGCTGTCGAATATATCTTTGTACTTACAGTATTGCCATGTAGGAAAATTATATACATCATTTTCGATTTTTTTGCATGACAAGTAAGGCATCATGATTATTGCCTTTTGTGGGCTCTGCCCACACCCGACCTCTGGAATAGGATCGGAAATTTCTGGCAATATTATAAATGCCGAAGGAATAGACAGAGAGCAGGAATAAGGGGCTTAAAAGAGCTTCCCCATTCCTGCTTTTCTTTTCTCTTACAGATAAGCAGTAAGCCGTTCTCCGTAAAGGACTATCAGCTGATTCAATACCTGATCCCAGTTCCGGTATCTCTGCGTCCACTTTTTGACTACGTTCTCGCTGGCAAGATACAGCATCTTTTCCAATGCAGAATCGCTTGGGAATACGCTTTTCGTTTTCGTGACTTTCCGATACTGGCGGTTCAATCCTTCTATGATATTTGTCGTGTACATAATGCGTCTGATATCATTAGAAAACTGAAAAAAGGAACTTACATCTTCCCAATTATTTTCCCAGTTACTGATCGCGTACGGATATTTCTTCCCCCATTTTTCTTTCATGTTTTCCAGCTCTGTTAAAGCGGCTGTTTCGTTCGGAGCATTGTACACTTCTTTGAAATCCGAGGAAAACTTTTTCAGATCATTATAATTTACATATTTGAAAGAATTGCGTAGCATATGGATCACACATCTCTGGATCTCTGCCTGCGGATAAACTGCCTGAATAGCTTCTTTAAAACCCGGAAGACCATCCACGCAGAAGAAAAGGACATCTTTTACTCCGCGGTTCTTAAGATCATTAAGCATCCCAAGCCAGAATTTGCTGGTTTCATTTGCGCCTACTGTGATGCTGAGGATATCTTTGTATCCCTCCACTGTAACGCCAAGAACTACATACGCAGCACGACTCAGGATTCTGCCATCCTCACGTACTTTATAATGAATACAGTCCATAAAGACAAACGGATAAACCGGGTTCAGAGGACGGGACTGCCATTCCTTAACCTGAGGAAGTATTTTGTCTGTGATCTTGCTGACCATTTCAGCTGATAGCTCAATTCCATAAAGATCCTGGAGCTGGTCGTGGATGTCACGTGTACTCATACCACGGGCATATAAAGATATCACTTTTTCCTCAATCCCGGAAATATCTCTCTGGTATTTAGGGATGAGTTTTGGTTCAAACTCACCGTTACGGTCTCTTGGTACGTCGATTTGAAATTCACCGTATTGACTCTTTAAGTTTTTTGTAGAATGACCATTTCTTTTATTGTCTGTCTGTAGATCTCCCTTATGGTTTTTCTCGCAGCCAAGAGTTGCATCCAGTTCTGCCTCCATCAGCTCCTGCAGGATATCCTTGAAACTGTCTTTCAGAAGCGTGTATATATCTGCAACGCTATTAATGTTGTTTTCTGAGATGATCTGTCGAATTTGTTCTTTTGCAACTGCCATAAAAAATACTCCTTTTCGATAAGAATTGTCATATCTGAATTCTTACCAAAAAGGAGTTATTTTTTACCAAAAACACAAACTATTTTACACTACCCGACGATTTTACGCAATGTCATTAACTTTAGCAAAAAGCAGAAATCGTAAGCCTTTATAAAACTATGATTCCTGCTTTTTGTTTTTTATATGAGCATACGTATCCCCCTTCTCTATATGCGTATTTTTCAGCTCAGTACGCTCTTTTATGGGTATTCGAATATTTTCCTGCTAACCGCCCATTCGTTCTGATATAATGCCGATCAGGACGAATAGGAACAAGATTCTTACTGATATCTTCGTATATTTGCTGAAATAATATATTTCTCTTTTGATCATCCGTTTCAAGAAGTATATAAATCAGATCATTTTTTAAGATTCCAATACTGACAATCTGATTGATCATCATTTTATGTTTTCTGTTTGCTTCTTTCTGATCCAGTTCACGCTCTGTGTCTAATATGATATCTTCGGCTAAATTGCTCAGATATATAGTGCTGTATATATCTTGTAATAACAGAATGGGTTTTGTACCTGTAAAATTTTCTAACTGCAACCGACTCTTTAGTGTTTCATACGCAGTCTCTATTCCCCACCTCATATGATATAATTCTTTGATTTCTTCTGTATGAAATTCAGTTTGTGGAAGATTTGTAGCTAAAACTTCTAAACTTCCGTTTTCTAATAGGATTTTTACCATACGCAATGAAATTTCACCGAGTTCTTTCATACGTTCTCCATCCGGTGTCCCCTCGTAGTGTCTGATCCTTGACTTATCAAGTTTTATTTTAACTAGCTGGTCATTTTCTGCTAAACTGCTTTGCTCTTTTTTGTAATCACTGCTTTTTAAACGTACGATAAATTTAATATCCTTATCCATCATATGTATAAACGCTGGCGTAGAAGGATAGCCTCTGTCCATGATAATAATGTAGGGAATGTTGCCTATTGTTTCCGGTATTCGCTCCATCTGTTTTTTGGCCAGGCGCATTTCATTAAATTTCACCTTATTACAGTCACTCTCCAGTATCATACGATTCATTACATCATAAATACAGCCTAATCCTATTTGAGCTTGGGGCTTTGTATTTTTTCGGCTTGCAGAACCGTACAGTTTCAGTGTTTCAGCAGTGGTAGGAATATTAATATCTGAGCCGTCAGCGGCTAATATTAAATGATCTTTGTAAGTTGAAAAGATGGAATCTGCATAAAAGTTACGGTTATGATATTTATATAATTCTAAAAAAGCATCTGGATTAAGTTTCATACGCTGTTTCAGATATCCTGGTTTTGAAATAGACACACCAGGATGAGCAAGTTTCATATAATTTCTCAGTTCCAATGCCAACGTCAGCCCCTTTCTGTTTATCATTGTGAAAAGAAGATCCTGAAGAGGCATTTTTCGAATTCTGGTAAAATGATTTTTATTACCTGATCGGCAAAATGCCTTAAATTCATCAGAACTCATTTTTTCTATATCCATGAATGTACGTTTCTGAGAATGTTTCATGTATAATCACATCCTTTTTTGAGCAGGTTCATGGCTTCTTTTTACAATATAAGCATATCAAAAAAAGCAGGAGATATCTAATCCTTTTAGGAATAAATATCTTCTGCTTTTAAGTTAATGACATTGCGATTTTACGACCTTATTCATACGTCAGATAGCCATTAAAAAAATTAATGAAAAATTTTTAGAGCTTTTGAAACTTTTCAGGGTTTCAATACGTCTAATTAGTGTAATTAAAAAAATCAAATATTATTTAGTTTGGAGGCTTTATTATGAAAAAAAGAAATCTTATTGCAGTTTTGATGATGACCGCGGCTTTGGCTGCTGGATGCGGTGCCAAGGCTGATACAACCACAGCAGCGCCTACCCAGGCGGAAACGACCCAGGCAGAAACTACCCAGAGCGAGACAATTCAGTCTGAATCGCAGAAAACAGAGGAAAAAACGGAATCTGTGACAGGAAAGATTGAGGAGATCAAGGATTTTATGTTCACGATCGAGAGCGATAAGGGTATCTATGCAATGACATTCGATACCGCACCGGAAGGCTTATCAGATGTTAAAGAAGGAGATGAGGTAACGGTAACCTATACGGGAGAGCTCAGCGAAGTGGATGCGTTTACAGGAACCATTATTTCTGTGGAGAAAGCAAATTAATGTGATGAGAAAACGCTTAAATTTATCACTGGATGCCAGGAATATTCATAGGCCCGGCTGGGATATGTATTGAAGATTTTTAGCAAAGAATTACGGCCAAAAACCCGCTGCTATATGGAAATCATGCAACAGCGGGTTTTTGACCGTTTTTTATATGGCCGATAATGTTCTGCACTAAAATATATAGGATGTGTATGAATGTTGAGATAATTATATGTATTTATTTTCGCCATATGCAAGTAGATATTTCTAAATTTTCATTGCTCCCTCGGCTTTTTCATTGAATAAAAAAGTGCATTGGTTGTATAAATTCCTTGATTGCCGGCGCATCAGCGCCGTTTTTATTATGGACTTTAGTCTGTTGAGCCCATTGGAGTTTTTCGTTGTTCCGAAAAATGGAGATGGGCGAAACAATAAACCACCCGCTATGCGGGTGCGCGTCGATTGTTATACAAAAAATCACCTTTCCGTTTACAATAGAGTTGTTCAGGCTGTATTGCAGAAAGGAAAGGTAATTTATGGCGAAGAAAGAAAATTCACTTGCGCATATGAAATGGATGTGCAAATATCATATCGTCTTCACACCTAAGTATAGACGAAAAATAATTTACAATCAATACAAAGCGGATATAAGAGATATTATAAAACAATTGTGTAGTTATAAAGGTGTTGAAATTATTGAGGGTCATCTAATGCCAGATCATATCCATATGTTAGTAAGTATTCCGCCAAAGATAAGTGTATCATCATTCATGGGATATTTAAAAGGGAAAAGTGCGCTTATGATATTCGATAAACACGCAAATTTAAAGTATAAATTTGGAAATCGTCATTTCTGGGCAGAAGGATATTATGTTAGCACAGTAGGATTAAATGAGGCTACAATAAAAAAATATATCCAAGAGCAGGAAAAGCATGATATAGCAATGGATAAGCTAAGTGTAAAGGAATATGAAGACCCTTTTAAGGGTTAATGCCAAGTAGTAACAATACCCTTTAAGGGGTAGCGACGAGTCAAGAGCAATATGGCTTGAACGGAGCTGTGGGAAGGCTGTGTAAACAGAATTCCCACAGTCTAAAGAGAAAGCCAGCGCCTTGAGACGCTGGCCTAGTAACAAGGGCTTATAGCCCTAGTGCAAACCACCCGTTGGACGGGTGGTTATGATTTTCTTTTCCATTTATCTTTCTATTTATTCATTGAATGCGCCGCCTGATGGCGGCAAACGCCTGACGGCGAGCGAACAAATTAGGGGAACCTGGTATAATCCACGATAATTACCGATCCCTTACACGCAGGATAAATTTTCATGTGCAAGGAAGCTGAATGAGGCGATGCCGGTAGCATCGTCGATTGAAGCTGACGCGGCAGATGGAAATTTAGACAAGTGAAAGGGGCGGATAATTATTGTGGATTATACTAGTGTACTGTATCATTCACATTTCGCATAATGACTTGCCTGAATTTCCATCTGCTGTGTTGTCGTCAATCGACGATGCCACCGCATCGCCTCATTCCTTCGCCTTGCAGATTGAAAATTCATTCTGCGTCATTTTGCTGAAAGTGAATGATACAGTACACTAGTGGAGAAATATTTTTTCGAGAGGTCAGGAAAATAGTGGGAGAGAAGGAAGTTGGGGTTTGGAATTGCATATGGCGAAATTAAATGCATATAATGATGTGAGTGTCAAAAGTAAATTTTGCCACTCACTGATGTAACCGGATTGCTCCATTGCTATGCAATTCCCGCAATCCTCGAACACCTCAAACTCCCATAAAATGGCGTGTTCACACCATTTTATTTCGTTTTCGGTGTTCGGCGTGTCAATAAGTATAAATTGCTTATTTGTGCGAGCACAAACGCAATTTATACTTTTGACACTTACATCATATAATTTATCTACACTACTCTTTTTCGAATATGAGGCGGTATTATTAAGCAGAAAATATGGCAATATCCCTCATGATGCCAGGGGTGTTTCATAAAGAAAAATTAGAATTCAATAAATCCCTTTAAAATTAAGGACTGCCAGGAATTATACATTTTCCTCAGGGATTTCGCTTTTAAGATAAAAAGTTCCCCGTTTTGCCAGGGATTCATCTGGCAGAACGGGGAATTCTCATATTGAATAAAAAGTTACTGTTTTTTCTGCATAAGCAATCAAAAAGGACACCTTTTATTGTATAATTATGTTACCCACAAAACAATATAATGGTATCGTAATTTAAGACACTTCAAGAGACATTTCTTAATGAATCTGATATACTGTAAACACTACAGAAAGAAGGATCATTATTATGTCTCGAACAAGAAGAAATCTTCATTAAAGAAAGCAAGTCTGGTTTTGATTTTGCTGCTGTAAGCAGCCATAACCGGATTGTAAATGCAAACAGGGTTCAGGTACATGCTCTTGCGTATAACATATTTAACTGGTTTAGACGACTGGTATTATCCGCAAAAATGCGGAAACAACGTATTGATACCATACGTTTAAAGTTGCTGAAGATTGCCGCAAGGGCAGTGCATTCAGCAAGATATATCATATTCAAGCTGTGCAGTAGCTGCCCTTATAAGGAAGAATTCTATGATACTCTTTCATCAATAGGAAAGCTAAATGTACAGCTGGAATAACAACTATTAACGAACCACAACAGCCCAATAATTGTTTCAAAACTGAGCATAGGGATTTTATACCCTTTTTCGGCTGGTTTTGAAAAAGTTATGGCTGCAACGGATCATTTTGGGATTCGCAGAGCAGTCTTTAGATTAGAAATTGCTCTATGAATAATTCAGGATGAGTGTCCTTTTCTGGATCTTATACCCCAAAGCACTGGACTACTGAATAGTGGCAGGTGCTTTTTTCGATTTTAAACAGTAAAGAAGTGATATTTTTCTTGTGTACGATGGGGCGTGGGCGTATAATAAAATTAGTTTTCTGAATTTTGAGACAACTTGAATGGTCAGCAGAAGAAAACAGGAGAAGACAGGAAAAGTAAAATTATGAAATTAAGAAAAATACTGTGGGTATCTGTTGCAGCGGTATTGTTTTGTCTTACCGGCTGTGCAGATAAAAATGGATCTGGTGAACATGAAGCGGTCACGATCCTGGCTCCTTTTTTAGATTGCGATCGTCTGGCTGCACTGGTATATGAAAGGTATCCGGAAGTAAACCTGGAGATCCTTTCTTATTCTGGTGCAAATACAACAGCTTACTTACAGAATAGGTTAGCTGCAGATGATCTGCCGGATATTTGTACGCAGACAATCTATGATCCGGACATCAATGACGTGAGCGATAAAATGATCGATCTTTCCAGTTATGATTTTATGGATAATTATTATAGAAGCCAGACTGCAGGATATCTCAGATGATGGAGCTATTTATATGCTTCCGTCAGCCTATAGCTGCATAGGCATCACTTATAATAAGACTTTATTGGAAGAGCATGGATGGTCTCTTCCAAAATCATTTACTGATCTGGAAAATCTGGCAGCAGAAGCGAAAGAGGCTGGAGTACAGCTGTGCCTGGCACAGACCGAATATCCGGGTTATGGTTTTCAATATATGTGCAACATTGCGGATACCGCATTTTCAGGCACTTTCCAGGGTAAGCAGTGGCAGAAGGATCATCTGACAGGAAAGGCAAATGTAAGGGATGCTCAGGGAATGAAAGATTGTATGGAATATATTCAGAAATGGAAAGATATGGGTATGTTTACTGCGAATGAAAAGAATTCTCGAAGCGATGAGGAGACCAGAAAAGAATTTATGGAAGGAAATACTTTATTTTTGCTGGGAAGTAAAAAGGGTATTGGGGAAACAGATGATACAGGGGATAAGTTTGGTCTAATGCCATATCTTTCAGAGGATGGAAGCCAGAATGTATACATTTTGAATATGGAACGTTTTTATGGTCTGAGTAAAAGGTATCACAGATAGAAAAAGATGAGCCGGATGGCAATATCCTGAAAGGCATGAGGTTCCTGTGTGCAGAAGATAATGAGCTAAATGCGGAGATCTTGACAGAGCTGTTAAAGATCGAGGGTGCAGAGTGTACGATCTGTGAAAACGGTAAAAAGCTTGTGGAGACCTTTGGACAGTCTGTGCCAGGGGAGTATGACATGATCCTGATGGATGTGCAGATGCCTGTTATGAATGGTTATGAGGCAACAAAGGCGATCCGCCAAAGTTCACATGAACTGGCAAAGATGATCCCGGTCATTGCCATGACTGCCAATGCATTTTCAGAGGATATCCAACATTCTCTGGCAGCAGGCATGAATGCCCATATTTCAAAGCCAGTTGAGATGGAGGTGCTGAAAAAGACTATAAAAAGCATAAAAATCAATGGGGGGGCGCAAATACCGATTAGTAAATTGTACCGACAGGATATGGAAATGAGGTTTTTAAGGTGAAAAAAGGGAAAAAAGTTACGGCTGGATTGATATTTCTTATATTAATGACAGTATTAATGACAGCTCTCACAGGATGCAATAAGACAGATAAAATAACTGACACAACGAAAAATCCTGCTATAAAAATCGGAAGTGATAATTATCCTCCCTATAATTTTCTAAACGAGGATGGCATGCCGACGGGAATAGATGTTGATCTGGCGACGGAAGCATTTGGAAGAATGGGATATAAGATAGAGATCATTCCCATCAGCTGGGAACAGAAAAAGAAACTGTTAGAAAATGGAGAAATAGACTGTATTATGGGCTGTTTTTCCATGAAAGGACGACTGGATGATTATCAGTGGGCAGGTCCGTATATGATAAGCAGGCAGGTTGTTGCAGTCAATCCTGGCAGTGATATCTATAAATTAAGTGATCTGAAGGGAAAAAAACTTGCTGTCCAGTCAACAACAAAACCGGAAGAGATATTTCTGCATCGGACAGATGAAAGGATTCCTAAGCTGGGTAATCTGATCAGTCTGGAAAACAGGGAATTGATATATACTTTTTTAGGAAAAGGCTATGTTGATGCTCTGGGAGCCCATGAGGAATCTATTATCCAATATATGAAGGATTATAATATGGAACTGCGTATCCTGGATGAACCACTTATGACAGTGGGGCTCGGAGTTGCTTTTGCAAAGGATGACACCAGAGGTATTTGCCAGAAATTAGAACAGACATTAGCTGACATGAAAGAAGATGGAACAGCCGCCAAAATCATCGGGAAGTATCTTGATGATCCGGAGAAATATCTGGAGGTAGATAAAATTGGAGAAGAATAAACAGGACTGGATAAAAATAAAATTCTGGACTGTCAGTGCAGTCCTGGGTATGTGCCTGATCTGTTTTACAGTTCTGTATTTTTTCTATTTTAGTAAAGCCCGTGAGGAATCCCGGCTTTTGAATATAGTAAATTATGTGAAGGTACAATGTTCTGTGTATACACGTTATAATGAGGTATCAGAATGTAAATGCCTGATACGTGCGATTGACAGTGCAAGACAGGTTAGTGTTGTCATAGATGCAAAAACACAGGACGGAAAAGAATTTAACAATCAGCTTTTAGAAGAATGTACAGACCAGTTATGGCTGACAGGTGCTATAGTACTGGATGCAAATGGAAACACGGTAGGTGAATATAGTGAGAGCGGGAGTAGGGATAGAAGCCGTTTTGCAAAAATACAGGAACATGTTAATAAAGAAACCATACTGGATATTGCAGACCATGAGGAAAAGGTGTATTCCCAGCAGATCAGCTGTGATGATGGAGGGCATATAGATGTAGCTGCCTGTGCCAGGAGAGATGAACCTGGTATTGTAATTACTTATTATTACACATCTGCTGAGTTTTTACAAAATTATAAGCTGACCATACAGAGCCTGTTAAATGGATATCAGACCTTTAGTGACGGAACGATCATGATCGTGGATAATGGTGTGGTCATTGCTTCCAACGATACCAGCCTTATCGGTCAGGATGCGAAAAAACAGGAGGTGATCCAGGCTTTAAAGAAAAATGCAGACAGCAGACATTTAATGCATTTAAATGTGGCTGACGATTCCTATTATGGACTGATGATGAAACAAAGGGATTATTACATTTATGCATATATTCCGGAGCGTACCGTATTTCATACGTTGCCCCAAAATGTGATAATGGTCATGTTTATTTATATGGTGGTGGTGACACTGGTATGGCTGCTTCTTAAAAAATCCAGGGAGAACAGCATTAAAATAGAAAAGGAAAGAGAACAGGAGTATCAGAGAAAACTTCTGGAAGCAGCTGAAAAGGCAGAGGCGGCCAATCGGGCGAAGACAGAATTTCTCCAGAGGATGAGTCATGATATCCGTACACCGATTAATGGGATCTGCGGAATGGTCGATGTGGGGGATCATTACAGCAATAATCTGCAGAAACAGGCAGATTGCAGGAAAAAGATCCGTGAAGCCTCAAATATTCTTTTAGAGCTGATCAATGAAGTCCTTGATATGAGCAAGCTGGAATCAGGGGAAATTTTGCTGGAAGAAAAGCCTTTTGATGTTTATAAGACAATAAATGATGTAATGGACTTGGTTAGCAGACAGGCAGATGAAAGGGGAATAAAGGTTGAACAGACAATAGAGATTAAGAACCGGAAATTACTGGGAAGCTCCCTTTATCTGAAACGTATGCTAATGAATATCCTGAGTAATGCTGTGAAATACAATAAGGATTATGGAAACATAGATCTAAGCTGCAAAGAAATCCCGTCACACAGTACAGAAAGTACAATGCTGGAATTTACATGCCGGGATACAGGTATTGGCATGAGCAGCGGATTTAAAGAGCATGTTTTTGAATCCTTTGCCAGGGAGCAAAAGGGCGGAGCTTCTAAATTTGGGGGAACAGGTTTAGGGATGACCATCACCAAGAACCTGGCAGAAAAAATGGGCGGAACGATCACCTTTGAAAGCGAGAGGGACAAAGGTACGACCTTTGTGCTCCGGATCCCATTTAAAATAGACCTGGATGCGGATAAACATAAAGAACAGAAGAATGTATCGGAAAGATCCATAAAGGATCTGAATATCCTTCTGGTAGAAGATAATGAGCTGAATATGGAAATTGCTGAATTTTTGCTCCAGAATGAGGGCGCCCAGGTGACGAAAGCATGGAATGGACAGGAAGCGGTTGAGATATTCGAAAAAAGCAGACCTGGTGGATTTGATGTCATCCTTATGGATATTATGATGCCGGTCATGAATGGCTATGAAGCAGCAAAGATAATCAGGTCTCTGGACAGGAAAGATGCAAAGGTGGTCCCCATCATTGCAATGACAGCAAATGCCTTTACCGAGGATAAGCTGAAAGCAAAAGAAGCAGGGATGGATGAACATATTGCAAAACCGGTTGATGTGAAATTACTGGTAAAAGTGATCAGCGGATTAGTGGAAAATAGTTTTGGGGGGATCCGTAATGAAAAAGAAAAAATGGAATAGATTGTTTTCTGTACTTTTTGTGATGGTGACAGTTATATCACTTCTGTCAGGCTGTGGCAGAAAGCGTGCAGAAAAAGAAGATGCAGAAACGATCACAGTATATTTGTGGTCCACGCAGCTGTATGAAAAATATGCCCCATACATCCAGAAACAGCTTCCGGATATTAATATTGAATTTGTGGTAGGTAATAATGACCTGGATTTCTACCGGTTCCTGAAGGAAAACGGTGGATTGCCGGATGTTATAACCTGCTGCCGTTTTTCACTTCATGATGCAAGCCCACTTAAAGACAGCCTGATGGATCTTTCCACAACCAATGAGGCAGGTGCTGTCTATAATACATACATTAACAGTTTTACGAACCGGGATGGCAGCGTAAACTGGCTTCCTGTGTGTGCAGATGCCCATGGCTTTGTAGTGAACAGGGATCTTTTTGAAAAGTATGATATTCCTCTGCCAACAGATTACGAAAGCTTTGTTTCTGCATGCAGGGAATTTAAAAAAGCAGGTATCCGTGGTTTTGCTGCAGACTATTATTATGATTATACATGTATGGAAACGCTGCAGGGACTGTCTGCTTCAGAGCTTTCTTCAGCAGCCGGACGCAAATGGCGTACCATCTACAGTGATCCGGAAAATACAAAAAGAGAAGGTCTGGACAGTACAGTCTGGCCGGAGGTCTTTGAACGTATGGAGCAATTCATAAAGGATACAGGATTGAGCCGGGACGATTTGGATATGAATTATGATGATGTGACTGAATTGTACAAAAACGGTAAGGTTGCCATGTATTTTGGCAGTTCTTTCGGTGTAAAAATATTTCAGGACCAGGGGATCAACACAACATTTCTGCCATTTTTTCAAGAGAACGGCGAAAAGTGGCTGATGACTACACCCTATTTCCAGGTGGCATTAAACCGTGATCTGACACAGGATGAAACGCGCCGGCAGAAGGCAATGAAGGTGCTGAATACAATGCTTTCAGAGGAGGCACAGAACCAGATCGTTTATGAGGGACAGGATATATTAAGCTATAGTCAGAATGTAGATATCCGTCTTACAGAATACCTGAAAGATGTAAAGCCTGTGATCGAAGAAAACCATATGTATATCCGTATTGCGTCAAATGACTTTTTTGCCATTTCTAAGGATGTGGTTTCCAGGATGATCTCAGGGGAATACGATGCAGAGCAGGCTTATCAGTCATTTAATACCCAGCTTCTTGAGGAAAGCACCACTTCTGAGAATATCGTGCTGGAGCCACAGAAAACTTATTCTAATATTTTTCATACCGATGGGGGGAATGAAGCGTATTCTGTTATGGCAAACACTTTGCGGGGTATTTATGGCACAGATGTGCTGATCGCATCAGGAAACAGCTTTACAGGAAATGTACTTAAGGCAAAGTACAGTGAAAAAATGGCAGGCAGAATGATCATGCCAAATGGTCTTTGGGCTTACAAGTGTACGATGAGCGGGTCTGAACTGAAGGAGACAGTCAGAAACTTTGTAGAAGGCTATGAGGGAGGTTTCATTCCTTTTAACAGGGGCTCTCTGCCTGTAGTCAGCGGCATTTCTGTGAAGGTCAGGGAAAATGACGATGGCTATACGCTGGATAAAGTTACAAAGAATGGAAAAGTAGTTGGGGACAATGACAGGTTTACTGTAACCTGTCTGGCAATACCGCGACACATGGAAGCTGATCCTGCAGGTAAAAATATTGTATTTGACAGTGGAGATATTTCTGTGAAAGATACCTGGACAGGACATATTTCGGAGGGTAATGTTATTCTTGCAGAGCCTGAAGACTACATTACCCTGAGGTGAGAAGAATGGATATTGGAAATCGTAATACAGACAGAGAGAACTTTTTCATAAGAAAACGATTAAGGATAGCTGTCTTTATTGTTTTCTTCATTGGGATCGTTTTGACTGTTTTCCGGTATTTTGAGTTTGTGTCGAAAACGGTTTATGAGGAAAGTGTTTCTCATTTGACTGAGGTTTTTCGTCAGTCAAATAATGTGTTAAATGAACTGACAAATAAGAATCTGACCTATCTTCATATGTGGGGGGAGTATCTGCAGAAGACTTCTGATGAAAGCGAGATCCGTGATTATGTAGATAAAGCCCAGGATGAAGCCGGTTTTTTATATTTCTATTTTCTGTCAGCTGACGGCAACTATAAGATGTTAACAGGTGAAACCGGCTATCTTGGATTGCAGGAAGATCTTGAAGATAAGATAGCACAGGGGGAGGATATCATAACAAATGCAGTAGTTCCCGGAAAACCACAGATGCTTGTATTTGCCAGCCCCCAGTATCATGGAAGCTATCAGGGATTTGAATATGACGCAATTGCCATTGCATATGAAAACGCTGATATAGTAGATGTACTGGATATCTCTGCTTTTAATGGAAATGCCAAGAGTTATGTGGTTCATCCAGATGGCCGTGTTGTCATCGATCATTCCTTTGAGGCATGGGGAACCGTGTATAATTTCTTTGGTGTTTTAAGAGAGCATTCCAATATGTCCGAAGAAAAGATCCTTGAACTTTCAGGGAAATTTAAAGAGGGACGTACAGATGCGATGCTGGTGAACCTGGATGGAAGTAACTACTATCTGATTTATGGAAGATCGAAATATCAGGACTGGATATTTCTGGGACTTGTCCAGGCTGATATAGTCAATGCCAGCATGAATTCTCTGCAGCTTCGGACTATGCTCCTTGGAGGGGCCATAGTGTTCGGTATTGCTGTTTTTATTATTGAACTGATCCTCCAAAAGAACAGGATAAGCCTGAAAAGAAGGGATATTGAGATCCTCTATAGGGATGAGCTGTTTCAAAAGCTGTCAATGAATGTAGATGACGTTTTTCTGATGCTGGATGCAAAAACATATAAGGCAGATTATGTAAGTCCCAATGTGGAAAAACTGCTGGGTATTACAGTAGAACAGATCCAGAAGGATATTGGTGTTTTGGGAAAACTGCATTTTGAAGATCCAAAGAAGAATTATCTGAAAGAGATTCAGGTAAATGAGCAGCAGGAATGGGATTTTGAATATGTTCACCAGAAAACAGGGGAACAACGCTGGTTTCATATTATTGCAATGGGCAGTGAGGTAAACGGAAAAAAGAAATATATCCTGGTTATGTCTGACCGTACCGTTGATAAGAAAATGAACCAGGCCCTTTATGAGGCAGTCCGCGCTGCGGAGACTGCCAACCGGGCAAAGAGTACATTCCTTTCCAACATGTCCCATGATATCCGCACGCCAATGAATGCTGTTATCGGTTTTACTACACTGGCTGTAAGCAACATTGACAATAAGGAAAAAGTCAGGGATTATCTGGGAAAGATCCTTTCATCCAGCAACCATCTGCTTTCACTGATCAATGATGTACTGGATATGAGCCGTATAGAGAGCGGGAAGATACATCTGGAAGAAACAGAGGTCAGTCTGTCTGATATGCTCCATGATCTGAAGACGATCATCAGTGGACATATCTATGCGAAGCAGCTAGAGCTTTATATGGATGCCATGGATATTACAGATGAGGATGTTTATTGTGATAAAACGAGACTGAACCAGGTGCTGTTAAATCTTTTGTCTAATGCGATCAAGTTTACTCCTGCAGGGGGAACCGTTTCTGTCCGGCTGAAGCAGTTTCCTGGGGCGAAAAAGGGCAGTGGGCTGTACGAGATCCGGGTAAAGGATAGCGGGATCGGTATGAGCCAGGAATTTGTACAGAAGATATTTTCTCCTTTTGAACGGGAGCGGACATCCACGGTCAGCAGGACTCAGGGCACCGGGCTTGGTATGGCCATTACCAAGAATATTGTGGATATGATGGGGGGAACCATTGAGGTTCGGACAGAGCAGGGCAAAGGAACTGAATTTATAGTCCGTCTTCCATTGCGGATCCAGTCAGAGCAGCGCAGTATAGAGAAGATTGCAGAGCTGGAAGACCTTAAGGCATTGGTTGTAGACGATGATTTTAATACCTGTGACAGTGTGACAAAGATGCTTGTAAAGGTTGGAATGCGTTCAGAATGGACACTTTCAGGTAAGGAAGCCGTTCTTCGTGCACGGCAGTCTATGGAACTGGGGGATGCATTCCATGCTTATATCATCGACTGGCGTCTGCCGGATATGAATGGTATTGAAGTCACCCGGCAGATCCGCAGTATGGGTGATGATACACCGATCATTATCCTGACTGCTTATGACTGGTCAGATATTGAAGTAGAAGCCAGAGCAGCAGGAGTAAATGCATTTTGTGCAAAACCGCTGTTTATGTCAGATATCAGAGAGACACTGATGGCTGCTATCGGTCAGAAGCAGACCGGGGCAGAGGACCGTATCCTTCCGGAAGCAGGTCCTGATTTCAGAGGTAGATGTATATTGCTTGTGGAAGACAATGAGTTAAACCGTGAAATTGCTGAGGAGCTTCTTAAACAATATGGATTCCTGGTTGATATAGCGGAAAATGGAGCAGAGGCAGTGGAGAAAGTGAAGAATTCAGCACCAGGCACTTATGATCTGGTGCTTATGGATATTCAGATGCCTGTAATGAACGGATATGAGGCCACGGAGCAGATCCGTGCACTGGAGGATCCGGCACTGGCAAAGATCAGGATCCTTGCAATGACTGCCAATGCTTTTGACGAAGACAGAAAGCAAGCACTGAAATGTGGTATGGATGGATTTTTGTCCAAGCCGATCGTAATGGAAGAATTGATCCGTACATTACAAAATAATATGATGTAAGTGTCAAAAGTATAAATTGCGTTTGTGCTCGCACAAATAAGCAATTTATACTTATTGACACGCCGAACACCGAAAACGAAATAAAATGGTGTGAACACGCCATTTTATGGGAGTTTGAGGTGTTCGAGGATTGCGGGAATTGCATAGCAATGGAGCAATCCGGTTACATCAGTGAGTGGCAAAATTTACTTTTGACACTCACATCATAATATGAAATGAGCCAGATCACAGCCATTTACCCATGTTTTTGGCGGGTCTGAAGTAAAAAAGCCTCCTGCAAACTTGCTTGCAGGAGGTTTTTCTGACCTTTTGAACATAGTATTTTTGAATCCAGGATCATCTTAATTTCCAGATATCCCGGTCATACTCCCCGATCGTTCTGTCAGAGGAGAAATATCCGGCCTGGCTGATATTGACTAACATTTTTCTTGCCCATGAGGTGCGGTCTTCGTAGTCAGCGAAGGCCTTTTCTTTTGCTTCGCAGTAAGCTTTGAAATCCGGGAAGGTCATAAACCAGTCTTTGTTTAACAGTTCTTTGTACAGGCGTTCCAGGTTCTCTTTATCGCCTACGGCTAACATTTTCTTGCTGATGATGAAGTCTACGGCTTCTTTAATAGCCGGGTCTGCATCGTAGTAGTCTTTGGAGCAGTAGCTGGCGTTTTTGTAGCGTTCAATGACAGTCTCACTGGAATCACCGAAGATGTAGATATTGTCATCGCCTACCAGCTCATGGATCTCTACGTTAGCGCCGTCATCGGTTCCAAGGGTTACAGCACCATTTAACATGAATTTCATGTTTCCGGTTCCGCTGGCTTCCTTGGAAGCAAGGGAGATCTGCTCGGAAATATCGCAGGCCGGGATCAGCTTTTCAGCCAGAGTAACATTGTAGTTGCTTACCATAACTACATTTAAGTATGGTTTTACCTCAGGGTCCTTTTCAATGATCTGCTGCAGGCAGAGGATCATATGGATAATATCCTTGGCAATGATATAGGCAGGTGCAGCCTTTGCCCCGAAGATGGCAGTGATCGGTGTAGTTGGTTTTTTACCCTTTTTGATCTCCAGGTATTTATGGATGAGATAAAGGGCATTCATCTGCTGTCTCTTGTACTCATGAAGACGTTTGATCTGGATATCGAAAATGGAGTCCGGGTTAATGGTGATGCCCTGGGTCTTTTCCAGATAGTCAGCCAGCGCTGCCTTTTTCTGGGCCTTGATGTCTAACAGGCGGTAAAGCTGTTTCAAATTCTTTGTGATAACAGGTGTATTTAATTTCTTTAATTCTTCTGCATCTTTCTTAAATCCGTCCCCAATAAAACTGGTGATGAAGTCAGTCAGTTCCGGATTGCTGTGCAGCAGCCAGCGGCGGAAGGTAATGCCATTGGTCTTATTATTAAACTTCTCAGGATAAAGCTTGTAGAAGTTGTTTAATTCAGTCTCTTTTAAAATATCAGTGTGAAGGGAGGCAACACCGTTTACGCTGAAGCCATAGTGGATGTCAATGTGGGCCATGTGCACCAGATCATTTTTATCGATGATATAAACAGATGGATCATCGAATTTGCGGCGTACCTTATCATCCAGGACCTCCATAATAGGAAGGAGCTGTGGAACGGCCTCTTTGAAGAATTCTACCGGCCACTTTTCCAGTGCCTCTGCCAGTATCGTATGGTTGGTGTATGCGCAGCAGTGGCTTACGATCTCAATGGCATCGTCCATTTCCATGCCGTGTTCTGTAGTCAGCAGGCGGATCAGTTCCGGGATGACCATAGTTGGATGGGTGTCATTGATCTGGATCACAGCGTAGTCGGCAAGGTCATAAAGAGTGGAACCTTTGGCAATGGCTTCGTCTAAGATCAGTCTGGCAGCATTGCTGACCATGAAATACTGCTGGTAGATACGAAGGATACGTCCTTCTTTATCACTGTCGTCCGGATAGAGGAAAAGAGTCAGGTTTTTGGCAATATCGGTCTTGTCAAAGGAAATACCGTCCTCTACAATGCTTTCATCTACTGTTTCCACATCAAACAGGTGGAGCTTATTGGTTCGGTTGTTGTAGCCGGTAACTTCAATGTCATACATACGGGATGTAAGGGTGAAGTTCTTGTATGGAATTTTATAGGTTACATCTGTTTTTGTCAGCCAGGAAGTATTCTCAATCCAAGGATTTGGTTCTTCTGCCTGTTTGTTGTCTTTAAACAGCTGCTTGAAAAGACCGAAATGGTAATTTAAACCAACGCCGTCACCATTTAAGCCTAAAGTGGCAATAGAGTCCAGAAAACATGCAGCCAGACGTCCAAGACCACCGTTTCCAAGAGATGGCTCAGGCTCGGTCTCCTCTACTGCACTTAAGGATTTTCCATTTTCTTCCAGAAGGTTCTTTACTGTATCATAGATCCCAAGATTGATCATGTTGTTGGAAAGCAGTTTGCCGATCAGAAACTCAGCGGAGATATAGTAAAGCTTTTTCTTTCCCTGATTGGATTCTTTGTCTTTTGCCATTTCCTGTACCAGAGATAAAAGTCCTGTATAAAGCTCTTTTTCAGAGCAGTCAGAGATTTCCTTTTTGCAGAGAGCAGTCAGTCTGTTTTTTAATATTTCTTTTGTCATTGTATGTTCAACCATGAAATTCATTTCCTTTCTGTGGTAATATGTCAACGTGTATCCGTATGCATTTTTCAGATGCTTATGGGAACATTATAAAAAACAAATTTCTTTCTGTCTTGCAGAATGCCAGTATATTATAGTACAATACTATCAAAAAATGAAAAATAGGATAAGAAAATAACAGTTGAATGAAAAGTGGCTGAAAGAAGACGGGAGAAAGGAATGGGTGAGGAAGATGAACCAGGGCTATCATGAAATAAAAGAGCATGGAAAAAGAGGGTTCCCTTTTAACATTTATCCCTGCTCTATCCCGGTGGATTTCACACATGTGGCTCTTCACTGGCATGAGGAAATGGAAATTATCGCGGTTAAGAAGGGAAATGGGCGGATCACGGTGGACACAGTATCTTATCCTGTGTCAGAAGGAGATATTCTGGCTGTTTTTCCAGGTCAGCTTCATGCAATCTCCTGTGGGAGCGGGGAAAGAATGGAGTACGAAAATATCATTTTCCGTATTTCTATGCTTATGGGAGATAATGGAGACGGCTGCACGGTGCATTTTCTTAGTCCCCTGCAGGAAGGACAGGCAAAAAAGCCGGTTCTGATACAAAAAGGACAGCCGGACTATGAGGTGTTTGGGAACGTGATACGGGAGTTGGATAAATTTTCGCAGCAGCGGGGAAATGGGTACCAGCTGGCGGTTAAGGGACAGTTGTTCCTGTTTTTGTATTATGCTTATGGCAGAGGGATTCTATTTGCTGAAAAGAAGCCGGGGCATGCAAGGGAGAAGATCAAGGGGATATTGGACTACATCCGGGAACATTTTGGGGAAGAGATCAGTATTAAGCAGGCGGCAGAGCTGTGCTTTTACAGTGAGTCACATTTTATGAAGTATTTTAAGCAGTATGCGGGGATGTCTTTTATCCAGTATCTCAATGATTACCGGCTGACCAGGGCTGGGGAATTTCTGCAGAATACAGAGGAAAGTGTGACCCAGATCGCATTGAAATGTGGATTTGAAAATCTTTCTTATTTTAACCGGCTGTTTAGACGAAAGTTTGGGGTGACGCCGGGGCAGTATCGGGGAGAGAAAGAGCAGTCAGGTAGTTGGGAGCAGCCCGAACGTCAGGAGAGCGTTCACTTTTGTTGTAGGGGAATAAGAAATGTGCTACACTAAGATATAAATGACAATACTTTCACAGCAAAAAGAAGGGAATCAATAATATGAGAGAATGCGGCATGCTTCTTCCAATCGCCAGTCTGCCATCTAAGTATGGCATTGGCTGTTTTTCAAAAGAAGCTTATGAATTTGTAGATCAGTTAAAGGAAGGCGGACAGGGCTTCTGGCAGATCCTTCCATTGGGCCCTACGGGTTTTGGGGATTCGCCTTATCAGGCATTTTCTGCTTTTGCAGGAAATCCTTATTTTATTGATCTGGAGCAGCTGATCCAGGAAGGCCTTCTTACAGAAAATGAATGTGAAGAAGCTGATTTTGGTGATGATGACCGGTTTATTGCTTACGATAAAATATACAAAGCACGGTTTAAGGTACTGAAAAAGGCTTATGAACGGTGGAAAAAAGAGGCTAAATGGACAGAAAATGTGGAAAAAGCAGGGACAAAGGCTGAAAAGATGGATCATCGTCAGTTCCTTAAGTCTAAGCTGGATCCTGAAACCAGAGAATATTGCTTTTATATGGCAGTAAAGGATCATTTTAAAAGTGCCAGCTGGAATAAATGGGATGAGGACATCCGGCTTCGCAAGACTGCGGCAGTAGAGAAATACAAAAAAATGCTGGAAGATGAGATGGGATTTTATGAATTCCAACAGTTTCAGTTTAATGAACAGTGGAGCCGTTTAAAAGCCTATGCCAATGAAAATGGTATCCAGATCATTGGGGATATCCCCATCTATGTGGCTTTTGACGGGGCTGACAGCTGGGCTCATCCGGAGCTGTTCCAGTTTGATGGGGAATGTCTGCCAAAGGCAGTGGCCGGCTGTCCGCCAGATGCATTTTCAGCAACAGGTCAGCTTTGGGGAAATCCGCTGTATGACTGGGGATATCATAAGAAGGATCATTACAGCTGGTGGATCAAACGTATGGAGTACTGTCTGAAGCTGTATGATGTAGTGCGTGTGGATCATTTCAGGGGTTTTGAAGCATATTATTCCATTCCTTATGGGGATCTTACCGCTGAGTTTGGCCATTGGGAAAAGGGACCGGGACTGGAGCTGTTTGACCAGCTGAAGAAAAGCCTGAAAAAAGAGAAGCTGCCCATCATTGCAGAGGATCTGGGCTTTCTGACACCGGAAGTCCATGAGATGTTAAAGGAAAGCGGATTCCCGGGAATGAAGGTACTGGAATTTGCTTTTGATGACACAGAAAACAGTGATTATCTGCCTCACAAATTCACAGAAAACAGTATTGTGTATACAGGAACCCATGATAATGATACCCTGGTGGGATGGTACGAGACCATGAGCCGGAAAGATAAGTCCTTTGCAAGGGAATACATGGGCTGCCGCCATACCCCGAAGAAGGAGATGCACTGGGAGTTTATACGTCTGGCTATGGCAAGCCCGGCGAAGCTGGCAGTAATACCGGTGCAGGATTATCTGGGACTGGGAGCAGAGGCGCGTATTAACGAACCGTCTACACTTGGAAAAAACTGGAAATGGAGGCTGCTGCCGGGAGAGCTGAACAGTGATGTTTTAAAGCAGTGCAGGAGAATGGCGAAATTGTATGGACGTCTCCCGGAAATAAATATGTAAGATGTCCTCACGGAGTCTTTGTCTCAGACATCAAAAGTAGCGTTTAAGGAATTGTTATGTAAATATTCAAAATTAATTCATGTATTTGCCTGATTTTTCTGATAAAATGATATTGGGAGAATTTGCAAAAACATGAGTAAGCAGCCATTTTTAGGAGGGATAGAATATGAAAGATCAGAAACGTTGGATGACAAACTGGATCAGGGCACTGGTTGTTGGAACTTTGATCGCCGGGACAGTTCCGCTTTCTGTTATGGCAGCGGAAAAAGGCTGGGTCAATGAAAATGGAGCAGTTCATTTTGTGGACAGCAATGGTTCTTATGCAAAGAATGAGTGGAAAACTTCCCAGGGAGTGTCCTATTATCTGGATGGAGAAGGCAATCTGGCAAAGAATACCTGGATCGATGGAACTTACTATGCCGGGGAAGATGGCAGCATGACAAAAGAATCCTGGATCTATGTGGATGAAAATGAGGGTTCTATGAAATCCGGCTGGTATTATCTTGGCCGGAACGGAAAAGTTGAGAAAAATGACTGGAAGACTATAGAAAAGGCAAAGTATTGTTTTGACAGTGACGGCAGGATGCGTACCGGCTGGCATTATGAAAACGGGGATATTTATTATCTGGGAAATGGTTCTGAGGGTTATACCAGAAGCGGCTGGTACTTCCTGGAAAGCAATGGAAAGAAACGTCCGGCAGAGGGAAGTATTTCAAAGGATCTTGTCCCTGATTCCGAAAATGGAAAATGGTACTATTTCCAGTCTAACGGCAAGGCAAGAAAAGGTGAAAACGGCGTTCCAAAAGAAGCGGCTATTGACGGAAGGAAATATTATTTTGATGAAAACGGTGTTATGCTCACCGGCTGGCAGTGTGTAAAAGAAAAGGCAGAGCCGGGAGACGGAACAGGCATCAGCCGTTTTGTATATCTTGGCGGAAAAGAAGATGGAATGTTAAAGGGGCAGTGGCTTGAAACTTCTGAAAGACCATGGGATACAAAGGCATGGAGCACTGCACTGAATGTCCAGGCAGTGAGAAAGACCAATGCTGAGGAAACAGCTCTTATGAAGAAGGATGGTTCCCGATGGTTTTATCTGGAAAATAATGGAAGTCCGTTGTTTTTATCAGCAGATGCCACCGGGGTGAAGGACGGAGCCGTAAAAATAGATGGAAAATATTATTTCTTTGATTCCTACGGTGTCTGCCAGTCCGGACTGATCAAATTCACTTCGGGAGGCAAGACGGAGACTGCTTACTTTGATCCGGAAGCAGGCGGTGCCATGAGCATTGGGCGTAATACCAATGCAGTGGATAAGAAAGATAAGGTTTATACCTTCTGTTCCGGTACATCCGGTTCTGAAAAGGGATGCGGTGTTACAGGTGAAAAGGACGGTTTCCTCTATAATAATGGTCTTTTAGTCAGTGCTAAAGAGGGAAGTTCCTATGGGCCTTTTAAGGTTGCAGGCCAGATCTATCTGGTAAATGAGAATGGAAAGGTGCAGACAGAGGAAAAGAAGTATTCTTCTAATGGAAAAGCTGCCTATATCATTGAAAATGGAAAGGTGTTTACCTTAGATAAAGACGGGGAGAAAAAGAGTGAGGCAACCGGTCTCAGTCTCCCCTATGCAGGCTGGAAGATCCAGTATCAGAGATAAAAGTGAAAAAATATCATAAAATGCTGCAGGGCGCTGAACTCTGCAGCATTTTTGCACTTCACTGTATACATAGGAATACTTGAAAAAAGAATGGTGGTCTGCTATACTTGATTAACAAAAAAGCCCCTTAACATGAGGAGACCCCGGTCGTTTCCAACCGGGGCAATTATGAAAAATCTATGTGCAATTTGACTAATAACCTGTTTTTATATTATCTCTTTCTTATGAAAATAGTATAAAAAATAAATATGAACGAAATGTGAACATACTGTAAACAGATTATAAATCATTGTACATAAAAAGAAACGCTGCGTGAAAAAACGAAAGAGAAAAGGATGAGCGGGATATACAGCTTAGGGAGGGAGAAATGGAACAGGAATTAAACAGAAAAACGATGGTGATCGGACATAGAAATCCAGATACAGACTCCATCTGTTCAGCCATTTGTTATGCAAATTTAAAGCAGGCAGTAACTGGGGAGGAATATATGCCTGCAAGAGCAGGACATGTAAGTGGGGAGACACAGTTTGTACTGGATTATTTTGGGGCAGAGGAGCCTCAGCTGGTGGAAGATGTGCGTACCCAGGTAAGGGATATTGAGATACGCAAGACCAAAGGGGTAGCAGATAATATTTCCTTAAAGAAAGCATGGAACATTATGCAGGAGAATAATGTGGTGACGATCCCTTCTGTAAGAGAAGATGGTACTCTGGAAGGCCTGATCACAGTAGGCGATATTACCAAGACCTATATGAATATTTATGACAGCAGTATTCTGTCAAAGGCAAATACCCAGTATTCCAATATTATTGAGACATTGGAAGCAGACCTGATCATCGGAAGCGCAGAGGCATATTTCGACCAGGGAAAGGTACTGATCGCAGCAGCTAACCCGGATCTGATGGAATTTTATATTGAGCCTCACGATCTGGTTATTTTAGGAAACCGTTATGAGTCCCAGCTTTGTGCTATTGAAATGGGAGCGGATTGTATCATCGTGTGTGAAGGCGCAGGGGTTTCCATGACTATTAAAAAGATCGCCCAGGAAAGAGGCTGTACCATTATCGCAACCACTTACGATACTTATACAGCAGCCCGTCTGATCAACCAGAGCATGCCTATCAGCTACTTTATGACAAGAGAGCATCTGATCACATTTAACAGTGATGACTATATTGATGAGATCCGTGAGGTAATGGCAAGTAAACGTCACCGTGATTTCCCGATCCTTGATAAGGATGGCTGTTATCTGGGTATGATCTCCCGCAGAAACTTACTTGGCGCAAAAGGAAAACAGGTTATTTTAGTAGACCACAATGAGAAGAATCAGGCAGTGGCAGGCATTGAAAATGCTGAGATCCTGGAGATCATCGATCACCACCGTCTGGGAACCATTCAGACTATGTCACCGGTATTTTTCCGCAACCAGCCTTTAGGCTGTACTGCCACCATTATCTATCAGATGTATCAGGAAGCAGGAGTGAAGGTAGAGCCGAAGATCGCCGGATTGTTATGCAGCGCCATCGTATCTGATACGTTGCTGTTCCGTTCCCCAACCTGTACAGCTGTGGATGAAATGGCTGCAAGAGCACTGGCTGATATTGCAGGGATCGATATTGAAAAATATGCAATGGAAATGTTCAGTGCAGGAAGCAATTTAAAGGACAAGAGTGACGAAGAGATCTTTTATCAGGATTTCAAGCGCTTTACTTCTGGAAAAGTGACCATTGGCGTGGGACAGATCACTTCCTTAAATGGGGATGAACTGGACAGGTTAAAAGGACGTATGGAAGCATTTATGGAAAAAGCACTGGAAAACAATGGTCTTGATATGATATTCTTTATGCTGACCAACATATTAACAGAGACCACGGATCTGGTCTGTGAAGGACAGGGAGCACTGCAGCTGGCTGGAAAGGCATTCCACAAGGATATTGAGCTGCTGGAAGAGGAAGGTTTAAAGAAGCCGGTACTTTGTCTGCCGGGAGTTGTTTCCAGAAAGAAGCAGCTGATCCCGGAACTGATGTTAGCTGAACAGGAGTAAGGTTCAGGCCTGGGGTCTCTCATGCATTTTACAAAGAGGGCAGAAAGGATAGAGAAAATGAGCAAAGAATACTGGAAGCCGGGAAATATGCTGTATCCTGTTCCGGCAGTTATGGTAAGCTGTGGAAGAGAAGGGGAAAAACCGAATATTATTACTGTTGCATGGGCCGGAACCATCTGTTCTGATCCGGCGATGGTTTCTATTTCTGTAAGGAAAGAGCGTTATTCCCACGATATTATCAAGGAAACAGGGGAATTTGTTATCAATCTGGTAAATAAGAGGCTGGTGCGGGCTACGGACTATTGTGGTGTAAAGTCCGGCCGTGATGTAGATAAATTTGCCGAAACACGTTTAACACCTCAGGCATCCCGCTATGTAAAGGCACCGGGGATTGAGGAAAGTCCTGTAAATATTGAGTGTAAGGTAACTGAGGTAAAAGAACTGGGAAGCCATGATATGTTCCTGGCAAAGGTGGTAGGCGTGACCATTGATAACCAGTATATGGATGATAAAGGCAAGTTTAACCTGAATGCTTCCGGACTGACTGCTTATTCCCATGGGGAATATTTTGAACTGGGAAAGAAGCTGGGAAGCTTCGGATATTCTGTACGCAAGCCTGCAAAGAAGAAAAAGAGAGGAGGAAAGAAAAAATGAAGCCGAATATTACTATGATCGGCATGCCTTCATCTGGTAAAAGTACCGTAGGCGTGCTTCTTGCAAAGAGACTGGGATTTTCTTTTATTGACGTGGATATTGTGATCCAGGAAAAAGAAGGAAGACTGTTAAAGGAAATTATTGCTGATGAAGGCATGGACGGCTTTCTGGAAGTGGAGAACCGCATTAATGCAGGCCTGGAAGCTAAGATGTCCGTTATCGCCCCAGGCGGCAGTGTTATTTACGGCAAAGAGGCTATGGCTCATTTAAAGGAGATCAGTGAGATCGTTTACCTGAAAATGAGTTATGAGGAAATGGAAAAGCGTATTGGAAACGTAGTAGACCGTGGTGTTGCATTAAAACCGGGATTTACCTTGCGTGACCTGTACAATGAACGTGTTCCTTATTATGAGAAATATGCAGATATTGTCATTGATGAAGAAGGAAAAACAGCTGGAGAAACGGTAGATGAGCTTAGAAATATCATCGAAGGCATGATGGACCAGAAAATGATCCAGATGTTCATTGATGAACAGAAGCGTAAGCTGGAAGAAAGAGACCGGCTGTTAATGGAAAAAGATGAAGAGATCCGTAAGCTGAAAGCGCGGGTTGCAGAATTAGAAGGAAGATAATAAAAAATAAGCCCCTCTGCCTGAAAAACAGAGAGGCTATTTTTTTTTATAACAATTCTAAAAACATTCGTAATCCGCTCATTTTTCTTCAAAAAATGTATTGTTGACTAAGGTCCGAAAGCCACCGGTACACATGACAGATGCGCATTTGGGAGAAAATCCTTTGTTTGTGGGCTTGCGTCGCCTATTGTCAGAACTGCGAACCAAACTCGCACGCGTTGCGTGCTCAAACAGTGGTTCTCCGTTCTGACGCTATGCGCGCCCACTCACGGATTTTCAAACAAATGCTTATTCTGTCATGTGTACCGGCGGCTTTCTACGTTATTGGCAATAAAAAATGTAGGAGCAAACCAATAAGCAGTTTTCATGTAGGTGGGGGATTGTATTTAAGTACGGCATTTTTTATGTGACCTATCCAATACAGTAGAAAGGGCTCACCCATGTATAATAAGCATTTGGTAGGCAATTTTGTTCATTTTGTGAGCATAGCTGGCAGGTTGGAGGCACTGTTTGAGCGAACGCAGTGAGCGAGTTTGCCGGAGACCTGCCTAATCGGCGGCGGAGCAAAATGAACAAAATTGCCGTGAATGCGTTTATACATGGAGGAGCCCTTTCGGACCCTATTGAACTAAATCCAAAGTTTGACTCATAAAAATGGATCAGACTTGGAAATATATTGCTTTAGAAATCAATTTGCCGGTACACTGGTATCATAGTAATTCCATATATGCAAATAATTTATTAATGCTGAAAATACCTATGATCAGCAGCAAGATCACAATTACCAGTGATATTGCAAGAAAGACCATTTTATAGTACAGATAAGCTCTTGCAAAGTCCTGCATTTTGTTGTGCGAATGCTGGTGGGCCAGCTTTTTCAGATAGAACCAGCCGTAAATGGGAATATTCATGCACATGAAGGTGTGGAACCATTCATTGATCTCAATGGGGCGGGAATCATAGGAAGGTTCTGTATCATCCCTAAAACCGGAGTCAGTATTTTCTGATCCGGCAGTATGCCGTCTGGAAGCTTTGGTTTCACCCATTACCATTCGCTTAGCCCACGGCCAAAGCATTTTCTTAGTTTTCATCGCCTCTGCCTCCTGGTCCATAGATTTCTGCATTGTTCCATTTGTATTGTTCTTTGCTTAAAGCAGAGCGGAGCTGGTGCTGCTGGGACTGTACCTGCATCTGCGCCTGGCTTTCTTTCTGGGCTGCTTCTGCCTCTTTTTCTGTCTGTGCGGCATTCCACTCACTTTCAGTAGGAAGCGTGGTGATACGGGAGATAGCAGACTGAAGTCTTGCGGAAAGGGAAGCTTCCTCCTCATCTCCTGTAACAAGGGAAAGCTTGTCGATAGCGTCAGATACCAGATCCTGGGCATCCATTTCCTGGTATTCCAGATTTTCGATCCGCTCTAAGGCCTGCATGAAGGTCTGCTTCTTTACATTCTTTTCTTCCTGGGCCCGCTTGTTTTCTGCATCTTTTGCAGCCTGTTCCTGGGCCAGTTTCTTTTCCTCTGCCTGAACAGCCTCATACCGGCTGATCTCATCGCCCATACCGGCAATGATCTCCTTAAAATAGTCATACCGGCTTTCAGCCTTCTCTAAAAGGCTGGCGCGAAGTTCCCCGTCGTCTAACAGAGACAGTTTGGAAGTAATGCTGTTGTATTCATCTGTTACAGTATAGGTATCTTCTACAGATGTGATCTCTTTTTCCATAAAAGCATCTACAGAAGCCTGAAGACTGGTCTCTAATTGCTCCTGCTCTTTTTCATGAAGACTCTGCTCTGCGCGGAATTGGGCTGTGGTGCTGAAATAGTCTTCAATGCCTGTTTTTGTGTCCACCTTTCGTTCTACAGTTTCAGGCTGTATCCAGTCCCAGGGTTCCAGGCCTTCGTGGATCTGATCCATTACAGATTTCCAGATCCTTCCTGCATAGGTAGCACCATAGATACCAGGCATATTTCTTGGTATATCATAGCCGACCCAGATGGCAGTGGTGTAATAACGGGTGTAGCCGCAGAACCAGGTATCCTTGCTGCTGTTGGTAGTACCGGTTTTTCCGGCTGCCGGCATATCATTGTCCAGTCCCAGTCCCTGACCGGTGCCGTAGGAAGCAGTGAAAGTGCCCTTTAAAACGTCTGTAAGCATAAATGCAGAATCATCTCTGTAGACCTGGTGTGCAGAGGGCTTTAAGTCCTTAGTCAGTTCACCGTCGTGTTCATGAATGATCTTTGTAATACAGGTGCGGTCATTGTATACACCGCCGTTTGCAAGGGTGCTGTAGCCCTTTGCCATATCTACAACCCGGACACCGTTGGTGAAACCGCCGATACTTAAGGAAGGAACGTTATTATCCACATAAGTCAGCTTCTGGAACTGCATTTCTCCCAGGTAATCCAGACCGTAATCAATACCGATGTCCTCTAAAATCTGCCATGCAACTGTATTTAAGCTTCGGTTTAAGGCTTCGCGGACTGTTACATTTCCAAAATAGCGGCCGCCGCTGTTGGAAGGACCGTCGTTCCACTTGTGGTCATTTACAATTCGTGTAGGATAATATTCACCGGTATCAAAAGCAGGGCCATAGTCGATCAAAGGCTTTATGGTACTTCCGGGCTGTCTGGCACTTAAATAGGCTCTGTTAAATTTATCCTCTGTTCCACGGCCGCCCACAATGGCAACTACGTAGTTGGTTTTATTATCTACAATAACACCGGCGCCCTGAAGGGCAAATTTGCCATTATCCTGAAGCTCTGTAAAGCCGGAAAGAGACTGGTCGATCTGGACCTGGAGCTGGCCTTGCAGCTGGCTGTCCAATGAAGTATAGATCTTAAAGCCTCCGCCGCGGATTAGGTCAGATTTTTCAGAATAAGCTGCTGTATACCGGTCTGTATACTGTGTATAATCTTCTTTATCTTTAAATACATACTGGAACTGGAAATTGTCCTTTTTCATCAGTTCCAGGGCTGCGCAGTGGATGGCGTAGCTGCTCTGGTAATTTTCGTCGGTTCCCTCAGATTCCTGCTGTACAATCTTAAAGGGGGCATTTACGGCGCTTTCGTAATCCTCCTCAGAGAGATAGCCTACATCCTTCATACTGTCTAAAACATCATTCCGCTTTTCTTTGGAGGCGTCCGGATGGGCTACCGGATCATAGGCAGAGGGACTGTTGCTGATACCAATGAGGATGGCTGCTTCTTCCGGAGCCAGATCGCTGGCATGTTTTCCGAAGTAATACAGACTGGCAGCTTCTACACCATAACACTGGTGGCCATAGAAATTGGTATTGCAGTAAAACTCCATAATGTCTGCTTTGGAGTATTTTTTCTCAATCTCAGGTGCAAGAAGGATCTCAACGATCTTTCTTGTAAAGGTACGCTCCTGGGTAAGATATGTATTTTTGATCACCTGCTGGGTAATGGTACTGCCTCCCTGGGTCACATGGCCGCCGTGCTTGACCAAGGCGAGACCGGCGCGGAAGGTTGCTATCCAGTCTACACCGCCATGACTCTTAAAGCGGCGGTCCTCCTGGGCAATATAGCCGTTTTGCAGGTTCATGCTGATCTTACTGATATCTACATATTGATAATGGCCTGCATTAATAAGCCCGATCTGTTTTCCGTCCTTATCATAAATGAGGGTATCAGAGAGCATGGAAAAATCGGACCGTTCCATCTGCGCCAGTTTGTCATAGGCGATCTCACGGCATTTATCCAGCTCCGGCTTTGCTTTTGCATAGATCAGAAGGCCGACGATCGCCATGATAATAAGACCGGCGGTGATCACAGACAGTATGCCATGAAAGAGCCAGCCAATAACCCCGAAGCAGGTTGCAATGGAGTGACCGGATCCATGGGCCATTTTTTTAGGTGTCTGCTTGTGTGAGTCGTTCATAATGGTTTAAATCCTCTCTTTAAAAATCTTTTTAAAATTGAAAAAAATGAAAATTTTGTAAGAAGCTCTTTGAAAAATCTGTAGATATTATAATTCAAATAGAAGAAAATTCCTAGTTAAATTCACGTTGAATCTTAAAAACATAGGACTTTAACAGGTTATTAGAACCTGTAGGAATATATTTTATAAAATTTAGATATAGAAAATATAAAGAAAGTATAAACACAGGGAATTGACAAATGAAAAAAAGAGACTATAATGACAACTATTCAAGAGTTTGACATTCAAATGCGAAGAACAGGATAACACTTTTTTGCCACCTACGCATTGCAGAGAGCTTCCGGTTGGTGAGAGAAAGCAGCGCGGCAAAAAAGATATCACCTGCAAGCAGTCTGTATGAAAACAGGAAACTGCCAGTAAGACAGACCGGGATCCCGCCGTTAAAAGGGAGCCTATTCGTCTGAACGGAGAGTCGGAGGATAGGGCTTAAGTGGCTGGTGAAAACCGGCAATAAGAAGTGGTAACGCGGAGTTTTGGGGCTTCGTCTTCTTGGGGAGTATCCATTTGGGATATTCGGGAAGACGGGCCTTTTTTTACTGTGTAAGCATTGCCAGGCGGCTATGGGGACTGTGTGCAGGTATGCAAGGACACATAGACATTTGGCGATAAAACTTTCGGTTAGTGATCCGATTACGGAAAATGGCAGTTGGATGTTTTACATTGAATTAATACGATGTACTAGACCACAGAATTACATGAGAGGAGAGTAAAGATTATGAATACACTTGTAATTGTTTTGATCGCAGCTGTATGCCTCTTTGCAGGCTACACATTATATGGCCGCTGGCTGGCTAATAAGTGGGGAATTGATCCAAAAGCCAAGACACCGGCAGTTGCTAAGGAAGACGGACAGGACTATGTTCCTACAGACGGCTGGACTGTTTTTGCCCATCAGTTTTCATCCATCGCAGGCGCAGGCCCTGTGACCGGAGCTATCCAGGCGGCAGCATTTGGCTGGCTTCCCGTACTTTTATGGGTCATCATCGGTGGTATTTTCTTCGGCGCTGTTACAGACTTCGGCGCTCTGTACGCCAGTGTTAAGAACGAAGGAAAGTCTATGGGACTTCTGATCGAAAAGTATATTGGCAAGACCGGACGTAAGCTGTTTTTATTGTTCTGCTGGCTGTTTACCCTGATCGTTATTGCAGCATTTGCAGACATGGTAGCAGGTACATTTAACGCTTATACTGTAAAGGATGGTGTAACAGAGCTGTCTGCTGCAGCACAGACAAACGGCGCAGCCGGTTCTATTTCCCTGTTATTCATCGTATTTGCCATGGTATTTGGCGTAATGCAGAAGCATTTACATCTCACCGGCTGGAAAGAAACAGCTGCCGGACTTGCATGCACCATTGCAGCACTGGCAATCGGTATGGCTTTCCCGTTAGTAGCCGGAAAAGATACCTGGTCTTATCTGACCTTTGCTTATATCTTTATGGCAGCTGTAATGCCAATGTGGCTTTTAATGCAGCCTCGTGATTATATGACCACATTTATGTTTGCAGGAATGATCATCGGTGCTGTTGTAGGTCTGTTAGTTGCTCATCCAACTATGAACCTTCCATTTTATACTGGATTTAAGAACGCAAAAATGGGAGATATGTTCCCGATCCTGTTTGTAACTGTTGCATGTGGTGCTGTTTCCGGTTTCCATAGCCTGGTTTCCTCCGGTACCTCTTCTAAGACCATTTCCAATGAAAAGGATATGTTAAAGGTTGGTTATGGTGCAATGGTACTGGAAAGCTTATTAGCTGTTCTGGCTCTCTGCGTAGCAGGTGCTGCTGCAGCTGCTGACGGAACTGCTGCAACAGGAACCCCATTCCAGATCTTCTCTGCAGGTGTTGCAGGTTTCCTGGAAATGTTCGGTATCCCGGTTTATGTAGCACAGTGCTTTATGACTATGTGTGTATCTGCCCTGGCGCTTACAAGCCTTGACTCTGTAGCACGTATCGGACGTATGTCCTTCCAGGAACTGTTTAGTGTAGATGATATGGAACATGCAGAAGGCTGGAGAAAGTTATTCTGTAATAAATATTTCTCAACTGTTATTACTCTGGTATGCGGCTTTATCTTAACAAAGATCGGATATTCAAATATCTGGCCTCTGTTCGGAAGTGCAAACCAGCTGTTAAGTGCCCTGGTACTGATCACTTTATGTGTATTCTTAAAGGTGACAGGAAGAGAGAACAAGACATTGTTCCCGCCACTGATCATCATGCTCTGCGTAACCTTTACTGCACTGGTTGAAAGAACAATTGCCCTGGTTAATGCATTTGGCGCAGGAACTGCTGTATTTATGGTAGAAGGACTGCAGCTGATCATTGCCATCCTGTTAATGGTCCTTGGTGTGATCATTGTATACACATCTGGTAAGGAACTGTTCCAGAAGAAGGCTGAATTAAAACATAGTAATGAAGAAAAACTTGCATAAGCTTTTATAAGCATTAAAAAAGTGGCTTTTTTGAAGATCAAAAACAGCGGATATGGGAAATTGAGATCTTATATCCGCTGTTTTTTCTGCCGTTGACATTCCTGTTTCTAATGGTCTATAATGAGCGAAAAAGAAGAAGGAGCGTGAACAGTATGACATTCTTTGATGAGATCAGTAAAAATCTGACCGGTTATGGAAAAGAAGCTGCAAGAAAGGCAAAAGATGCTGCACAGGTGCTTCAGTTAAAGGCCCAGATCCGGGGGGAAAAGCAGAAGATCAATGAACTGTATGCTGCAATTGGTGCAGTGTATTTTAAAAACCACAGAGATGATTCGGAAGATGAATACAAAATATTCTTCCCGGAGATCGAAAGTGCCATGGTTCATGTGGCAGAGTTAGAGAAAAAACTCAGCCAGCTGGATACTACGGAAAAATGTCCCTGCTGCGGTGCTGCTGTGAAAAAGGGTGATTCTTTCTGCAGTAAGTGCGGTACACCGATCCAGAAGGAAGAAGATGGGACAGAGGAACAGCACATTGCTGTGACAGAGGATGGTTTTGTCCAGGAAGAAACAGCAAAAGAGCCTGTAAAAGAGACCACAGAGGAAAAAAAGACGGAAGCAGCAGAAAATGTGGTCCAGGAGACAGAAACAGAAAATACGACAGAAGAAGAGACAGAACAGAAAGAGGAGCCGGTTTCAGAGCCGGAAGAATAGATTATGAAAGAAAAAAAGACAGGACTGGTGTTAGAAGGCGGCGGTATGAGAGGTATTTATACGGCCGGAGTGCTGGATGTATTTATGGAAAACGGCATTACATTTGATGGTGTGATCGGAGTATCTGCAGGTGCCATTCATGGCTGTTCCTTTGTGTCAGGACAGAAGGGCAGAAGCATCCGGTATTATATGAAGTATTGCCGTAACTGGCGCTTTATGAGCTTTCGGAGCCTGTTTTTAACCGGCAACATTGCAGAGGAAAAATTCTGCTATCATACATTGCCTGAAAAGCTGGATCCTTATGATTACGAGGCCTTTAAGAAAAGCCATACAAAGTTTTATGTAGGCTGCAGTAATGTAGAGACTGGAAAAGCAGAGTATCTTCCTATTACAGATATGAAGGAGGAGATAGACCGGATGAGAGCTTCCGCGTCACTGCCTCTTGTTTCAAAAATCGTAAAGACAGCAGGAATGAAGCTTCTTGATGGCGGCTGTACAGACAGTATCCCGGTAAAGGCATTTGTAAAAATGGGATATAACAAGGATGTAGTGGTACTGACCCGCCATAAGGGATACAGGAAGGAAAAAGAAGGAATCAGTCTGACAAAGCTTGTATACAGGAAATATCCGGAATTTGTAAAAGCTGTATACAAACGCCCGGATGTGTATAATCATACATTAGATGAGATTGAAAAATGGGAAAAAGAAGGAAGGATCTTTGTGATCCGCCCAAGCGTTCCGCTGTCCATCGGACGCATGGAGGCAGACCCAAAGAAGCTTAAGGAAGTTTATGAGCTGGGACGGGATGATGCGCTCAGACAGATCACAGCCATGAAGGAATGGTTAAACTAATAAGCAATGAAAAGAAAGGGATGCTGTCTTAGTAGACATTGATACTAAGGGGCATCCTTTTTCATGTTAAAATCAATAACGGATTTTTAGAGAGTCTGGTATAATAGCGGTAGGTAAGATAAAATGTTCTTTTGGAATCTTTCTGTGCCTGAGTTGCGGGAAGATGCAAGAAAGACTGTGGGAGAATATAGAAAGATTACGGGGGAAAAGGCATGTATCAGCTGGTGATCGTAGATGATGAGGATAAGATCGTAGAGGGAATTGCTAATCTGTTTCCATGGGAGCAGCTGGGATTTCAGGTAACCTGGTTTAGCAGACCGTTAAAAGCACTGGAATATGTAAGGCAGCACAAGGTAGATGTACTTATGAGTGATATTGAAATGCCGGAAATGAACGGTCTGGAATTATGCAGACAGCTGCAGGACACAGACATTAAAATTGTGTTTATCAGCAGTCATCAGAATTATGAATATTTTCGGTATGCGATCCAATACAGAGTGGAAGACTATCTGTTAAAACCGATTAAAAGTGGTGATATTTTAAATTGTTTTGGAAAAATACGGCAGTATTTGGATGAAAAATATGCAGTGTCCCAGGAAACAACAGGAAATTATTATGAGCAGGTGGTTACAGCTGTAAAAGAATATATAAAAGAAAATTATAAGGAAGCTTCATTGGAAAATGCAGCAGTCCAGGTTTCTTTAAGCCCCAGTTATCTGTCCAGGATCTTTAAGGAAAAATGCGGCATGGGATTTTCAGATTACCTTACGAAAACCCGTATGGAAAAGGCATGTGAGCTTTTAGGCGATATCAAATATAAAAGCTATGACATTGCTTATTATATCGGCTACGATAATCCAAAGAATTTTTCAAGGGCATTTAAGGCATATTTTGGCATGACGCCGAAAGAATACAGAAATGGAAAGGTGCTTGAAAAAGAATGAAACGAAAATTTTTCATACGACGTTTTCTGCGATATCTGCTGCTTTTAATGATCCCCACAGTCATGATCTTTTCTTTTGCCATGATTTCCTATAATTATCAGCTGGATAAGTCACTGGATGCCAGGGCACAAAATACCCTTTCAAATGTAAATAACAGTCTGGAAATGATGGTAAGTAATGTGGCTTATCAAAATGAGCAGCTGACTAATAATGCGTATACTCTCATTGCATTAAAACGACTGATGCAAAGAGAAACAAAGATCCCTTACAGTGATGCGATCTATCTGAGAAATATCAAAGCTACTTTAAGCAGCATTATACGGGCTTATCCTTATATCCAGTCAGTCTATCTATATCTGGATGGCTATAGTAATTATTTTTCCTCTGATTATGGGCTGGTACAGTTAGAACCCAAAGGGAAAAACAACTGGTACAGCAGTTACCGTGCCATGGGAGAAGAGGAAGAAAGCCTGATGGAGATGCGGGCGGCCAAAGATACCGGTTATGGACGCAGTATGCTTACTATTTATCAGAAAATGAAGCTGCAAAAAGGTGTTGTTGTTATGAATATTGATGCGGGAGATTATCTGGCAAGTCTGGATGAAATCCTGCAAAAAGACAACGAAACCGTGCTTTATCTGGATAAAAAGGATCAGCTCCTTCTTTCCTGGAATGATGAAAATGGGGCAGCAGAAGGCTTTAACAGTGCAGAATACAGAAATAAGGGACAGCAGAATTACTGGAAACGGATCAACGGAAAGTCTTATCTGGTCCACACAGATGTTAATGTGCAATATGATCTTTTTCTGGTGTCACTGATATCTGCACAGGCAAAGATGAATGGTATCCTTCAGGTAGCCGGAGCTTTTTTTGCTGTATTCCTGCTTAATATTATTGCAATGATGGCATTGGCATATACCACGACTGTGCGGACATTCCGTCAGATCGAATACATGATCCAGGTATTTTATGATGCAGAAAGCGGGATCTATCCTTCTGGACCACGGCAGGAAGTAAAAGACGAGTATGATATTCTTATGAATAATATCATTTACTTGTTTTTAAACACGGTGAAGCTGCAGACGGAACTGACGGAAAAACGTCATAACCAGGAAGTAGCGGAGCTGACGGCTCTCCAGCTGCAGATCAATCCACATTTCCTTTTTAATACCTTGCAAACGCTGCAGTTCCAGATACAGTCGAAAGCTTCGTCAGAAGAATCCGTTACCATTCTGGAATACTTATCAGATATTTTAAAATATGCACTGGCAGAAGCCACAGAGATGATCAGCCTCCGGGAAGAACTGTTGTATCTGAAAAAGTATGTGGCTATCCAGAAATTCCGTTTTGGAGAGAAATTTATCATCTATTATGAGGTGGATGAGGAATTAATGGATCTGAAAGTATTCCGCCTGATGCTCCAGCCATTAGTGGAAAACAGTATACTTCATGGAGTGCGTTATAAAGAAGGCAGAGGTTATATTAAGGTACAGATCCTCAGACGTAAGGGAAAAGTATATTTCCGGGTCATAGACAACGGCGTGGGAATGGACAAAGAGGAAAAAGAGCGTTTGCAGGATTCGATGAAAGAGATCAATGTGCATCATATTGGCCTTGCAAATGTAAATAGCCGGCTGAAGCTTCATTTTGGAGATGGCTCAGGGATCCGGATCAGAAGCAAAAAAGGCATGGGCTGCGTTATGGAATTTTGTTTCCCGGAAAATATGGGCTGTGAAGAACAGGGAACAAATGAAGAATAAAAATCAAAAGAAATGATACTTTTTGCAAAAAAAACGGTAAAAAATGAATAAAAATGAAAAGACCGGTTCCTTTCAGTTTCGGCAGAAATTTACTACAATAAAATCATCAAAAAGATGTATCAAGAATGTATTAAAGGAAAAGAGAGGGAGACGGTTATGAAGAAAAAACTGGTGAGTGTAGTGTTGGCAGCTGCTGTGGCAGCAGGTACTTTGGCTGGATGTGGAGGTTCATCCACAAAGGATAGCACACAGGCCGCATCTGCTGGTGGGGAGACAACAGAAAAAAGCAGCTCTGATGAAAATATCACCCTTCGTTTTGCATGGTGGGGCGGTGATGAAAGAAACGAAGCAACATTAAAGGTGATCGAGCAGTTTGAAGCGGCTCATCCAAATATTACCATTGAAGCTGAATACGGCGGCAGCGATGGTTATCATGATAAACTGGCAACCCAGCTGGCATCTGGAACAGCGGCAGATATTGTGCAGGTAGATCCGGAAGTGTTCCCAACTTATGTGACTACAGGTGACTATTTCATTGATTATAAGGATTATGATATGGATCTTTCCAATTTTGATGAAAATTATATTTCCCTGGAGATCAATGGACGCTATGATGGAAAGCAGTTAGGTCTTCCAACTGGTATTTCCGGTTCTGGTATGCTGGTAAACAAGGATCTGGCAGATGCTATTGGTATTGATTTTACCAAGCCATATACATGGGATGATATGATCGAAATGGGCAAAAAAGTACGTGCATATGACGACAGCATGTATCTGCTTTGCGCAAACAAAGAGTATCTTGTGAACATGGTTGTATTTAACTATGGAAAACAGCTTCTTGGAAAGACTTTCTTTGATGCAGATGCAAAGACACTGAATTTAACAGAAGATGATCTTAAGACAGTATATGAATATGTAAAGCAGCTGTATGATGAAGAAGTAGTTGCACCGGCTTCCTATCAGGCATCTTATACAGGTGACAGCCTGCAGTCTGATACAAACTGGATCGCCGGTAAGTATGTAGCAGCGCCAACCTACATTTCAACCATTGATGTTATGGTGGCAGCTAATCCTGAAGCAAATTATGTAATGGGACAGCTTCCTGCATTAGACGGAGCTGTTGAAAAAGGCTGGGCATCCAATACTCCTCAGGTTATTGCGATCACAAAGACCTGCGAGCATCCGGAAGCAGCAGTAGAGTTTATGAATTACTTCTATAATGATGATACTGCATTAGAGACTTTAGGAGCGACCAGAAGCGTTCCTCCAACAGAAAAGGCAAGAAAGATCTGCTCTGACAAGGGAATTTTAAGTGAGATCACCATGGAAGGTGCTGATATTGCAGCAGCTATGGGCGGAACTCCAAATGATAAGATCTCATCTTCCCAGGAGTCAAAGACGATCCTCTTTGATTCAGTAGAGACCATTGGCTACGGAGCAAGCACACCAGAGGAAGCAGCAGCTGATACCATTAATTTGCTGTCAGGTCTGGAACAGTAATCAGATATTTGATCAAAAACAGAGAGTGCCGCAAAAAGGACACAAATATATTTTGCGGCGCTCTTTTTCTGTCTACAGGAGGTCATTATGAACAGGAAAAAAACGATGAAAAGGGAATATCAGGCGTATTTGTATATACTCCCCTGGATTTTAGGATTTGTTATCCTTCAGCTGTATCCGTTTGTTTCATCCTTTATTTATTCTTTTACAGATTATACCGTTGGTGCCAAAGCCACCTTTCAGGGACTTGCAAATTATAAGAAATTATTTACCCAGGACAAAGAATTCTGGAATTCCTTAAAAGTAACCATTCTGTTTGCTCTTTATACAGTGCCTGGAAAACTGATCATGGCTTTAGCAGTTGCCATGTTTTTAAACAGGGATTTAAAGGGAATCAACCTGATCCGCACTTTGTATTATATTCCGTCTTTGTTTGGAGGAAGCGTAGCAGTAGCACTGTTATGGAGATTAATGTTCCTGGATAATGGTGTGATCAACGCAATTTTAACAGCGCTTCATCTTCCTGTGATCCAGCGGTTAGGTGATACCCGTTATGCACTGCGGACTATCTGTATGTTGGAAATATGGCAGTTTGGTTCTTCTATGGTTATGTTTTTAGCAGCGTTGAAACAGGTTCCACGTTCTCTTTATGAAGCAGCAGAGATCGATGGTGCCGGAAAAGTAACCCGTTTCTTCCATATTACATTGCCTCAGATATCTCCGATCATTTTCTTTAATCTGATCAACCAGACGATCCAGGCACTGCAGAACTTTACCTCTGCCCAGGTCATCACAGAAGGCGGACCATTAAAGTCTACCTATGTATTGGGACTGAAATTATACAAAGAAGGTTTTTCTTATTTCAAAATGGGATATGCAAGTGCTATTTCATGGGTTGTATTTGCAGCTATTATGATCTTTACACTGGCGATCTTTGCATCTTCCAAGTTATGGGTACATTACGCTGATGAATAAAAGGAGGAGTTATCATGAAACAGACAAAACACAGAACTGCCACACTGGTTCGTGATTATTTGGTCATATTTGTGATCGGTGTCATACTGTTGTATCCGATCATCTGGATGTTCTTTGCATCTTTTAAATCAAATGATGAGATATTTGGTTCCATTTGTTTACTGCCTCAGAATTTCAGCTTTAAGTATTTTATTGAAGGCTGGAAGGGAAGCGGTAAGGTAACTTATACGACTTTTTTTATTAATACATTTTTACTGGTCATTCCCACTACCATATTTACGGTTATGTCCAGTGCCCTGGTTGCTTATGGCTTTGCAAGATTTCAGTTTCCGGGAAAGAAGATCCTTTTTGTACTGCTCATTGCCATGCTGATGCTGCCAAATTCTGTTGTTATCATTCCTCGTTATACTTTATACAATAAGTTTAACTGGATCAATACTTACATGCCATTTTATGCACCGGCATTGTTGTGCTGTAATGCGTTCTTCCCATATATGCTGATCCAGTTTTTAAGAGGACTTCCAAAGGATCTGGATGAATCTGCTTATATTGATGGCTGCGGAACCTTCAAGACCTTTACCCATATTTTACTGCCTCTGATGAAGCCATCATTATTCTCCGCAGGCCTGTTCCAGTTTTTATGGACCTACAATGATTACTTCAATTCTCTGGTATTTATCAACTCAGTAAAGAAGTTTCCTATCTCTCTGGCACTTCGCATGTCTCTGGATGCAGAGTCCGTTGTGCAGTGGGGAAAGGTAATGGCAATGGCGTTTGTTGCAGTAGTTCCTGTTATCCTGCTGTTCTTTGCCGCACAGAGATATTTTGTAGAAGGTATTGCTACCAGCGGTTTAAAGGGTTAATGAGATACAGTCGTACCCGAATTTTAGAGGCGGACGCAACGCCAACGTCTCAAAAATTTGGGCACAACTGACAAAAAATCTTCTCGCAAAAGCAAGTACAAAAAGATTCCGAGAGTACATACATTTGAAAAGGAGAATCAGAACATGAAAGTAATGAATCCTGTACTTCCGGGTTTTAATCCGGATCCATCCCTGGTGAGAGTGGGGGATGACTATTATATTGCAACCTCTACATTTGAATGGTTTCCGGGTATCTGTATCCATCATTCAAAAGATCTGGTAAATTGGGAGATCCTTTCTTATGCTCTTACAGATGAAACAAAATTTGATATAAAAGGAATGGACACTGCCTGCGGTATATGGGCGCCCAATCTTACATATGATAATGGTACTTTCTACCTGATCTATACCATAGTATACACCAATCGGAACCGTTTTAAAGATACTCATAATTTTATGGTAACTGCTTCGGATCCAAAAGGCCCATGGTCTGATCCTATTCCCCTTAATAAAATGGGATTTGACCCTTCTCTCTTCCATGATCCGGACGGTACCAAGTGGCTGGTCAATATGCTTTTTGACTATAGGCTGGATCATAAACGTTTCGGTGGTGTAGGTGTACAGCAGTATGATCCGGAGACAAAAAAATTAGTTGGCCCTGTTTATAATGTGTTTAAAGGCAGTGATAAAGGAACAACGGAAGGCCCGAATATTTTCTATCATGACGGGTGGTATTACCTGGTAACAGCAGAAGGCGGTACAGAATTTAAGCATTGTGTGACTATGTGCCGTTCTGAAAAACTGACAGGACCTTATGAGATCAGTCCGTATGTACCGGTCCTTACTTCTTTTGGAAAAGATGTACAGTTAAAACGGGCAGGTCACGGACAGATCATTCAGGGAAAAGATGGAAACTGGTATATGGCACATCTTTGTTCCAGAAGTCTGGATAACTGCAGTATTACAGGACGTGAAACAGCTATCCAGAATATGCTTTATACAGATGACGGCTGGTTTAAGCTGTCAGCTAATGATACAGCATCACCGGAAGATTTCTTTGAAGTTCCGGGTGAAGTGGAAGTAAAGCCTGAAAAGTCAGGATTTACAGATTTTGGAAAGATCACAGAAATTCCTCTGGAATATATGACTTTGCGCCAGAGTGCCAAAACCTGCGGGATCAGCATTTCTGAGGGGAAGTTGCACATTCAGGGGGGAAATTCCCTGGCATCTAAATACAATCAGGGACTGTTAGCACGCAGACATCAGCATCATTCCTACGACTTTACTGCAAAAATGGAGTTTGATCCAGGAGATTATTGCCATATGGCCGGGATTGTATGTTATTATAATTATGATAATAATTATTATCTGCATATGTCTGTGGATGATGAAGGAAAAACTTATGTGATGTTAAATGTTTCTGTTAATAAGGAGATCACCCAGGGGGAAAAGGTTTATCTGCAAGAAAATGGAAAACCTGTATATTTAAAGGCAGAAGTAAGAGAATGTGATGTGACATTTTTCGTTTCACAGGACGGAATCTCTTATACCCAGGTAGGAGATGTGCTTGATATGAGAAATCTTTCCGATGAACGTGTAGACGGAAATGGTTTTACAGGTGCCATGGTGGGGGTTTCCTGTCAGGATCTTCATGGAGATGGAGTTCAGGCAGATTTTGACTGGGTGGATTATAAGGTATTTAAACCCCTCTGATACCGAATTGCTACGTGCTTTGCACTCCCGCAATTCTAAACAGAATAATATATACAAAAATGGCGACTGAGGTTTTCCCAGCCGCCGTTTTTCGTTCCAAATTACATATTTCCTTTTTTTCATACCTGTCTAAGCAGATCTGTACCGGATCGTATTCGAAATAACTATACCACTCACTTGTCTGCGAATCTGATTGCACAGGCCTAAAAGCCTCAGCGTAGCCCGCTACGCCTGCGTTTTTAGACCTGCACACTCAAATCTGCATCCTACGTGATTAGTACAGTTATTTACGAAACGATGTACTAGTTGCAGCTGCCACCGCATCCGCCACAGCCGCCATCACGGTCATTGCCGCATCCGCCACAGCCGCCATCATGGTCACAGCCACAGCTGCCGCGGTTCCACAGTGCATCATTGTATCCCTGCCAGTATCCCTGGCGGAAGCCTTCGCGGAAGGAATTCCTGCCGCCGCATCCGTTGTTATTACAACGTCCACAACTGCCGCTGCATCCGTTATTCCAGCCATTGCATCCATTGTTCCAGCGATTATTACATCCAAACCAACACATAAATCCACGCTCCTTTTAATTACTTACTGATGATTGATTAAACACAGGAAAGAGGCACCGGTAAGTGCTGTCTTTGATATGTTTGTACTATAAGATATGGGATAGAGGGACAATGTGTGCAGATAATGGAGAAAAAACAGAATGTGGGAAAGGGCAGTGGTATACAGGAAAAGATGGCAGCGGTTGTAACAGCATTTAGCAGGACTACATAAATTAATAGGGAAAAGAAAAGGAGATATTAATTGATATGGAGCCATATACAGATATGAAATATAGTGACTGCGGCTGCAGCGGCCGGTGCCGTAAGGTATCCGGAAACCAGAACCAGTCTGTGAGAAGCTGCCTGGATCCGGCAATGCAGGCGGGAAACGTAATCCGGTATCCTCAGATGGGAAACCCGATGAATGATGGGATGATGCCGGAAAATAGGATGACAGGACAGACGCCCCGGATGATGCCGGAAAATGGGATGGCAGGGCAGATGCCTCATATAATGCCAGCAAATAATGGAACCGGACGGTTGCCGGCAAATGACGCAACCATGCAGGTGCCGCAAAATGGAAATAATTGGGAAAATAACAGAGATTTCGGATGGAACTACATGCCGGGACTGGAGGGCAATGCTTTCTGTCCGGGAAGTATGCCGGGAGTTTTAGAAAAAGATTATCCGCTGGCAATGGCCTATGTGCCATGGCAGCAGTGGAAGAACCCTTATGGTCCGGAGCGGGGATTAGCCCAGGGAACCATCTTTTCAGAACTGGACCTGGCTTTTGATAAAGGGAGGTGCAGTTAGATGAACAACACTTCAAGGGATGCCCTGCTTATGGCAGTAAATCAGGCTGGTTTTGCAGTAACAGAGGCAAATCTCTATCTGGATACACATCCCTGTGACTCTCAGGCCATTGCCTATTTAAAGCAGATGTCACAGGCATATGCAGATGCCAGAAATGCCTACGAAGCCCAGTATGGGCCGTTACGTGCTGAAAATGCAAAAGATACAGTCTACTGGTCCTGGACAGATGACCCGTGGCCATGGGAAGGAGGCGGTTATTAATGTGGATCTATGAAAAGAGACTGGAATTTCCTGTAAATATTAAAGAGCCAAATGCGAAAATGGCGATGTTTATAATGAGTCAGTATGGTGGCCCGGATGGGGAGATGGGTGCATCCATGCGCTATCTTTCCCAGCGTTATTCCATGCCATATAAGGAATGCAGGGCAGTCCTTACAGATATTGGTACAGAAGAACTGGCTCATCTGGAGATCGTGGCGGCTATTATCCACCAGCTTACCCGTAATTTAACAGCTGAACAGCTGGCAGAACAGGGATTTGGCCCTTATTATATTGACCATGCTACCGGGATCTGGCCCCAGGCAGCCGGTGGAGTGCCCTTTAATGCCTGCGAGTTCCAGAGTAAGGGAGATATTATCACGGACCTTCATGAAGATATGGCTGCGGATGGTGCAACTGCATAAGTGCAACATAGAAGTGTTAAGTAGAAGTTCTATATAATCTGGTGTGCCAGACACCAGATTTTACAGAACTTAGAAATTCCAATGTATTTCAATCGGGACATTTCTTGTCCCTGGAATCCGTTTTCCTACTAATATATAATCAATTAGAGTTTCAACGGTTTCTCTGTCTAAATGTTCAAGATTTGTGTATTGCTCAATAAGCTGGCGGCGATTATCGCCTGTCTGGATTTTTCTCTCAATTACATCAAGCTGTTTTTGCGTTTCAATCACCAGCTTTTCAAGCCGTTCTCTGTCATTTGTGAAGTCTTTTGACAAATTCAGGAAATCATTTTCGGAAAGAATCCCTTTTACTTTATCAAGATAAAGTTCTCTGATTACCTTTGCGTCTTCTTCAATCTTTTTTTGATAAGTAGCAAGTTGTGTTTCTAAAGCAGTTTTTTTCTCCTTTACGTTGGAGTGAAATTCCACGTTCTGTTCCAATTCATCTTTATCAAGATATTCTTGTGATAACTTGTTCAGTTCAGAAATAACTGCCTGCTCCAACTTCTTCACAGAAATAAATGAGCCTATGCAAGCGTCCTTTGCAACATGGCGATTTGAACATTGTAAATAATGTCTTCCATCTGTCTGCTTATTAGAACGCATGGTATAGCCACAGTTCATGCAGCGAGCTTTTCTGGCAAACAGCCCTATGGTTCCTACTGTAAATGGTTTTGCTTTTTCAGCTACCATAGATTGTACTCTATCCCAAAGTTCACGGTCAATAATCGGTTCGTGTGTTCCCTCTACTCTGTACCATTCCTCTTTAGGTCTGGGCTTATTTTGTTTTGTCTTATACGAAACACTGCCGTATTTTCCTTGAACCATATTTCCGATATAAATTTCATTTGTCAGCATATCGGAAATAGCAAAATATTTCCATAAGGTACTATTTTTTCTGGTAGGCTGCTTATAGCGTAAACCATGAAGCCGTTTATATTCCGTAGGGTTTGGAATCCCACGGTCATTCAGCATACGGGCAATCGCTGTTTTGCCATATCCCTGTGAAAATAAAGTAAAAACTTCTCTGACAACAGCAGCAGCTTCTTCGTCAATAATCAGGTGTCCCTTTTGTTCGGGGTCTTTTTTATAACCATAAAGAGCAAATGCACCAATATGAAATCCATTCTTCCGGCGGTCAGTCAATACGCTGCGGATGTTTTCTGACATATCCTCTAAATACCACTCATTAACCAGACCATTGATTTGTCTTGATTTTTTGTTTCCTTTATTAGCGGTATCTGCATTATCTACAATACTGATAAAACGAATCCCCCAAATAGGAAACAATCCATGTATGTATTTTTCCACCAACTCTAACTCTCTGGTAAATCTGGATTGTGTTTTACAGAGGATAATATCAAATTTTCGGTGTTCAGCGTCATTTAACAGTTTGTTAAATTCTGGTCTTCGTCTATCTGAACCAGTATAATCGTCATCACTGTATATATTGTAGACTTCCCAACCTTGTTCCAATACATATTGAATCAGCATGGATTTTTGATTTTGAATACTGTTACTATCATCAGTTTCATGTTGTTTGTTTCTATCTTCTTCTGATAAGCGGCAATAAATAGCAACTTTTGACTTTGTGTTCATCATATTTTATCTCCCTTAAAGAGAAGATAAAACAAACATTCCACCTACACTTATTATACCGTGTTGAGAAATGTTTGTCTATCATTTTACAGGTAATACCTGTCCTTTGGATTTTTCTAATTGATTGATGAGTTCTATCCATTTCTGATTGAACTCTTTTTTTAATGCCGACTTATCTTCACACTTAAATACATTTTTGCAGGAAATTTCTGCTTCTTTTGGCATAATTCCACCTCACAGTCTTTACTATGTTTACAGACTATGCAAAAATGCTTGTTCATTATGAAAGAATCATCCTTAGCAAACCGAACAGCTTCCGCTAAAGCTCATGGGAATCTCACCCCTGCATGGTTCTCATCCAGCCGTACCCTTTGCCAGCGGTGCTACATCATCACACGGACTAAGGCTGTACGGAAGTATCATTATCACGATAGAAAGGTCATGGCGGCAGCTATTGCGGTAAGCTGCTTATGGAACGCTGGCAGGAATCGCTATCCGGTTTCATCCCTCCTTTGGTGGGTTACGGCGTGCCAGCCCAACGGCTCTCTTTCTATCGAAACGTATTCGGCTGCTTTATGCTGCGTTGATTAGACGCTTTCTTTTTCAAGGAACAATCTGGCTTTGTCAGCCTGTTAAAATGCACTGGTGATAATGCACTTTAATAGACTGGCAAGCTCTGTCTGGGAAGCATGGGCTTGTCCATGCTTCCACAGGAGAGCGTTATTTTTACTTTGGTTCCCTGATTTCAAAAGATAAAATCTTTGCAATCAGACGTGTTTCCATCCGGCGGCGTAGGGTTTCATCTACAACCATGTGGGTATTGCCATATTCGTCTTTCATGGGACGCATGGAACGGCTGGCAATAAAACCGCTGTAATGGCGTACAATCTGGTTGACTGCTTCAATATCGCCGTCCGCAGCCCTGACAATCACAGGAAACGGAATCATAGGGTGCTTTGCTGTCATGCTTCTTCCTCCATAAATTTTTTGATAAATTCCAGTCCGGCGTGTCTTCTTCTCTGGATGGTAGAACGGTTGACTTCCAGAATTTTTGAAATTTCCGTATCGTCAAATCCGAGGAAATAATATCTCAGGATAACGTCACGTTTCTTTCCATCCAGATTTTCTAATGCTTCTGCTAATAGGCTGTTTTCAATGCGGACAGTAAATCCATCCATTTCAAAAGTATGGAAATGGGAGGGATAGGTGTCTTCGGAAGAAAACAGATTGACGGTGTAATCGTCCATATCACAGAACAGGGTTTCCCGTTTACACTGTCTGGACAACGCTTTGAGATAGTCTTTGCGTTCATCCTCCATAGCGACTTTACAGATATAATCAAACTGGTTCTCTATGGTTGTCTGAAATTCAGATGGCTTCATCATTGCTCACCCCCTTTCCAGCCTTGAAAGGGAGCGAGTTGATAGGAATTTCTGCTTCTTTCCCCCTTTTCGCTCTTAGTCCCGACAGGACAGGGGGTGCAGTTGCGTTTTGAGAAGAAAAATTTAAAAACTTTTTCTTCCAACTAAAAAAGCACGCAAACAGACGATATTTCTGCTTGTGTGCTTCGATAGTTCTTACTATGTATTGTAAAAAACCATATTGCAGGTCAGACTTTTCTAGCGTAGGTGGATGGCTTTTTTTAACGGTTTACCGAATGTAGATATATTTAAGAAAATATTTTGCATAGCGGCTTCCTCCTGTAAGCCGCTGTCTGTATAAAGTAGTAGACTTTAAAAATCATCTATATTTCATGCAAAAAAAGACGGCGGCTTTTGTTAAACCGTCGTCTGGAAAAGATGATGTGATTTTGACGCAGGGAAAGTATGCTGCCAAATAACGGTTTTTTTTATTTCCGTTTCGGCAGCATAGTTTTATCTTTGATACGCATAATAGGAACTGTACAACTATGTAATACGTTTTTCTATACCTGTCGCTATTACAACAGGAACAGTAAAATGTACAGAGGTGGTGTATTATGCGTAAAAAAGAAGATAAATATGATTTCAGGGCGTTTGGGCTTGCCATAAAAGAAGCCCGCAAAAAACAGGGTTTGACCCGTGAACAGGTGGGAGCAATGATTGAAATTGACCCACGCTATTTAACCAATATTGAGAATAAAGGGCAGCACCCAAGTTTACAGGTGCTGTACGACCTTGTATCTCTGCTGAATGTATCAGTGGATGAGTTCTTTTTATCCTCTGATAGTCTGGCAAAAAGCAGCAGACGAAGACAGCTTGAAAGCAAAATTGACAATTTTACAGACGCAGACCTTGTTATCATGGAAAGCGTTGCAGATGGTATTGTCAAATACAAGGAAATGGAAGATAAATAACTTCTATTGCCTGCAAGAATAAGATTGAAATTAAAATGAGCCGATAGTCTATAAGCTATATAGCTTATAAATTATCGGCTCTGCGTCTAGGCGTCTGGCTCTTTGATAATTTCTATTTTGAAGTTATTTACGCATATCAAACTTTCTTTTTTACATTTTGGACAATACAACGGAAAGTTTTTTAGCTGTGTATCTTTTCGTATTTTAATCCTTGTTTTATTGTTGCATATAGGACAAATAACCCACTTCATCATATTCATTCTGAACCTCTGCAAAAAATTTGTATTGCTTCATTAAAAAAAGCTGCAAGATTTCCACTACTAAATCTATTTATAAAAGTGGTAAATCTTTCATCTGTAATATAGAGAACTCCCAAATTAGATAAAATTTGTTTATTACATTCATAAAAGTGTTCAGAAATATATTGTTGCCATTCATGTACTATTGCTTGTACTTCTGAACTTTCCGCAGGACTATTTTCATACATAGCTAGTTTTTCAAAAATATTGCGAGCCATTGAATAAAAAGATTCTATTTCTTTCTCTTGTATTTGCTTTGAATGGGAAGAAAACATAGTCTTGTATTCTCTGAAACTTTCAGTATTTCCCCATTGTTCTAATACTTCTTCTTGAAATTGCGATTGTAACTCAAGTATTTTTGCATTTGAAAATGCAGAAAATTTAATTTCTTTATTTCCGTTGATTGTGTCTTTTACAAGTGAAATCAAAGCTTCTATTCGTTCTTTCTGAGCTTCCAAAATCAGTACATGACGCTCTAATGCTTCTGAACGAACATAATGAGGTGAATCCAGCAGTTCCTTAATTTCTTTTAGGGCGAATCCAACTTCTCTAAAAAACAAAATTTCCTGAAGCCTAGTTAAATCGTCGTCTGTATACTGACGGTATTTTGCTTCGGTTATAATAGATGGTTTTAATAAACCAATTTCATCATAATAATGTAGTGTTCGAGCAGTAATACCTGTTAATTTAGCAACTTCATGGACTGTTTTAGCTTTTTCATTCATTCCAAAAATCCTCCGTAGCATTTAAAATTTCTTTTGCAGGTAATAGAGTTGCTTCGACAATGTTTTTTCCAGTCTTTTGCAAGTAGTGTTTAATCAAGTGATAGCCACACGCATATCCGGAACAATAGGGTAATCCGACCTGAGGATAGTTTTGTAATGCTGCCATTTCATCACCATAAAGGTATGCATTCAGATTTTCTAATCCTTGAACATTTAAACCGTCCCGAATAATAGGCTTAATATATTCATTTAAGGTTTCTATATCAGTTTTTGTTACCCAAGGACCTGCTTTATCTTCACCATACAGAAATGTTGCAAAGTTTTCTGCCAATCCCTCATTGACTATCATTTCACCAAGAGTGATGTCATTCTTCCATTTAATAAATTGAAATCGTACGTTGTGATTAGTTTCATGTGCTAATGCTACATGAAGATGTGATAAAGTGTATTCATTAGGTAGTAACCAAGAAAAAATATATCCTGGAATACCACCATCACCACAGTAACCATCATTTAAAATAATGTAAGGATTTTTAGCATTTGCAAGTAAAATTGTAAACGCATATTCTTTAATGGGTAGATTAACACCGTGTTCAACAAAGCAATTCAACGACTGCTGAATGGATAACTCACATTTTTCCCAGAGTGTATTATCAGAAATTAGCTTAATATTATTTTGTTGCTTTTGGTCAACAGCGGTTGGGGCGATATGTCCAAGCATTTCGCTTGCCATAATTACATCATATCCATTAGGCGTTAGAGCTTTCATAGGAACACTATAACAAGCCCACTTTTTTTCAAAAGGCTTCATAAGTTCATATCTATAAATGTCATTTTTTTTGTCTAACGGTGCATTCATAATTTTTGAATAAACTTTGTCAGAACGGATAGCGGATATTTTCATAATTCTAGTTCCTCCTTTTGGTTTTATCATATACTATGACGTAACGTTAAAGTCAATAGGCAAATTAAAAATTATCACAGATGTATGGTAAATAATTAAATGTCTTAGTAGACAAAGGAAATAGAGGTTAAACAACATAAATTAACTTGATTGTCGAAGTAGAAATTGTTGTTTGAAATATTGATGGAAAAGTAAATAAAAATTGCAATAGGCAGATGGTATTGTCAAATCTAAGGAAGTGGGGGAAATGTAAATCCTCCACTTTTGCTTATAATTGCAGTGATATTAGAATTGATACTCTGCAATATTTTTGAAATCATTGTTCAACACATAATATACCTTATTTTTAGTAACGGAATATACAAAAGAAACTCTGGTTGCCCAAAGTCCTTCCTGACGTACTGACCTAAGTACATCAAAGGCGTTGGAAATAGAGAAGTTTTCTCCATATCCTTGCAGTAAATCCTTTGCCTTTTCATATCTGTTATCCCCAGATAAAACATATGGATTAGTCAATTCTGGTTTTAAAATGGAGTAATTTGTTATTAAGGAATATTTTTCTTTTTCCAAACGATACCCAATCCCCGGTTCAATAATGAGAACACGCCCAGTTCTATCTGAAAACATAGCCTGCATAGTAGTGTCAGGAGCATAAGTAATTTTCTTTTTTTTCACTATTTCCAATGAATCATCAAAAGAGAGGTTGCCTTTTATAAAATTTTCTGTCAAATCAGCTATTGTATAGCATGATTCATTACCGCAAAATTGTGCATTGTCATTTCCATGTACATACAACAATGTGCCAACATTCCCATTTCTATTGATTCCGTGAAAAGAGTGATACTTATTATCGGACATTTTTATCCCTATAAAAAAACGGTCTTTTTCAGCAATTACGGTATGTTCCCATTCAGAAAGGTCAATATCAAAATTGAACCCAACAATGGTTTCTTTCCCATTATACACAAATCTTGTACACATATTTGTAGTTCCTTTCATAAACTAATTATAGTAGTATTAAAACTAATTATATTAGTAATATTAAATATTATAAGACAATTTGTCAATATAAAAGTTCTTTTTTTCTAACCTAATTATTGACTTCGCTAATTTAATTACTTAAAATGAGGTAAATGATGTGAAGAAAGAGGAAAATGAATATGCGAGTTACAAGAGCCGAAGTTATAAAAACAGCGTCTGATATGGCTGATAGAAATGGACTTCATAATGTTTCTTTGAAAGCTATTGCTGAAAATTTAGGGATTCGTACCCCCTCCTTATATAATCATATAGGAAGTTTGGATGAACTTCTTAGGGAGATAGCACATAGTGGTATGCGTACTATGAATGAAAAAATGATTCGTGCAGCAATCGGTAAGACAGGGGATTCAGCGTTAAAATTAGTGGCAGTTGAATATCTTAATTATATGATTGAACATCCCGGTGTGTATGAAATAATTCAATGGGCTAGTTGGAATGGAACAGAGGAAACAGCAATCATTTTTAATGATTATCTATCTTTACTTAAAACACTTATTTGCTCATGTGGCTTTAATCCAGATAAGACCACTGAAATTTTGAGCATGGTAACAGGTATGCTTCATGGTTATACAACATTACAATTAAGATATGCCTTTTCAAATCCTGATAAAGTAAGAAAAGAATTATCCGAAGCAATTGATACACTACTGCTGGGAGCTAATCAAAAATATAAAGATTAAACGAAAATTTCTTTTAAATACTTTGTAAGAGAAACGTGCAAATCTCCAAATGAGAAATGCACGTTTCTCTATAACTATTTCACAATTTTCCAGTTTTCCCCGTTCTTTTCCAGCACAAGGTAAAACTGCGATACCTGTGTTGTCATGGTCTGGTTATCCAGATATTTTACTGCAAGGGAAGCTGTCACCTGATTTCCGTTTCGGTTGTAGACAGGATTTACCAGTTCCGAGAAGATATATTCTTTCCCCACAGGGTTCAGCACGCCCTCATTCACATAATAGGTCAGCTCCTTTGCGGTTGCCGTAGGGTACAGCTTGAAAAAGGTAGTGAGAAATTCGTTGATTTCCTCCGTGGTGATGGAATCCACCGTACCGTCACTTTGTACCGCTTTTGGAGTGTAGCCGGATTTTACGGGAACGCTGGTAATGGTTGGGTTCTGGATAATCGTCAGGTTCCCAGAACTGTCCACATAGACGGTCACCTGATAGGCGGAACGGACGGTTTTACTGGATTCTCCCTCTGTGATACGCTGTTCCACCGTATAGGTTACTTGATAATGCTGCTCCTTTTCTTCTGTGATTTCCCATATCTGGAAGTCGGTGAGGGCAGACGATACGGGGATGTCCTTTCGGACAGTATCTACATTCACGGCTTGCAGTTCTCCGGTGAGATACCCTTTTAAAGCGTTTGTCCGGTTATCAATGGAAGCGGCAGACTGTTCCCATGAATAGTAGACTTCTGCGAAATTCTCCACAAAGTTTTCTATCTTGTGAGTGTCGAGGATGGTTTCCTCAATCACTTTGGTTTCATGGACAGTATGAATGTCTATCGCCGTGAAATTCTTATAGACGGCAAACAGGAAGCTCATTGCCAGCAGCACCCACAGGGCAATCACGGTTTTTTTGTGGGTATTGACTTTGTAAACTTTCAGTTTCTTTTCTTTCTGCTTTTTCTGGTTATCCTCTTTTCTAATCTGAATCATATCGGTTCATCCTTTCTTATTGTTTGATTCGTCCGGCTCCGGCAAGGTGCTGTTGCCAGTAGGAGCCTGTCAGGTCTGCGTAACCAATGGGATTTCCGGCATGGTACATCCGGTTATTTCCCACATACAGCCCCACATGGGTGATGTAGGTTCCGGCGTTGTAGGTGGAGTGGAAAAAGACCAAATCCCCTGCTTTTGCTTCGGACAGGGGGATGTGCTGCGTCACATTGTACTGTTCCTGTGCTGTCCGTGGCAGGGCGATTCCTGCCTTGCCATAGCACCACTGCACCAGTCCCGAACAGTCAAAGGAAGTGGAGGGGGAATCGCCCCCATACACATATGTCCATCCCTCATACTTTAAGGCTTCCTCCATGATAGCCTGTACCGTTTCATCATCAAACTGTGCCACGGTCAGGTATTGCGATACCAAGAGGACATAGAACATATTTCCGTAGGAATACCGCCAGCCCCCATTTTTCTCTACCGCAACAGGGTTGGTGTAGGTGACTTTCTTTCCGCCGGATTTGTCCCTTGCGAAGCTCTCTGCCAGTTCAAAGGTGTATTTTTTTCCGTGTCCTGCCACATAGTCTAGGAAACCGCCGCCGTAATTATAGGATTGAATCACGCTGTTTAAGTCACAGCCCTTTGTTTCTGCCGCTGCGAGCAGTTCCGAGAAATACTTGCAGCCCTGTTTGATGGATTCCTCTGTACTAAGGGAGTTCGGGGGAAGCCCCAGAGATTCCGAGGACTGCATAACGTCTTCCAGTGTGCCGCCGGATTCCACCTGAATGATGGCGAGCAGCACATTTAAGTATTCCTCTATGCCATATTCCCTTGCATACTTTTCCAGCATAGGTTTATGGGCGAGGACTTCCTGTGATACGCTCACGCCCCCATAGATAAGGTTTCCGCCGCTTCCTCCGTCTTCCTCATCCGAGAAGACAATCACCACCAAAAGGAGTAGGGAGAACATCATCACGAACACGCCGGAACAGGCGAAGAAAAGGTGTCTTAACTTCATGGTTTCTCCCCTTTCTTCTGTTTGGAAGCCGTTTTTTCCGTTTTTGTCCACTCCTTTCTGGCGGTGGTACGCCGGATGGTAAAGTTCGATTCTTTTACCACAGGGGCAGCCCGTTTTCTTTCCGGTATCACAGGAGCCGTATCATTCTGGACAGGTCTTGCCGGACGGGGAGCAGCAGGTGTAGTAGTTGTCTTTTGTCTTTCCTCTGGTTTGTCTGGGGGAGCCGGAGGGGCTATCTGGCGTTCTGTCCTTACAGGCGGTGTCTGTTCATGGTGGATGGAAGCCGCTTTTACCACCGGAACCGAAGCCCGTTCTGCCACAGTTCCCCCATAAGGAACCTGTCCCCGTTCCCTGATGGATGGGGAAACAGGCTGCATGGCTGGTTTTCCTGCATGAATGGTATCTGCATGGTTTCGGAAATCTTCCGGCTGCTTTGCAGTAACAGGGCGTTCATGGACGGGAGCCGCCCCTTTGGGGGCTTCGGAAGCTGTCTTTTGCGGCTGTTTTTCCTGTTCCAGTTCCGCCCTGCGTTCTGCAATGGTCTGTCTGCGGCTTTCTGCCTGTGCGTTCCGCTGTTCGGCTCTGGCAGTTCGGGTCTGGGTCACGCTGGAAGTAAAATCCCGTACTCCCTCTGATACCTGTGTTTTCCCGTGATAAAGGGCGTACTTTGCATTGACAGGCAAATCCTTTGCCTGCTCCCGAAGCTGTCCGGCAGTATCAACTATCTTATCTTTGGTATCTGCCACCGTACCCACCGCAGAACCAGCCTGTTTCCATGCGGATTCCTTTTCCGGTGCTGCCTGTCCATCTGGTCTGCTGTGGTCTGCCTGCGTCCGTTTGGAAGAACCAGATGTTGAAGTAGTTCTCTGGTCTGAGCCAGCCTGTTTTCCTGCATGGTAGGCAGCCGTTCCAGCCCCAAGAGCTGCCACAGAACGTCCCAACTTATGCTGTAAACGGTGCATATGGGCGTGCATGAGCATACGGGGTCTTCGCATGATACGGTTCCCCATGCTTTGGGAATCCCCACTCTGTAAGGAGAACATCCCCATCAAATCCCCCAGCTTGAAATAAATTCCGGCAAAGGTCACTATCTGTAAGAACGCCGTCAGGAAGAACGGATATTCCCCAGACAGGTTGTAGAGCATGGTGGAAATACTGAACGCTACCGTGATAATCAGGGTGATTCCGGCTCTGGTAAGGATGGTGTTGAACAGTTTTGTAATGGCACGTTTTGACATCCCCTCAAAAGAGGGAACCATGCTAAGGAGAAAGCTCACAGGCAGGAACATGGCGTAGATGATAAAAAGCACCTGTGAGAAAATCATTATCCCTGTGAGCAGGAATACAAAAATGGAGATACCCATGTTGAACATGAACAGGAAGAAGACGGTTCCCAAGCGGTTGATGGTCTTTGTGATGGTAAGGTTGGTATTTTCCCTGTCTTCGATTTCCTCCACCACGATTTCTTCCCTGTCCTGCCCGTTGTTTTCGTTTGGACTGGTTGAGAGCAGACTTTCCACACGGTCAGCCCCAATGCTTTCCACATCCGAGTTGCCGTATTGCAGCAGGAGCCACGGCTGCTTGACCTGAATGGAAAACAGGCTGTCCCGTATCAAATCCACGCTGTCTTTTCCTTGACTTTCCGAGTTCGGCAGCACAATCTTTGTACCAAGGGTCAGGCTGGCATTGCTGATGTCTGCGGAAAATTCATTGATTTTCCCGATATAATCAGGGGCATAGGCGATAAAGGCAGCGGACAGCACGAACACTACCACAAAATTGACAACGGCATGGATGGCTTTTGTGGTTTCCCGTTTGATAAGCCCTGTGTAGGCAACGTAAAGCCCCACCACCAGAATGAGAATCAGCAGGAACCCGATATAAAATCCCTCCGAGGACAAGCCGCCTGTGGTAACGCCTGCAAGGGTCTGCATATTTTTCCCAATGGAATCCGCTGTAGAGGAAATGAAGTCCAGCGAGTAGGCTTCCTGAATCAGATACCCCGTAGCGTTGGAAAGGTACAGGCTGATTGTCCAGATAAAATTTGTGATGGCATACAGCCCGTACATCACCTGTTTTCCGATACCGTCCAGCCAGTTCCACGGGAGCCAGTCCCATCCGCTGTCCACATAAAAATCAAGCTGGTAGTTGTCCAGAGGATATTTGCTGTATTCGTTGGCAGCGTCCACCGTATCATCCACCAGTCCGGCAGCGTGGGCGGCTGTTCCGAAGACTGCAAGCAGCAGGAGGATGAGCAGGAGTGCCAGAAGCACCCTGCCAATCACTTTTCCTGCTATTTTCCAAGACAAGCCCTTTTTTGCTGAATAGGGAACAGGGAGCTGCTGCCCGTTGGAAGTTCTATGTATCACCATCATTCCACCTCTTTTCTCACGGGCGGTCTGGTATCAAAGGCATGGAACAGGTCTTCAAAGATAGGATGGAACTGTATCACTCCCACACGCCCGTACAAATCACTGATAAGGCACTGTCCGTTTTCCAAGTCACGGAGCCGTTTCTGGTTGTTTTCATCTTCGGAATCCACCCCGAAAAAGGCGAGGGTCTTCCTGATTTCGTTGATGTCCGTAGAACGGAACGCAAATTTCAAGCCCAGATTGTTTTTCAGCTTTTCATCCAGCAAATCGTCCGTGTTCTGGGTGACAAAGTAAACGCCTGCGTTCATGGCACGTCCGGCACGAACCAGCTTCATAGAGAGGGTCTTGCCCTGTGCCACCTGTAAGAAGCTCCATGCTTCATCCAAATCCACAATCTTAAACACGCTGCGGTCAGTATGGATGAAGTCGAGGGCAAAGGTGCTGATTACAATGAGCATTGCCACGGAAAGCAGCTCCATTGTGGTGTATTCTTCAAACGAGGTTTCCTTATCCGGCAGCACCAAATCCGCCACCTGAATGATGTTGAGCTGCTTTTCAAGGCTGATGGACTGTGTGACATCCCCATCCGAAAAGAGCAGGTGTGCAAAGTCATAGTCCGTAAAGGATTCGATATGGTCGGCTATGCTGGTGCTGATGGTGGTTCCCTCTGCCCGTAGTTCCTCAATCACTTTGAAAAGCCCTCGTTCCTCACTGTTTGTCACCGCACGGATGGCTTTCCGAAGAACCGGGAATTTCTCCCCGTCACGGCTGGAAATGCCTGTTAAAAAGGTCAGGATGTCGATTGCCAGTGATTCAGAATCCTTTGGGTTCTCCATAATCACATACGGGTCGAGTAAGCCCCTGTTCTGTTCCTCCGAAGTCAGGTTTACGATATTGATTTCATGGGCGATTTCCGGCAGGGTTTCTTTCCAGCGTCCCCGTTCCGCTTTCGGGTCAACAATGAGTGCCTGTGCCCCAAATAATACACAGTAGTAGACAATCATATTGTTGCTGAATGATTTTCCACCGCCGAGGGAGCCGACAAAAGCGGCAGCAAGGGCGTTGGTGACGGAGCCTTTTACCCCTTGACTGGCAAGGGCAGGCTTTAAGTACACGTTTCTTCCTGTATCAAGGCTGTACCCGATATAAATGCCCTCCGGTTCCCCTAACATCTGGGTTGCCCCGAAGCCAAGACCAGCAAGGAAGTCACTGGTGACATACTGGATATAATCGTTCAGATACCGTTTGCTGGCAGGGAGAAATTCCCCATGCAGCCCCAGCATATCCCCAAAGGGGCGAACCAGCTTCACGTTCAAATCGTCATAAAAATCTTTCACCTCATTGCAGCGGCGTTTCAGTTCTTCCAAGTCGGGAGCCGTCACACGCACCACATAGGACAGCTTATACATAGATTCCTTGCTCTGGTCTAAGGTGGATTCCAGCTCATTTACGCTGTCTAAAGCGTCCACCACGTTTGTACTGGTTTCACTGTCATTCTGCCATGCGTGGTTGTCCAAATCTTTCAGCTCTTTTTTCTTGTTCCGCACCGTGGAGAGGGCTTTCCGGTTTGTCACAATCTCCACATTCATAGAGGTATCAATGGGAAAAGTGAATTGCTGCTGCTGATAGTAAAAGATTTCCGAGGATGGGAAGTCCAGTTCCCCTACAATGCTGTTGATGGTAAAGTAGGCGGCATAAACTGTCCCGTCTTCCTGTTCGATTTTCAGATACCGCTGGTTTTCCTCTATCAGACAACGGGTAGGTTTGATGAGGTCATAGTATTTCACCAGCGTTTCCTCCTGAAACCGTTTCTTCGGAAGATAATACTCATAATCTTCGTAGGCGGTTCCGGTCTGCCCGTATAAATGCTCAATCAGATAGCCAAAATCGTCCTTGTTAAGCCGCCGGACTTTGAAGCGGCGTGAGATTTTACTCTCCAACAGTTTTTCCATCTTCTGAAACCGCCAGATTTCCTCATTGCTCATGGAAACAAAATCCCCCATGAGCTTGTGGTTGACTTCATGGAGGAAGTCGGAAACAGCGGTCTTTGCTTCCCTGCGAAACTGCTTCATGGTGACTTCCTGCTCATTGACAAGCAGCTTAAGGCCGATAAAAAAGCGGTAGTCTACCTGATTTTCCCCTATCATGGAAATGAGGGCTTCGGTCTGTGCGTCAATCTTTGCACAGGCAACGTCCTTTAGCTTGCCTGTTACTTCCTGTTTGGAGCGTTCCTGTGCCGCCCGTATGCTGGATTCGGTGCTGATTTGCAGGGCGTGAATCTTCCCGTCCCTGTTCTGGGCGATAAGCTGCCGGAACGAATCGTGTACCTGATATTTCTGTTCAGGGCTTAAAAAAGAATAGTTGTAGGGAAGCAGCTCATAGTAAGCGAAGCACTCCCCGTCATGGTTGAACACAAGGTTATTTTCGATATACTTAATCGGATATGCCATAAATATCACTCCTAACTGCCGTGATGGGCTGTGCCGGATATTCCTTTTCCAGCTTCACGGGCTTTCCTGCATACGTCAGTTTCGGGCGTACCAGATATGCCAGTACGGATTTCAGGAAGCCGTAAGGCTTCTTCCCGTCAAAGGTCTTCTGGCACATGAACCAAGTAAGGGCAAAGGGTACGCCGAAATATTTCAAAAATGCCCCGTCAATGAACGAAAGGGGAGGGAGGTTCCCCAAGAGCATAACCGCAAACACCGACACCACGAACCACGCCATCTGTGTGAACGTGATGGGGAATGGCAGCTTAAAATCATTGATGGAATAGAGTACCTTTTCCACCGACCAGATACTGGTATAGCTTCGTATTTTCTTCATGTTGTCCGTCCTTTCTAAAAGATGGGGGCAGCAAAAGCCGCCCCTGAATCAAAAAATCCGCCTGCATTTCCTGAAAGAGATACAGACGGGTCTACCGTATGATTTCATATACGCCGTGGTTCGTGACAACAAAGGTTCCCTCCAATTCCATGTCACGCCCATAGGCGGCATAGTCGATATAGTTTTGTAAGTGTGCCGGAAGTTCCCCAAGCTGTCCGGTTTCTTCCAGATAGTAGCGAGCCACATCCGCCATATCGTCACAGCCGGAATGGCAGATAATATCGTCTTCATGCTCACAGAGTTCTTCGATACTGCCAAAGTAGGATTGCAGCTCTGATAGTTCCTCCTGAATATATTCCGGTAAGTCCTCCACCATTTCACACAGGCGGTTGACTTCCTCAATGGGGGTATATTCGTCAATCGCAAAGGGCAGCTCATAATCATGGATGGCGTATTCCTCATATTCATCATTCAAGCCGATACGTTCCGTGACTTCCTCAAAATCCACAGGCGGCGTGAACCATGCCCCTACCAGTTCGCCCTCATTGTATTTTCCTAAGTTGGCAATGTAAATCCGCATTTCTTCCAAGTTCCTTCACCTCCTTTTAGCGGTAATAAAAGATACCATTGTCCGTAAACAGGTAGTTTTCGCTGGTTTCCAGCTCCCGACCAATGGCAGCGTAGTCGATATGGTTCATTAAGTCTGGGTGTATTTCTCCGAATACCTGAATCTCCTGCACCAGATAATGGGCGAGGGATTCTCCGTCCTGCACCGGATAGCAGCGTATCTGGTCTTTGTGGTCGATAAATTCCGTAAAGCTGGAAAACCACCGCTTTTGTACCACATCCATTTCATAATAGAGAGGCGTTCCCTGCATTTCCTGTACCATCCGGCAAAGGGCGTTGATTTCCCAGAGCCTTGTGTTGCCCTCCAATGGAAACGGCAGCTCATAGTCTTCAATTTCGATTTCTTCCTCACTCTGAACCCCAAGACGTTCCCTGATTTCTTCAAAATCCACGGGGCAGGAAAACCATGCCCCCGGATATTCCTCAAAATCCTCATGGTAAAACCTTGTGGTGTTCAGGATGTAGATTTTCATTTCCTCAATCAGTATCACGTCCTTTCTCTGTCAGGTTGTTTGGGGAGTTACGCTCCCCAAGCCCCTAGTGGACTTCCGCCATGAAGCAATCAGAGCTTGCTCCATAACGGAAGTGTAATATGTTTTTTCCTATGCACCGATAATCTTATTAAACAGTTCCAGTAAGATGTCCTTTACACCGTCCGCATTGAAGACCAGACCAACCGCTACAAGGGACACTACTAAAAAGCCGATAAGTTTGGAAAATTCCCTCTTAAATCCGAGGTACAGTCCAATCACCACGATTGCCAGCAGCACAAGGGACTGGGCGTTGGATAAAAACCAGTTGTAAAGATTCTGTCCGAAATTCATAAAAGCTCCTTTCTTTCCTGTAAGAGTTCTTAGGTTCCAAAATTGCCACCGTTAAAGTACCACCTCCTTTGCAGCGGCGGCTTGCTGCTTCAGGATTTTTTCGTGCTTCTCCGTCAGCTTTGCATGGGTGATGATGTCATGGACAATCTGGGTGTGGTTCATCTTATCCAGACGGAGAGCCAGCTTTAACGTGGGGGCTACCTGATGGGAGAGCCAGTGCAGGGTGCGTTCAAAGGAATAGGGTTCCGGTTTCGTTGTCAGTTTCAGACTTCCCCTGTGTTCCCCCATAAACCACGCCCATTCCTCATTGATACGCCAGTCAGAACGGGGCTTCGTATCGTCCCTGTCCACGAACCGGATATAGCGGTTGATGATTTGAAAAGCTGTCCGTTCTGGATTGTCATGTTCTAACAGGTCACGGATGGCGTAAAAGGCACGCTCATTTTTCAGCCGGATTTCAAAGCGGTTCTTTACCTCTGCGTCCGCAATGGGAATATCATGCTTTTTGTACTGCTCATAGTCCTTTTCGTAAATGCAGAAGTACACCTCACTTTGGAGGGAACCGATATACAGGGTGTTCCCCATACATTCTTTTTCCTCACGCCGTACCAGTTCGCCGCTGCGGTAGCTTTTGAAGCTGCGGAAGACCGAGATACATTCCTCATTCCGGCACTTCTCTGTCAGATGGGGAATGTTCAGGATTCCCGTTTTGTCATTGATAGCGAGGTCAAGCCGCTTCATCACGCCGTCCTCCATGAGAACGTCCATGAAAAATTCATACCAGCTCCGTTCCTGTGCCAGCAGATAGCTTTCAAACTGGCGGCAGCCACGCCCTTTCAGTTCCAGCAGCACCCCTTTTTCCAGTTCCGGCGATACCAAAACGAAAATATCCCCAAGATAGTAATGCTCCGTGTAAGAGTAGAAGCCGTAGTCTTCATGGATAAAGTAAGGCAGCTTTAGCCGCAGCACGTCTTCCACGATATGCTTCACATCTGTAGTGGGAAAGCGAATCCGCACATAGTCAAAGAGCATTTCAAGGGGAGCGTCTGGGTTAAAGCGTTCCAGAGCTTCCGTGATGGTTTCCTGTAATGCTTCGGATGGGTGAGCCTTGCCCGTTTCAATATCGCTCAGGTACGGACGGGTGATTCCGGCAGCTAGGGCAAGTTTCTGTTGTGAGATACCGTAACTTTCCCGTTTCTCTTTGATGTTCCGTACCCATGTTTCTTCATTCAGTGAAAATCCCTCCTGTCTAAAAAAGCGTATGTCAACTTTCAGAGCCTTGTTGACATACGCCGGATATGGGAAAATCCCTTGTGTACCGTGGGATTCTGCCCTGTTGTTTGGTTATTGCCTGTCGATTTGTACCCCTCTGTTAGATACGAGGGGTTCATGCTGGCGTGCCTTGCGGCACACCAGCCACAGCAGGTCAGTCCGTTTCTGCGGCTTTCGCTTCGCACGCCGCCTGCACTCCCTGCCTGCTGTCTATGAGCTTTTTTATTTCTTTGAGGAAATCGTGTCCTTTTGGCACAAGGGGCGTGTAAAACTCTGAGATAACACTGGTTCCCACATCCACATAGCCACGCCCTTTTATCTGCTTTAGGAAGAAATCCTTTGTGGTTTCCCCGAACATCATTCCATAGCCCATTTCCGACATCCGCCCCAGAGCCACACGGAAATTGAACTGGTCACGGATTCCGTCCCCCAGATACTTTGCGTCCGGACGCTGGCAGGCGAGAATCAGGAAGAAGCCAGCCTGCCGCCCAAGCATAACGATTTGTTTTAATTTGTTGAGGACAGCGGCATTTTCTTTTGTGCCGAGCATTTCCATAAATGCCACATATTCATCAAAGATAAGGAAATTTGCCGGAAGCCCCAAGTAAGCGTAGTTTTCCCCTGTCCGGTAATTCTCCATGAGCTTCATGTCTTCGCTGCGTTTCATCATTTCTTCATAGAAACGGTCAATGCAGGCGAGCATATCTTCCTTTTTGTAGTACACATCCGGCATAACCGCCTGTAAATCTGCAAGGTCGGCGTTCTTCGGGTCTAATACGAACAGGACGGCGTTGGTGCGGAGCAGGGCTTCAATGAGGGTCAGGATAAAGTAGGTCTTTCCGCCGCCGGTTCCTCCGGCAATGAGCATATGGGGGAGCTTGTCATACTCCCACCAGACATTTTCCATAAGCCGGAGCCTGCCGTCCTTTGCCTGTACATCCTCAATGGAAATACGGTTGGCAATGGTATCATAAAGCAGGGTGTACTCCACATAGGAATCCTTTAATTCCTTATCCGTCAGCTCACAGTACAAGCCGCTTTCCAGCTTTTTCTCCAAGTGTAAGAGCTGCTCCTGATATTTCCCCAAGGTGATTTCCACACGGATATGGAGCAAGCCCTGTTTCATCCGGTAGTAGATTTTGGGAAAATAAGTGATGGTTTCTTTGGAACGGCTGGAAGACAAGTCCTTGAAAAAAGCGTCTTCCTTTCTCTGCTCCGATTCATACCACTTGTTTTCCAACACCATCCTTGCCAGCTTTTGGCGGTGGATGAGCTGCTTTACTTCGTCCCTGCGGTATCGCCAGAACAGAAGAACTGCTGTAAGACACACCAGCCCTGCCACGCCCATGCTGAATAACAGGTAAGGGATATTTATGTCCTGTGCTATCTGGGAAAGGGACACTTCCTGCCAGTTGGTTCCGGCAATCTGCCGGATATGAAACAGCAGGACAACCAGCAGGAAGACAGGGAACAGGGCGGCAAGGGCAGTATGGAACACAAGGTCTTTATCCGTGGGGCGGATACGTTTTCCACGGGGGAAAAGCTGTTTCATGGGAACAATCCTCCTTTCCGTGATTAAAAATAGCCCATATAAAGCAGCGAATATCCTTTCTTGTTGTCTTCCATATGGGCTTGAAATAAAAAAGTATAGCCGGACAACTCCCTGCACAGACATTCCGGCATATAAACTGCCAGATTTTCCGGCGGCTGATAATCTTCTAGGGCTTCGATAAGAAGCTGACCTGCCATCCAGCAGTATTCCGGCAGAGAAACCAGCCGGAAGTCCTGTTCGTATTCTTCATATCCAGTAATTGCGTCCATACTTATTTTTCTGTTGGCGGTTCTTTCTTTGGTGATTGCGGATTCATGGCAGCACCTTTTTTCAGAACAATATCATCAGCCTTGATGTACCAGTCCACCTCTGCTCCCTGAAAGGTAGCCGTTGCCACGGTATCTGCCACAGGATGGATAATTTCCACCTCTGCGTTGTAATCGAACTCCTTTAATGGCACGCTGGCAGGGATAGAAACCTGAATCATACGCCCCTGTCCTCTGGATTTTAAGTCATAGGTACGCTCCTTGATTTCTTCTGATACCGAGCCGTCTTCATTCTGGAGGTGAACCTCACGGCGGAGGGCAGAAAATTTCAATGCCCCGAATGTTGCTTCCTTGTCAATCACAATTCCGTTTGCTAATCTCATAGTCTGATGTCCTCCTTTTCCTTACGCTTTTACCATATCGTCAGCGTGTAAAATGTAGTTAGTAAAGCCCCTTGTGCCAATTTTATAGCCCTCTGCGATAATACGGGGATTGACGAGCTTCACACGTTCCTCAAAGTCAAAATGCTTCTCTCCGGCTTCGGCAGGGAGAATAACCACAATATCATCTGCCCTCTGTATGTCTGAATAAAGATTGAAGCTGCGAGAAAGTACCGCCATGCGTCCGTTGATTCTTCTCTGTTCTGTTTTGTCTTCTCCGGCAAACTCCAAGTTGCCGAATGTCTTTTCCATGTTGGGGATAACGAATTTTAATTCCATATAGATGTACCTGTCCTTTCTGAATGTTGTGTTTGATGGTTGGTTTCGGGTTACGGTCTGGAAGCGGAGGGGAACGCTCCGGCGGTGGTGATTTCTTCGTGGTATCACATCCTTTCTGGCTTTAGGGTAAAAAAATAGACGCTCATTTCTGAACGTCTGAATTGATACACTGGAAAGGCGGAATATCTGCTTTACCCTCTATATTTTTGTATATGTTGTACTTACAAGGTCGCCCCAGAACAGAAAGCCCGTTCCACATATGACAATATCCTTCGTGTAGTGACTGATTATGATGTATGTGAGCCTATTAAATATTTAAGAGAGCGTGAGGTCGTTCATTATCAGCGCTTTGGTGAAGCCCTGCGCATCACCCAGGAGAAGTTAGACAGCAAAAATTTCTATGCTTTTAATCCGTCTTTTGACAATGGAAAAAGCGTGATCCAGCCGAGAAATTAAACAGATCATAAAAATTTCTTACTGTGCAAAAAAGCCCGGCAAAACCGGGCTTTAAAATAGCAAAATATTCGTAATGGCTGGACTGTAACGAATATTCAGGCTGAACCATATCTGGCACAGTCAGTATTGGATCAATATGATGATACCAGGGTCAAAAGGTCATAAATCCGTTGCAAGCTTGCTTGCAGGAGGATTTATGACCTTGGGACCCGCCAAAAACATGAGTAAGGAGCCATTTTTTGAAGAAAAATGAGCGGATTACGAATGTTTTTAGAATTGCGGGAGTGCAAAGCACGTAGCAATTCGGTATCAGAGGGGTCAAAATACCTTTTGACCCCAACATCATATGATGTAAGTGTCAAAAGTATAAATTGCGTTTGTACTCGCACAAATAAGCAATTTATACTTATTGACACGCCGAACACCGAAAACGAAATAAAATGGTGTGAACACGTCATTTTATGGGAGTTTGAGGTGTTCGAGGATTGCGGGAATTGCATAGCAATGGAGCAATCCGGTTACATCAGTGAGTGGCAAAATTTACTTTTGACACTCACATCATCAATATTACAATGTGATCAATATGCCTTTAAGCAATTCTACATCCTCTTTCTGGTGGGTGGAGATCAGTAGAAAACGGTTGTTTCTGTATTCCTGTAAAAATCTTATAACATCTATCTTCGTTTCTTCATCCAGCCCCGTAAATGGTTCATCTAATAAAAGCATATCGGATTTAGTAAGAAGTGCCCGTAAAATCGCAGTCCGTCGTTTCATACCCCCGCTTAAGGTAGATACCGGCCGGTTTAAACATTCTTCCGGCAGTAGACGGCACATAGTGGTGCGGATCTCTTCCATGGAAAACTCAGAAGATTTTCCTTTTTGCACCATCATCACATTTTCTAAAGGTGAAAATGTGGGGCAGAGCCGGTCTTCCTGGAAAACAGTGGAAATACGCAGAGGCCGGGAAACATCCCTATCAGAGCCAGAGCCAAAACAGGAACCAGAACTGGCACTCCAGACAATTTCTCCCTCGTCTGCCTTTTCTAACCCCATAAGAATGCGGAATAAAGTGGTCTTTCCTGTTCCTGAAGGGCTCATCAGGCAGTAAGTCTGATCCCGGTCCAGCGTAAGGTCCACATTTTTCAAAACGGTCAGGGAATCATAAGATTTCCACAGGTTTTTAATAATGATCTGTTCCATATCAGTGCCGTACTTTCTTTAATAATGTTAGGAAAACTAATTCAAAAACTGCGCTTATAAGGATAATAGAAAAGGTCCAGGCAAAAAGCCCGGAAGTATCCAGATACAGTTTTGTATAGTATAGCTGTTCCCCAATGGAAGCTTTAGGGATACCGATGACTTCTGCTGCAACTCCTGATTTCCAGCTCATTCCCAAGGCAGTCCGGCAGCTGCTTATCAGATATGGGTGGACAGCCGGGACAAAGAGAAAGCGTACTTTTTTCAGAAATGGCATGGAAAATACCTGGGACATTTCTAAAAGCTTTTTATCCATGTTTTCAAGTCCTGCCAGTGTGGCACCGTAGATCATAGGAACGACCACCAGAAAGGAAATAAAAACAGACAGGTTTTCTGATCCGATCCATATCAGTGCCAGAATGACGAAAGAGGCCACTGGTACGCAGCGGATCATCAGCATAGGTGGTTTTAAAAATTCTTTTACCAGAGGAAAGGCCCACCCAAGGCTTCCAAGAAGGATACCAAGGAAAAAAGCACTTAAAAAGCCTGAACAGATACGAAAGGCAGAGTGGAGCAGACTTAGCCAGAAATCCCCATCTTTTAACAGGCCGGCAAGTGTCACTGCCATGTTAACAGGTCCGGCAAAAATCACATTGTTATGGATAAAAAGATCTGCCAGCTGCCAGATCCCGATCCAGATTAGCCAGCAGATCCAGTTTTTTCCATATTTTTTCATCATATTTTTCATTATGGAAAGGATCCTGTAAGTTATTTATGGAAGATAGTAGAAGTCATCAGCAGGTAACTGTCCACCTACAGATTTTGCATCAGCAGCTTCCAGTACAGATAAATAGCCTGAAAGAGCAGACTTCATCTCATCCCCAGTAATGCATACAATGTTGCAGGCCGGCATAGCCTTTTTCGCAACTGGTGCTTTTTCAACGATGCCCAGTGCAGCTACCATTTCAGCAGCCTCATCCAGATGTTCGCTGGTATAGGCAGCAGATACTTTGTGGTCTTCTATAAACAGCTTTACTGCATCTTCATGTTCTTTTAAGAAGTCACTGCGTACAATAGTAACGCCTGTTACTAACTGGCTTCCATTTTCCTTATTTAAAAGGTTCCACTGTTCAGTCAGGTCAAGAACTGGCTTTAAAGCTTCGTTCTGGATGCAGGCTGCAGTTGCAAAAGGCTGGGGAAGGACACCTACAGCAGATGGATCTTCTTTTAATACAGAAGCAACTTCCGCAGCTTCAGACTTAAATTCCAGAGTAACATCCTCATCTGTAAGGCCATTTTCAGAAAGGAGATAGTTCATTACATATTCCGGGGTAGTACCTTTTCCGGTCATGTAAAGGGTCTTTCCCTTCAGGTCTTCCATGGAGGAAATGGAGTCATCAGAAGCAACTACATAGAGAACACCAAGCGTATTGATATCGATCACATTTACATTGCCCTGGGTCTTTGTATACAGGATGCTTGCAACATTGGCAGGTACTAAAACAATATCCAGATCGCCGTTTGCAACAGAACCAACCAGTTCATCGGCTTTTCCAGCCATGGTAAAGGTGTAGTCATTTTCTGTTTCGCCCTTTTTGGCACGGTCCATCAGCTGGGCCAGTCCCATAGAGGTAGGTCCCTTTAAAGAGCCGACACGGACAGAAGTATTGTCGCTGTTTTTGGAAGAGTCGGTGGATTGGTCAGCAGTTTCCTGGGAACTTTCTGCTTCGTCAGAGCTTTTTGCTGTTGTTTCAGCAGCGGTTTGTAAAGCAGCTGTCGTAGAGGCAGCTGTCCCAGTAGAAGCAGTCTGTTTGTCAGCGTTATCTGCGCATCCGCTTAAAACAAAAGCGCCTGCAAGGGCCATAGCCAGAAGTTTCATGGATTTTTTCATAATGTATTTTCCTCCTGAAAATGATAATGTCTTCTTAAAAATAAGAAAACATTCATAATAACAGGACTATCTTACCATAAAAATCCCTTGCTGTGGTAGATAAGTGCTGTTAAAATAGTTCTATTGATAAAAATAAAAGAAGATTGGAAAAAATAAAAGGAAATTGGGAAAAAATGGGAAAATTATACGGGATCGGAGTAGGACCGGGGGATCCGGAACTGCTTACACTGAAAGCATATAAAATATTACAGAAAGCAGATGTAATCTTTTGTCCGGAAAAGAAAAAAGGGGCGGGAAGCTTTGCTTTCGATATTATAAAAGAACACATAAAAGACAGTAAAGCCCGGATCGTAGATCTGGAATATCCCATGCATTATCATGGGGATGAATTAAAAAAAATGTGGCAGGAAAATGGCCGCATTATCTCTGAATATTTAAAAGGTGAGAAAACAGGTGCATTTATCACACTGGGAGATCCTTCTGTATACAGCACATTTATGTACACCCTTCCTTATATAGAAGCTTTTGGCACAGAGATAGAAGTGATCCCCGGGATCCCGTCTTTCTGTGCAGCAGCAGCTATTTCCAGAATGCCTCTTACAGCCTGGGACGAGGACCTGCTTGTGGCACCGGTACGGAAAAACAGCCCGGAAGACCTGACAAAGCTTCTTAAAGAACATGACAATGTAGTATTTATGAAGCCTTCTTCTGATAAGGAAGCTCTCTTAACAGCCATCAAAGAAAGCGGACGGGAGAATTCCTTTGTACTGGTGGAAAAGGCGGGAACAAAGGAGCAGCGCCTGATCTGTGATTATAATGAATTAAAGGAAAATGACATTCCTTATCTGTCTTTGATGATACTTAAGGGTTAGAAGCAGTAAGCTGCATTTTTCTGCGGTATTCTCCGGGAAGACAGTCATAGCGTTTAAAAAAAGATTTTGCAAAAGCACGGCTGTTTGGAAATCCATTATTAATGGCAATATCATTTAAACTGCGGTCAGTGTGGAGCATTTCGCGGAAAGCATATTCTGTGCGCAGGTTTAAAAGATAGGTTTTGTAGCTGATCCCTGCATATAGACGGAACATACGTGACAAATAATTGGGGGAAAATCCAAAGGTTTCAGCGACACTTTCCAGGGTAATAGGCTGGTTATAATGCTTCTTCATATAAGAGGTGATCCTGGAGAGACGGTCTAGGTGCCGTTTTTGCCGTAAGGTTCCCTCATCTGCTTCTGTTTTCATAAAATTAGTGGTCATTTGGTATAAAAGTTCGTAGAAAAGGCTTTGCATCTTTAAAAGATAAGTCTTTTCTTTTTTTGTATACACATGATACATTTGTTCAATAAGAATGGCCAGAGTACGGTTTTTCTCCTGGGACTGGCTTATAAATACAGCATAGTCCTCTTTTCCCATATAAGGGGCAAAATAGGAAGCCGGGATCTGGAGAACAAGAGTCAGATTTGGCTTTGGTGCCTCAATGGAGTGGATCTCATTGGAATTGACGATGATCAGTTCCCCGGCACTTAAAGGCTGGGAATGATTATTAATATAAAATCTCAGTTCTCCTTCCAGGACCAGGAATATCTCTACAGACTGGTGCCAGTGGTTAGCGCGGCGGTAATTGCCGTTTTTTCCTTCAAAAATAAAAAATTTGCAGGGAAGATCTTCGTTTGGCACGACCATTTCATAAGTAAAATCTTTAAGAGCCATTGGGCAGTCCTCCTTTTACAGATAAAATATACCATATAATGATAAAATATAAAAGGATAAGAAAGTGACATTATAAGGATAAGAATTGCTCTGGAATGATAGTTTAGGATAAGTTATAATCATTTTAGAATATAGTTGGCTTAGAGAAGGGAGAATCGGGGGATCATGAATTATCTCTTGGGAATTGATGTGGGGACTTCCGCAACAAAGACAGTGCTGTTTGATGAAAATGGAAGAGTGACCGCCTCTGCTTCACAGGAATATCCGTTGTATCAGCCAGAGAACGGATGGGCAGAGCAGAGGCCTGAGGACTGGGCAGATGCAGTTCTTAATACTATAAAAGAAGTTATTTCCCAGTCAGGCGCAGGCAAAGATGACGTAAAGGGGATCGGTATTTCCGGACAGATGCATGGTCTGGTCATGTTAGATGAGATGGGAGAAGTGATCCGTCCATCTATTATATGGTGCGACCAGAGGACCGGAGCAGAGGTAGAGGACATGTTAAAGATCATGCCCAGGGAAGAATGGATCCGGATTACTGCAAATCCGCCGCTGACCGGCTGGACTGCTGCAAAGATCCTCTGGGTACGGAAGAATGAGCCGGAAAATTATAACCGCTGCCGTCATATTTTACTGCCCAAGGATTATATCCGTTACATATTGACAGGTGTATTTGCCACAGAAGTTTCTGATGCAAGCGGTATGCAGCTTTTAGATGTTCCGGGCCGCTGCTGGTCAGATGAAGTGCTGAAAGCATTAAACATTGATAAGGATCTTTTAGGAAAGGTATATGAATCCTGTGAAGCAACAGGGACATTGCTTGCAGATGTGGCAAAAAGGACAGGTCTTTCTGAAAAATGTATGGTAGCAGGCGGTGCCGGTGACAACGCAGCAGCAGCAGTGGGAACCGGTGTTGTAAAAGACGGGACTGCCTTTACAACCATTGGTACCTCAGGTGTTGTATTTGCCCATACCAGCAAGCCTGCCATTGATCCAAAGGGAAGGATCCATACCTGTTGTTGCGCAGTACCAGGTGCATGGCATATGATGGGCGTGACCCAGGCAGCAGGTCTTTCTTTAAAATGGTTCAAGGATCAGTTCTGCCAGGATCTGGTAAAAGAGGCAGAGGAAAAGGGCGCAGATGTATATGACCAGATCAATAAAGATGTGGCAGCTGTAGCACCGGGAAGCAACCGTCTGTTGTATCTTCCTTATTTAATGGGAGAAAGGACTCCTCACCTTGATCCGGACTGCAGAGGCGTATTTTTCGGACTGTCTGCTATCCATACAAGAAAGCATCTGCTGCGGGCCATCATGGAAGGTGTTGCATATTCTCTCTGTGACTGCAATGAGATACTTAAGGAAATGGGGATCCGGGTAGACTGTATGAAAGCCTGCGGAGGCGGTGGAAAAAGCCCGGTATGGCGTCAGATGTTAGCAGATCTGTACAACTGTTCTGTGGAACGTGTAGTGCAGGATGAAGGCCCGGCATTGGGAGCTGCCATTTTAGCAGGTGTTGCCTGCGGTATTTATGAAAGTGTGGAAAAGGCATGTGACCAGCTGATCACATCCAGGGACAGCACAGACCCAAAGGCAGAAGAAGTGGCTGTTTATGAAAAATATCACAGACTGTACCAGAAAGTGTATACAAGTCTGAAAAATGATTATAAGGAGCTGGCAGAATTATCATGATCAAACAGATAAGTGTAATGGATACGGAATTTAAAAAGTACGGCAAGGTCATCGAAGGCTATGACCTGAAAGAAATTTTACAGAAAATGGAAGAAACCCCATGTCCGGATGATGTGGTGTATGTGGCTTCCGTAAAGGAACTGGAAGAGTTAAAGATCGCAGAAGAACTGGCAGACGGGGTTTACGGTCAGATGCCTGTCCAGATCGGTTACTGTAACGGACATAACCGCAGATTAAATGCACTGGAATATCACAGGGATTCAGAGATTAATATTGCAGTCACGGATATGGTACTGTTTTTGGCCAAAGAAGAGGAAATAGAAGATGATCATACATTGGATACATCTAAGGTAAAAGCATTTTTTGTTCCGGCAGGTATTATGATCGAAGTGTATGCAACTACTCTTCATTATGCGCCATGTCAGACCAGTGCTAAAGGTTTCCGCTGCGTAGTGGTCCTTCCAAAGGGGACAAACGGTGAATTAAGCCACAGACCGGAAAATAAGAGTGGTGAAGAGAAACTGTTGGCAGCTGTGAATAAATGGCTTATCGGCCATGAAGAAGGCGGACTTCCTGAGGGCAGTTTTATTGGACTGAAAGGTGAAAATATAGAAGTTTAAAAGGCAGAATTACAAAAACATTAGAAAGAGCATAGGGGCATTAAGAGAATAAATAAGGGCTGTGGTGAAGCAGACCTGTAAATATGGAGGAAAAAACATGTTTGAGAATATCCCGAAAGTAAAAATTGGCATTGTGGCAGTCAGCCGTGACTGTTTCCCGGAGTCTTTATCTGTAAACCGCAGAAAAGCCCTGGTAGATGCTTACAAGGCAAAATATGAGGCAGAGGACATTTATGAGTGCCCGGTCTGTATCGTAGAGAGTGAGATCCATATGGTACAGGCATTAGAAGATATTAAGAAAGAGGGCTGCAATGCTTTAGTTGTTTATCTTGGAAACTTCGGTCCCGAGATCTCTGAAACATTACTTGCAAAACACTTTGAAGGGCCAAAGATGTTTGTTGCAGCAGCAGAAGAGACCGGAAATGATCTGGTATCCGGCAGAGGTGATGCATACTGCGGTATGTTAAATGCAAGCTATAACCTTCAGCTGCGAAATATCAAGGCTTATATCCCTGAATATCCTGTAGGAACGGCAGCAGAATGTGCAGATATGATCCATGATTTCCTGCCAATTGCAAGAACCGTTATTGGTCTGTCGGATCTGAAGATCATCAGCTTTGGCCCAAGACCGTTAAATTTCCTGGCATGCAATGCCCCGATCAAACAGCTGTATAACCTTGGGGTTGAGATTGAAGAAAACTCAGAGCTGGATCTGTTTGAAGCGTTTAATAAGCATGCAGGTGATCCAAGAATTGCAGAAGTAGCAGCAGATATGGCAGCAGAGCTGGGAGAAGGAAATAAAAAGCCTGAGATTCTGGCAAAGCTGGCCCAGTATGAGCTTACTTTATCAGACTGGATCCGTGACCACAGAGGCTGCCGCAAATATGTTGCCATTGCAGGAAAATGCTGGCCTGCATTCCAGACCCAGTTTGGCTTTGTCCCCTGTTATGTAAACAGCCGCCTGACCGGACGCGGCATTCCAGTGTCCTGTGAAGTAGATATTTATGGTGCATTAAGTGAATTTATCGGAACCTGTATCAGCCAGGATGCAGTAACCCTTTTAGATATTAACAACTCTGTACCGGAAGACCTTTACAATGAGGATATCAAGGGTAAATTTAACTATGATTTAAAGGAGACTTTCATGGGCTTCCATTGTGGAAATACCAACTCAGGGAAGCTGGCATTCTGTGAAATGAAGTATCAGTTCATAATGGCCCGTTCTCTTCCGGAAGAAGTTACACAGGGAACTCTGGAAGGTGATATCATGCCTGGTGATATTACGTTTTACCGTTTACAGAGTACAGCTGACAACATTCTGCGCGCTTATGTAGCACAGGGCGAGGTACTGCCAGTGGCAACCCGGTCATTTGGTTCCATCGGCATCTTTGCAATTCCCCAGATGGGACGTTTCTACCGTCATGTACTGATCGAGAAGGGCTTCCCGCATCACGGTGCAGTTGCATTCGGTCACTTCGGCAAGAGCCTGTATGAGGTATTTAAGTATATTGGCGTTGATGTAGAAGAGATCGGCTTTAACCAGCCGGCAGGAATGCTTTATAAGACAGAAAATCCATTTACATAAAAACATATCCGATGTCCGATTTGTGAATTTGTCCCCTTTCTGTGGAAGTTTTGCCACAGAAAGGGGACTTTTTTCGATTTACAGGTGCCACACTTGCATCAGAGCCGCTGTTTCGCTATACTAATATAGCTGTGGATCATTTGCAGGAATATGAGGTTTACATCATGAAATACCAGATAAAAGACGGCACCGTTACCTTAGGCGGTGAAACTATATTATCCCATATTGATTTTGAAATACAGGGAAATCAGAAAATTGCAGTAGTTGGAAGAAATGGCGCGGGAAAGACTACGCTTTTGCGGCTGATCGCAGGAGAGTTGAGCCTGGACCGGGATGACAGACGTCAGGGACCGGGGATCCTGGCTTCCAGACAGCTGACGGTGGAGATGCTTGGACAGCAGGCTTTGGCAGAGGAAGAACGGACAGTAGAAGAGCTTATGATGCTTCATTGTCCTGCGAAAGGCCTTTTTGACAGGGAACGTTTTGAATATGAGCGGGAATATGACACCCTTTTTACAGGTCTGGGATTTCAGAAAGAGGACAAAAAGCGTTCTGTAGCAGCCTTTTCCGGAGGCCAGAAGACTAAGATCGCCCTGATCCGGCTTCTTCTTCAAAAGCCGGATCTGTTATTGCTGGATGAGCCTACGAACCATCTGGATATGGAAACAGCCTGCTGGCTGGAAGGTTATCTGAAGCAGTATCAGGGAGCTGTAGTCATGGTCAGCCACGACCGCTTTTTTATGGACCGTACTGCGGATATTATTTATGAACTGGATCAGGGGAAGATCACCCGGTATCCGGGAAATTATACCCAGTATCGTGAACAGAAACGTAAAAACTATGGGATCCAGATGAAGTCATATCTGCGCCAGCAGGAGGAGATAGAACGTCAGGAAGAACTGATCAAAAGGTTTAAAAATAAGCCTTCAAAGGCCGCTTTCGCCCGTTCTAGGAAGAAGATATTAGAGCGGATGCATCCTGTGGAAAAGCCAAGGGAAGATATGGCACATATTTTTACAGGGACGATCACTCCGCTGGTATCAGGAAGTAAGTGGGTCTTTGAAGCAGAGCATTTAAAGATCGGTTATGATAAACATCCCCTGTTAGAACTGAGCCTGCGTATACGCAAAGGCCAGAAGATCGGGATTTTAGGTGTAAATGGTTCCGGAAAAACTACATTTTTAAAGACAGTGGCAGGTTTCCTGCCTGCTGTAGCAGGAGACTGTTCACTGGGAAATAATATTACCATTGGATATTTTGACCAGTATTCAGCGGCGATCCAGTCAGAAAAAACAGTGGTGGAGCATTTTTCAGACCTGTTTCCGTCTCTGACGGATAAGGAAGTGAGGACTATTTTAGGCGCCTATCTTTTTAAAGGGAAGGATGGTGCAAAACGGGTGGATGACCTGTCCGGTGGTGAAAAAGCAAGGCTGGTACTGGCAGAACTTTTGCAGAGCCGGCCAAATTTTCTGATCCTGGACGAGCCCACCAACCATATGGACATTCAGGCAAAGGAGACCCTGGAATCAGCATTCCAGGCATATGAAGGCACCATTCTTTTTGTATCCCATGACCGGTATTTTATCCGCCAGGTAGCCAGGTCTGTGCTTATTTTTGAAAATAACGCTGCTTTTTATTATCCTTTTGGATATGAGCATTATCTGGAGCGGAAGGAAAAAGAAGCTTCCGGAGAGCCTTTGGCGGCCCGTATCAAAGCAGAGGAACAGGCACTGATCGAAGGTTTAAAAGCTGTGCCAAGGGCAGAACGTCACAGGCTGCGGGAAATCCCGGAGGAAGAAGCTTATGAACAGTGGAGACTGCGCCTGGCTGCAGAGGCCATAGAAAATGCTGCAGAGCGTGCAGAAGCAATATATCAGCAGATTCTGGAAAAAAATGGAAATAGAGAAGAATGGGAGCTGGAACACTGGTGTGAGACAGCAGATGCTGAAAATAAGCAGTTTTGTTCTGGGGACAGGAAAGAACCGGCAGAGGGAGAAATGGCTGCTCTTACAGAGCAATATGAAACTGCCCAGTCTGCATGGAAGGATGCCTGTCTTTTCTGGTACGATATCTGGTGTGAATCTCATCAGGAACCAGAGCCGTTCAGTACAGACGGCCCTGGAACGTCAGATTTCAAACAAGCAGAGGCACAGGATTAAAACAGCTTTGTAAACTTATTTTGGCACCTTTGGCATTATCATAGGGGCTTATTGTGTATTTACCAGTGCTCCCAGCTCTGTGATCTCACAGCCGCCCCGGGTCCTGTGGATCTTAATATATCCGGCATTTGCCAGCCGCTGCAGGCTGGTGCGGATATTGGCCTGGGTCAGCTGCAGCCCTTCTTCATTTAGCTTGTCGCAGAGGAAGGAACGTCCGCTGCGGGGATTAGCAGCGATCAGGGATAAGATCCGGTGCTCTGTTATATCAAGCTGCTGTTCACGCCTGCGGATCTGATTTAAAATATAGCCCGGAAGATCACTTAAAGACAGTGGTTCTCTGTGATAGATACAGGAAAAGTAAGTACAAACATTTTTAAGCTCCAGTACATTTCCCGGCCAGTCGTACTGGTTTAAGAAAGTGAGTACCGGCTCTGTAAGTAGCTGTTTGGAGGTCAGTCCCGGTTCCTGGAAGGCCCGTTTTAAGAAGGTTTCCAAAAGCAGGGGGATATCATTTCTGCGCTGTCTTAAAGGAATGGTATACAAAGATACCGTACTTAACAGGAAAAACAGCTCATCTAAGAATTTCCCTTCCAGAACGCGGGAGTACAGATCGCTGACAGAGGTAACGATCAGGCGCAGGTCCAGAGGCTGGGGGGAACAATTATTTCCCAGCGGGATAAAAAAGCCATTTTTTAAGATACTTAAAAGAAGGCGCTGCAGTTCTGAATCTGCATACTGAAGATTATTGATCAGCAGTGTTCCTCCTTTTGCAGCTTCCAGTGCGCCGGTTTTTTTACGGACACCATTTTCCTGCTGTTCATAGCTGCCAATGAGGGCTGCTTCAGCGGACTCTGACTTCAGGGAAGAAATATTTAGGGAAATAAATGGCCCGTCGTGACGGCGGGAATTTAAATGGATGGCCTGGGCTAAAAGTTCCTTTTCCGTGCCGCTTTCCCCTTCTATAATAATAGGAAAATCATTGACAGATACTCTTCGTGCTGTGTCTAACATATGCAGCTGCAGTGGGTTTACAGTAGAAAAGTAACTGAAATCGCATAATTTCGTAATACGGGTAGGAAACTGGGCATCCTGGAGTGGGTTTGTATGGATCAGGCGTACCTGACGGCTGTCTGCAATGCTGAAGTCCTGAAACCACATGCGGAAAGCTTCTTCTCCATTGTGTACAGCAATTCCGTCATTCTCGCTGGGATAATCATAAATGATCCCGGCCTCTTCTAACAATCTTGAAAAATTTTTTTCCTGAATATTCCGTTCTTTGATCCCGGTCATCCTCAGAAAAAGGGAATTACACAGTTCTATTTTGCCGGACTGGTTTAGCAGGCACAGGCCTTCTGAGGCATTCTCCAAAATTCCCCGCGTGATCTCTTTCATATCCAGAGCCTGGCTTAACTGCTGGTTGGAAAGCTTCTGTATCTGGATAATATGGTTTAAGTAATTTTTTGTAACCTCATCGGCCAGGCTGGAAGGAAGTTTGAAAACGGCGATCAGCTCGTTAATAGTAGAAATATCTACAATACGGTTGCCAATATCGATTACCTGATGGATGAAAGAAGGAACCAGATGAACTTCTCCTGGAGTTACACAATACTGGATATCTTTCCGTACCTCTCCAGTACCCGGAAGATAGGGGAGAAAATGGTACTGGGAAAAGCCATATTCTTTTAACTGTTCCATGATCTCATAGGTGGTGTCCACTGTATCATTGACCAGGTATACAAAAGACCCAGGCGGGATCTGAAGGATGCGTTGGAGATAGGTATGGTTAAATGTACGCATACATACCAGTTGTTTTACAGAATCCGGAATGGAAAAAGGCATCTGTTCTTTTAATTCACCTGTTGTATACAGGATACAGCCTGCATCTTCCATATCCTCCGGCTTCAGGTCAGCAATTCTGGTAGACACAATGGTAAGGTATTGTCCAAAAAGGGAAGAAAGGTAAGAGGCGATCCCTACTTTTGCCACCGGATTCCGGGTCAGGATCAATAGTTTATGCTTCATGTAAGTAATCCTCCTTATTAGGTTGATTATATATCGATAAAACAAATAAAACAACCTAAAGACAATAAAAAATAAATTTTAATAAGAAAAGTGTTGTATTTTCTGTACGGACATTTGACAGCGATATAAAGAATCGTATAGAATGGTCACTAAAGCAAGGGCGCTTTGAAAACAGTCAGGGAACTGTGCATGCGAGAAGTGTGCCCTGCTTTTTCTATATAGTCTTCCCGCAAGGAAGGCTGGCGGAAAAAGTAAGATAGAGGAGGATATGAAAAATGAAGAAAAGAGCTTTATTAGTAGCACTTGCAGCAGCAATGGCAGCAAGCCTTGCAGGCTGCGGCGGATCTTCTGCATCCAGCACCACAGCAGCTGGCAGCGCAGCAGAAAGCAGTGAAGCAGCTGGAAACACAGCAGCAGACGCTTCTGGAAAGGACAGCCTGGTTATCGTAACATCATCTGATGTACTGTCTATGGACCCATACAGATATGATGAGGGACCTACAAACCAGATCATGCTCCATATCTATGAGGCAATGGTTGCCCAGAATGCAGATATGTCCTTTGGTCCTTGTCTGGCAGAAAGCTGGGAGACCTCTGAGGATGGTTTAACCTGGACCTTCCATTTAAGAGAAGGCGTTAAGTTCCATGATGGTGATGTAATGGATTCCGGCGACGTTGTTGCATCTATCAATCTGGCTTCCAATCCTGATTCCCCATCTGCATACAGCAGCTACACATCCAGCTTTGAGTCTGTGGAAGCACCTGATGCAAATACCGTTGTTATTAAGACTGAAAAACCAAACCCTTTAATGCTGTTTAACGTTGCCCAGCTGTATGTATTAAAACAGGAAATTGCAGAAGTTGGCACAGAAGAGCAGGTTGCAGACAATGTAATTGGTACCGGCCGTTACAAATTCGTAGAGCAGGTTAAGGAAGACCATATCGACCTGGCAGCAAACGAAGATTACTGGGGCGAAGTTCCGGCTATTAAGAATGTACGTTTCCGTCCTATTACAAATGAAGCAACCAGAACCGCTACCATGCTGACTGGCGATGTTGATTTTACTATTGACGTATCTGCAAGAGATATTGACCGTCTGGATGCAACTGAGGGTATCAGCGTGATCAAGCAGAAGGGTCTTCGTGAGATCTACCTGAACCTGGACAGCCGTGAGGATTCTCCTCTGTTCCCTGGACAGAAAAATCCAATGTCTGATGTCAAAGTAAGACAGGCTATGTATCTGGCAATTGATGAAGGAACCATTATCAAGAACATCATGAATGGATGCGCATATGAAATGAACTCTGTTGTTCCGGAAGATTATGTAGGCTACACCGAAGTTACCCGTGAAGCATATGATCCTGAAAAGGCAAAACAGCTGTTAGCAGAAGCTGGATATCCAGATGGTTTTGAAGTAACCTTAGATGCTCCAAATGACCGTTACATGAACGATGAGCAGATCGCCCAGGCAGTAGCAGGTTATCTTGAAAAAGTAGGTATCAAGGTTAATTTAAACCTGATGCCAAAGGCTAACTTCTTCAGCTACATTAAACCATTAGAGAATAAATCCATGTTCTTAATGACCGGATGGTCTGATGCTTCTGGTGATGGACTTTCTCTTATGCACGATATGCTTTACACCTATAACCGTGAGGCAGGTGATGGCGGTGTCAACAGAGGCCATTACTCCAACGCACAGGTAGATGCCTTAGTTGATCAGGCATTCACTGAGATGGATGATACCAAGAGAGGTGAACTGGTAGCAGAGGCTGACAAGATCTCAAGAGAAGATTATGCATACATTCCGCTTCACTTTGAGCAGGATACATATGCGATCAAGGATACTTTAAATTACACCCCAAGAATGAACAAGTATGTATATGCATGGGAGTTCTCTTATAAATAAACGTTAGGTAACAAAGTAAAGGGGCCGTGTAAAATTAAACGGCTCCTTTTCATTAAAATATGCTCCCGGGATTCGCCGGAGCCCCAACATCCTCTCTGTACCTGCGTGTGCAGCTGACGGTGATGATCCAAACCAGCCGCAAAGGCAGGTGAAGATGAGGATAAAAGGAATATTAGATACTCTGATGATAACAGGAGGTAAGATTTTATGATAAAGTATGTTGTAAAACGGTTTGTGCAGATGATCGTGGTACTTTTTATAGTATCTCTTCTCGTATTTCTGCTGACCAACTTTATCGGTGACCCGGTTGATATGCTGGTACCGGAAAATGCAACCCTTGAACAGATCGAATCCGCAAGAACCAGATTGGGACTTGATAAGCCCCTTCCCGTTCAGTATGGTATTTTTATCAGAGATGTGCTTCATGGCAATTTTGGTAAATCTTATATATATGGAAAACCTGCTATGGATCTGATCTTTGAACGTATGCCTGCGACTCTTGAATTAGTTGCTGTTGCAGCCTGTCTTGTACTGTGTATTGCCATTCCTTTAGGTGTATATGCAGGTGCTTATCCTAAGAGAGCCAGCAGCAAGCTTATTATGTCCGGTTCTATTTTAGGTATTTCTCTTCCTTCCTTCTGGGTTGGCATGATGATGATCTACATTTTTGCAGTTGTTTTAAGACTGCTTCCGGCTTCCGGCCGTGGAAATACGGTAATGGTGGGAAATGTAGCTTTAAGCATTTTTGCTCCCGGAGGTATCCGTTATGTCATTCTTCCGGCAATAACACTGGCCCTGACCAATGTGGCTACCATGCTTCGACTGACCCGTTCCGGTATCCTGGAAAATATGCGTCAGGATTATATTAAGTTTGCAAGAGCAAAAGGTGTTCCTGCCAAGTCCATTCTTTTTGGACATGCTTTAAAGAATGCGCTGATCCCGGTTGTTACTATTTTCGGTATGGATCTGGGAAATATGATCGCGTTCACCACCATTACAGAGACCATTTTTGCATGGCCTGGCATGGGCAAGCTGCTTATTGATGCTATTAATAAATCAGACAGACCTATTATCGTGGCTTATCTGATGGCAGCAGCCTGCATGTTTGTGGTGCTGAACTTTATCGTTGATATCTTGTATACACTCATTGATCCTAGAATTGAATTGAGGTGATGAACATGGAAGAGAAAGTAACCATTGAAAAAACAGGATGGTGGAAAAGCTTTTTAAAGTCTGAGTTTTTCTATCACTATAAACACAATATTCCAGCCATCATCGGAAGTATCCTGGTGGTAGTTGCAATCCTGGTTGCAGTATTTGGACGTTTCCTGGCTCCGCAGAACCCATATGACCTGACTGCCATCAGCCTGGCAGATTCTTATCTTCCACCGGTATGGTTAGACGGCGGAAAAGCCGGATTTTTTCTGGGAAGTGATGAACAGGGCCGTGATATTTTAAGTGCCATTATCTATGGTAGCGCAAGTTCCATTATGATCGGTCTGGTAGGCATGATCTGTTCCTGTGCCATTGGCACCACACTGGGACTGTTAGCAGGATATTTTGGCGGCAAAGTAGATGCTGTTATCATGCGTATTGCAGATGTACAGCTGTCTTTCCCATCAATGCTGATCGCATTATTCATCATGTCCGTATTTGGACGAGGCGTGGGAAAACTGCTCATCGCCCTGACTATGGTAGGCTGGGTAACTTATGCAAGAACAGTCCGCGGTGAAACACTTTCCGTTAAAAAAATGGAATATGTGGAAGCAGCACGTACCATTGGCCTTCCAAACCGCATTATCATTATAAAACATGTACTTCCAAACGTTATCAATTCCATTATCGTTTTAGCAACTATCCAGATCGGAAGCTTTATCCTGACAGAGGCAACCTTAAGCTTTTTAGGTGTTGGTGTGCCGATTACACAGCCTTCTTTGGGACTGCTTGTAAAAACTGGTTTTGATGTATTGTTCTCAGGTCTGTGGTGGGCATCTGTGTTCCCAGGTCTGTATATCATGCTGATCGTATTCGGTATCAATCTTTTAGGTGACTTCTTAAGAGATGAGCTGAACCCGAATCTGAAATAGGAGGTGCGGTATGGAAGATAAAGTATTATTAGACGTACAGGGATTAAAAACATATTTCCACACCTTCAAGGGCGTGGTAAAAGCAGTAGATAATGTAAGCTTCAGCTTAAAAGAAGGTGAGATTTTAGGTATCGTAGGTGAGTCCGGAAGTGGAAAGTCTGTTACCAGTTTCTCTATTTTAAAGCTGGTAGAAGATCCGGGTGTGGTAGATGCAGACCATATCATGTTTGATGGAAAAGACCTGGCAAAGATCAGTGAAAGAGATATGTCAAAGATCCGTGGAAAAGACATTTCCATGGTATTCCAGGATCCTATGACATCTTTAAATCCTCTTTATACCATCCAGAGACAGATGGAAGAGGTGCTGATCCTTCATGAGCCACAGATGAACAAGGCACAGAGAAGAGAGCGCTGTATTGAGCTGCTCCATGCAGTAGGCATCCCAAATCCGGAAGAACGTTTAAAAGAATATCCAAACCAGTTTTCCGGCGGTATGCGCCAGCGTGTTATCATTGCCATTGCACTGGCTACCAACCCGAAGCTGCTGATTGCAGATGAGCCTACTACTGCCCTGGATGTTACCATTCAGGAACAGATATTAAAGCTTATGAAAAAGCTGGTGAAGGAGCATAATACATCTCTGATGCTGATCACTCATGACCTGGCAGTTGTATCCCAGATGGTTGACAAGATCAATGTTATGTACTGCGGAAAACTGGTAGAGACCGGAAAGACAGAGGATATTATTTATCATAATGCACATCCATACACTGAGGGACTTTTAAATTCCATTCCAAAGCTGTATGAGGACAGAGACCGTCTGGACTATATTCCCGGTATGGTTCCAAATATGTTTGAGCTGCCGGAAGGCTGTTATTTTGCACCAAGATGCAAATACTGCCAGGAGATCTGCCGCCATGAAAAGCCGCAGATGCAGGAAGTGGGACCGGGCCATATGGCTGCATGTCACTTCCCACTGTTAAAGAAAAAAGAACAGGAGGAAGCATAAATGGAAACATCTGAGACACTCATTGAAGTGAAAAATGTATGTCAGGAGTTCCACCTTACAAAAGGCCTCCTGCAGTCCCTTCGTTTTGAAAAGGGAAAGCTTGTAAAAGAAGATAAAGTAGTCCATGCTGTAAATGATGTAAGCTTTGAGATCAAAAAAGGGGAAGTTTTCAGTCTGGTAGGAGAAAGCGGCTGCGGTAAATCTACTACAGCAAGAACCGTTATCCGCCTTCTGGAGCCAACCTCCGGACAGGTACTCTATAAAGGAAAAGATATCAGCCACTTAGGACCAAATGAGCTTCTTCCTTACCGCAAGAGTATGCAGATGATCTTCCAGGATCCTTATGCATCCTTAAATCCGAGACAGAGAGTTGCTGACATCATTATGGAACCTCTTCTGTTCCATGGCATTGCAAAGACCAAAGAAGAAGCAAGAGAACGCTGCATGAGTATTTTAGCCCGTGTTGGTTTAAGACCGGAGCAGGCTGGAAGATATCCTCATCAGTTCTCCGGCGGACAGAGACAGCGTATTGGTATTGCAAGAGCCTTAGCTGTAAATCCGGAGTTCATCATTGCCGATGAGCCGGTATCCGCTCTGGACGTATCCATTCAGGCCCAGATCTTAAACCTGTTAATGGATCTGAAAGATGAATTTAATTTCTCTTATCTGTTTATTGCACATGACTTATCAGTTGTACGCCACATCAGTGACAGACTGGGCGTTATGTATCTGGGAAGTATTGTGGAAATGGGAGATAAACACACCCTTTTCACCAATCCGGTACATCCGTATACCAAGGTGCTGTTTGCAGCAGTTCCTACTGTAGGCGAAAAGCCGCTGGTTCAGGGAATTGATGCAAAGGGAGAGATCCCAAGCCCTGTAAACCTTCCAAAGGGCTGTTATTTCAGCGACCGATGCCCATATGCTACCGACCGCTGCCGTCAGGAAAAGCCGGTGCTGCGTGAAGTAGAACCAGGACATATGGCTGCTTGTCATCTGCTTTAAGCTGTAATTAAGTAAGGCTGCAGGCGCCATTTGGATACGTCTGCAGCTTTTTGTATACACATTTTATTTTTTGGAGGTGTGGATCATGACAGAAATAAAAGGGATTTCTGTGGATGAATGGAAGAAAAAGATCTGTGAGGAAGCAGAACGGTTAAGACCGCAGCTGATCGAACTTTCCCATAGCATCCATGATGAACCGGAGATCGGTTTTCAGGAGTTTAAATCATCTGCTAAAATATGTGATTTTCTGGAAAAACAGGGATTTGAAACAGAAAGAGATTATTGTGACCTTCCAACATCCTTTAAGGCAGTGAAAAAAGGAACAGGAAAAGGCCCGGTAGTGGCGTTTTTGGCAGAATATGATGCTTTAAGAGGCGTAGGACATGGCTGCGGCCACAATGTGATCGCCACCTGTGCTTCCGGTGCATTTGCTTCTCTGGCAAAAATATTTGTGGAAATGGGAATTGCAGGAGAAGTAAGGATCATTGGAACTCCTGCAGAAGAAGGAGGTGCCGGAAAGGCTATTATGCTGGAACGGGGCGGCTTTGATGGAGTGGATTTTGCACTGATGATCCATCCCACCTGTGGCGGTGAAAGCAGGAACTATATTAACCGGAACGGAAGAGCTTCCGGAAGTCTTACCATTTCCTTTACAGGACAGTCTGCCCATTCCTCTGCACCGGCAACTGGCATCAATGCCCTGACAGCGGCTATCAGCGTGTTTAACCAGATCGATATGCTGCGTCCGTTATTTGAAACAGAGGACAATGTAAACGGTGTTATTTTAGAGGGCGGAACTGCTTCTAACGTAATTCCGGGATTTTCCAAATCGGAGTTCTGTATCCGTGCGGCTACCATGAAGCGTATTGATGAGCTTCAGAACATGATCATCGGCTGTGCAAAACGTGCAGAAAGCCTTACAGGTGCAAAGGTACAGATCCAGTCAGAACCGATCTATGCAGAGCGTTATCCATGTCTGCCCATCTGTGAAGATTTTAAGGAAAATATGGCCCGTGTAGGTATCAGCATGTGCCTGCCGGATCCAAAACTGCTTTTTGGTTCTTCTGACATTGGAAATGTGTCTATTAAGATCCCGGCGATCCACGATTACCTGTCTATTACAGATGAAGAGATCCCGGCACATTCCAAAGAATATGCCAAAGCAGCAGCAGAACCGGCTGCAGATGAGATCTGCATCAAGGGGGCACAGGGACTGGCAATGACCGGTCTTGACCTGCTGTTAGATGAAAGCCTTCGTCAGGCGGCAGCAGAGTACCATGAAAAAGTCGTACCGGACTTCTACAAAGAAAAGTAAAAGATGGATATCCGGTCCGGACGCAGCTGCGTCTGGAAAATTTGGATGTCCTCTCGGAGTCTTTCCTGCACCTGCCTTTGTGGCCGATTTTCCGCCAGTCGCACCCGAATTTCATCAACGTACGCACCGCATACGCCTCAGAAATTTGGGTACAACTGACAAAAAATCTTCTCACAAAATCAGGTACAGAAAGATTCCGAGAGAACATATAATATATTTAGGAGAAAATATAACCATGATATTATTGAAACAGGCTGATGTATACGCACCGGAACACCTTGGGATCAAGGATGTTTTAGTGTGCGGAGGAAAGATCGAGGCAGTAGGAGATAACCTGGAAGGAGGTACCGGCTGTCAGGTCATCGACGCAAAGGGAATGCGCTTAACACCTGGTCTTATTGACCGCCATGTACATGTAACAGGAGGCGGCGGAGAAGGAAGCTTCCACACAAGAACACCTCAGATCGAACTTTCTTCTATTTTAAAGGCAGGTATCACCACTGTGTTAGGACTGCTTGGAACCGATGATATGTCCCGCAGTGTAGAGGATTTGTTAGCAAAGGTAAAGGCATTAAAGGAAGAAGGCATTACTGCCTATGCTCTCTGCGGTGCCTATGGCTATCCGCCGGTGACCTTAACAGGAAGCGTAAAGAAGGATATTGCCTTTGTAGATGAGATCATGGGCTTAAAGCTGGCGCTTTCTGACCACAGGGCGCCAAATATTTCAGTAGATGAGCTGATCCGTTTAGGAAGTGATGTGCGTACTGCAGGCATGATCGGCGGAAAGCCTGGATTTATCGTTTTACATATGGGAAGCGGAAAGAAAAAATTAGGGCCTGTATTTGAGGCGCTGGCTGAAACTGATATCCCTGTAAAGACCTTCCAGCCTACTCATATGAGCCGCAACCATGAACTGTATCTGGATGGACTGAAGCTGGCAAAAATGGGCGGTTATATTGACATTACCTGTGAAGACTTTGTAAATGGCGAGCCGGTCATCGGACATGATCCAATGCCTGCACTTCTTGAAGAGGCAAAGGCAGCAGATGTTCCTATGGATCACATTACCTTCAGCTCTGACGGTCAGGGAAGCTGGTCCAGCTACGATGAAGCAGGCATGTTAAAAGAGATCGGTGTTACGGATGTGGGAAATATGTATGCACAGATGTGTTCTTTAGTTACCAGAGGCGGCTTTGACTTTGCTGAGGCACTGACCTATTTTACATCCAATGTTGCCAAAGCGCTGGAGATCGAGAAGAAAAAGGGGCATATCGTGGCAGGTGCTGACGCAGACATCCTGCTGATCAAAGATGACTTAACATTGGATACCGTCATTGCAGGCGGCCGTAAGATGATGGAAGGAGGAACTCTTCTTGTAAGAGGAACATATGAACATGATTGATATCAATGTATTAAAGGACCTGACCAATGCCTTTGGCCCAAGCGGATTTGAGGAAGATGTAGTAAGGGCGGTAAGGGACCACTGCACAGGCATGAGCCTGACCAATGATGCCATGAATAATGTATACGCAAGAATCGGCGGAAATGCAAATGGAAAAAAGCCGGTGCTGATGCTGGATGCCCATACAGATGAGTGTGGCTTTATGGTACAGGGGATCATGGAAAATGGTCTGTTAAGCCTGATCATGTTAGGTGGAATGGACTTGCCAAGTATCCCGGCACATACCTTACTGGTACGCACCAGAGCTGGAAAGCTGGTAAAGGGCATCACCACCTCCCGTCCGGTGCATTTTATGACGGATAAAGAAAAGAGCGCACCGCTTGACATCCGTGAAATGTTCTTAGATGTAGGCGCATGCAGCAAAAAAGAGGCAATGGAAAGCTTCGGTATCAATATCGGTGATCCGGCTGCTCCGGAAGTTGCATTCGAGTATGATGAAGAGCATGGATTATGCTTTGGCAAGGCCTTTGACAACCGTATGGGCTGTGCCTGCATCATCCACACATTAAGAGCATTACAGGCAGTAAAAGATGACCTGGCAGTAGAAGTAGTAGGTGCATTCGCTTCCCAGGAAGAGGTTGGTATGAGAGGCGCGACCGTTACCTCTGCACAGGTACAGCCGGATCTGGCTATCGTATTTGAGGGCTCTCCTGCAGACGACTTCTACTACAGCCCTGAAAAATCCCAGGGCGGCATGCATAAAGGCGTACAGATCCGCTGCATGGATAAGAGTTATATTACCAATCCTGCATTCTTAGAGTATGCACATGAACTGGGCGATACCATGGGTATCACCTACCAGGACGCAGTAAGAAGAGGCGGCAGCACCAACGCAGGCAAGATCAGCCTTGCAGGAAAAGCCGTACCAACCCTGGTACTTGGCATTCCAAGCCGTTATGTACACAGCCACTATAATTTCTGTGCTATCGAAGATGTAGAAAGCACCGTCCGCATGGCAGTTGAGGTTATCAAGGGACTGAATGAGGAGAGAATTAAGCATCTGATGCATCAGGATATCCTGTAAGAGTTTCTAAAAACAGGATTTTGGAAAAATCTGGGAAAATGTGAAAAAGGGACTGCTCTGGTGTGGCCTGCGGGCCGCGCCGGGTGGTCCTTTTTTTGCATTCTCCCCGCCTACTGGCGGGAGAAGCCCTACTGTGATATAATTCTTTAGAAAAACTTTCATTTTTTATGAAGCGCCTCTTTCAAATTCATTGCTACTATATAAACCGTAAGGAGGAAATGAGTATATGAACGGAGACAGTATCCTTTTAGTAGAGGATGACAAAGAAATACGCCAGGGAGTGGAAATTTTCCTGCGCAGCCAGGGATACCAGGTATTTCAGGCAGAAAACGGCCTTGAAGGCTTAAAGATCCTGGAAGAAAGGCCTATCGACCTGGCAATCGTAGATGTGATGATGCCGGTAATGGACGGTATCACCATGACTGCGAAACTGCGGGAAAAATATGACTTTCCGGTGATCTTCCTTTCGGCAAAGACAGAAGAGGTAGATAAGATCCTGGGACTCAACATAGGAGCAGATGACTATGTGACAAAGCCATTTACCCCCATGGAACTGATGGCAAGAGTCAACTCCCAGCTGCGCAGATATCACCGCTTCTTAGACCGGTTAAATTCCGGGCAGAAGGAAAATCCAAAGATCCACCAGGTGGGCGGACTGGAAGTCAATGAGGAAACAGTGGAAGTCAATGCAGACGGTAAAAATGTAAAAGTGACTCCCATTGAATTCAAGATCCTTCTCCTTCTCATCCGCAATCCGGGAAGAGTTTTCCCGGCAGAAGAGATCTACGAAAGAGTCTGGAACGAACGGGCGATCAACACAGATACTGTCATGGTCCATATACGCAACCTCCGTGAAAAAATCGAAGTGGATCCAAAAGATCCGAAATACATAAAGGTGGTGTGGGGTGTTGGATACAAACTTGAAAAACAATGATGATCTGGAAATGAAAAATGTTGGAAATGAAAATGTTACAAACGGAAATGTTGTAAAGAAAAATCATAATTGGAAAATTCTAGGAATTATAGCCATGATACTGACGGTTTTTATTGCGGCAGGTGCTACGGTGGGGCTATATCCCTATATGGAAGAGAAAGCTGCAGAATTCAACAGCAGGAACCGCAGGCAGGAAACAGAAGCAGCAGGCGGGTTCGGAAATCTGACCACCCAGGTGATGAATTTCAGCTACGTTCTCTGGCATCAGCAGAAACAGGAAGAAAATGGTGGTATCCTTACTTATTCCCAGACATTTCTCACAGGAGATGGGGCCGGGGCTATTCTGGATACGACAGATGCGCAGAATGTGCCGGAAACACCGGACACGGACCATACAGCAGCCGGTGCAGATGCCACAGAAAATACAGATGCAGTGACCGATGGGGCTGCAGCCGATCCATCCCTTTCAGAACAGCAGACAGATGAAAGTGAGAACGCAGAAGTTTATGGTGCAGATGTTACAGAAACAGGAGAAGACATTCCGGCTCTCAGAGAAGAAATAACAGATCTGATCGATGAACTGGGAACCAGCTGGAATAATCTTTATAACCAGTACAATGAACGTATCTCCTATGCGGTCATGGACCCACAGGGCGGCTACCTGCGCAGCAATGTAAGTGCTCCTGAGGAAATATTTTCCCGGACAGTAGCAGACAATGAACTTCAGTTTACCGTACATTTTGATGAAAATGGCAGACTGACTGTGTCAGGTGTAACAGGTCTTGAAAGCAACTGTTCAGGCCTGATCCGTTCCATTGGCCGTTTTGAGTTTTATGATCCCCTGGCTGCAAGACTTAATAACAGCTACCGCAGATCTGGTCTGGAATTCAGTGGTCCGAAAAATATGACCATCAAATTCCGGTGTCAGCCGACTCAGCTTGGAAGCTGGAATGAGGAAAAGCCACGGAATGCATATGCTTATGATAATTATGATTATCAAAGCGGTCATGGATTTATCACCGTTGTTGCATATGTAAGCATGGCAGTCCTGGTGGCAGCACTTCTTATCCCTTTTATCCCGGGAATGGAAGTGGTCAAAATGAAAATATTCAGCTGGTCACTTGAGCCTCTTTGCGTTATCGGAGTGGGCTGGCTGCTGCTTTTCTTAAATATGGAGATCCCGTTAGGTATAGTACGCAGCTTTATGGCGGGAACTCTCCAGGCAGAGCTGGCAAAAGCAGGCTTTTTACCATTTATGGCCAATGCTCTGGCCGTTGCAGCTAATTTCCTGTTCTGGGTGGTCATTTACGGAATGTTTTACTGGGGAGTTACTAATTTACGTTCCTTCTTCAGTTTAGGACCATGGCGCTACTTTAAAGAGCGCACCTGGGTTGGAAAATTCCTTTGCTTCTGCAAACACTGGGTATGCACAGGTCTGGATCTGTTCTCCCAGACAGACTGGGAAAGCAGGTCCAGCAAGATCATCGGAAAGGCAGTGCTTGCAAACTTTGTGATCCTTGCATGCATCTCCCTGCTGTGGTTCTGGGGCATCGGCGCGCTGATCCTTTACTCTATTGCATTATTCTTCCTGCTGAAGAAATACTGGGGAAAGGTGCAGGAAAAATACCACAGACTCCTTAACTGCATCCAGGAAATGGCAGAAGGCAATCTGGACGTAAAAGAAGAAGAAGACTTAGGAATTTTTGAGCCATTTAAAAACCAGCTGTTTAAGGTGCAGGAAGGCTTCAAAAAAGCAGTGGAAAAAGAGGTGAAAAGCGAGCGCACCAAAACCGAGCTGATCACCAATGTTTCCCACGACTTAAAAACACCATTGACTGCCATTATTACTTATGTAAACCTGTTAAAGCAGGAAAATATTACCGAAGAAGAACGAAACTCCTACATCCAGATCTTAGACCAGAAATCCATGCGCTTAAAAGAGCTGATCGAAGACCTGTTTGAGGTAAGCAAGGCGGCAAACGGTACCGTAGTCCTTCATCCAGAAGAGGTAGATGTGGTCAGCCTGTTAAAACAGGTCCATTTTGAACTTTCCGATAAAATAGAAGCCAGCGGCATTCAGTTCCATTTTGACCTGCCAAATGAGCGCCTGGCGGCGTCCTTAGACGGCCAGAAGACCTGCCGTATCTTTGAAAATCTCCTGGTGAACATCACCAAGTATGGCATGAAAGGCACCAGGGCCTATATTAAGGCAGAAAAAGACGGAGAATATGTACAGGTAACATTGCGAAACATCTCCGCAGAAGAACTGAAGATCTCACCGGAAGAGCTGACAGAACGTTTTGTAAGAGGGGATGCGTCCAGAAATACAGAAGGCTCCGGTCTTGGTCTTGCCATTGCAAGAAGCTTTACCGAAGTCCAGGGCGGCACCATGAAGATAGAGGTAGAAGGAGACCTGTTCAGGGTGATCCTTCGCTGGAAGTTAAAGGATGGCAGTGAAGAGCCGGAAGAAACAATCCAGGAAGGATCAGTCCAGGAAAAGTTAGTTCAGGAAGAACCAGAAGCAGATGATCTGGATACGTCAGATCAATAGATATAATTTTTATAATAAGCCTGAAAAAGATCAATAAAGGCCTTCTGGGCTTTGGATAAATAATTCTTACCTGAAGTAACGATATCAAATAACCGCGCAGAAGCAGGAGAATTGATCTTATAATAAGACATTTCTGGGTGTGCGTTAGTCAGCATCCAGTCACTGATAAAAGCTGCCCCGATCCCGGATCTGGCCAGATGATAAGAGGTTACCAACTGTGATACCTCCATGGTGATATTGGGAGTTATTCCTGCTTCTTTAAAAAAAGTCATACTCCGTTTACGAAGATTGTTGCCTGGAGTAAGCAAAATAAAAGGTGTATCTGTAAACGCTTGTAAAGTAATAGAAGGGCAGTCCGGATCCTCAAATTTACGTGCCAGGACATCCTGAGAAGAAAGGGCTGTTTTAGTGAAAAAACGGTTTACAGAAAAATGGCTTGGAACAGCTAACAGGATCGTATCCTGAAAGGAAGGAGAACGACGCAGTTTATCAGAAGGATCAGGAGTACAATTAAAGGTTAAGTCTATTTTGTCATTTTTTAACATATCAATCAGTTCCCAGGAACCAGCTTCAATAAGTTGAAGACTGATCCCCGGGAACTTTTTTTTGTAAGCTGCAATAACAGGGGGAAGAATATAGGCATTAAAATAATGAGTTCCGCCAACACGCAGATGTCCTGTTTTCAGATCAGTCAGGTCATTCAGCTGCATGGCAAGCTCCTGCTCTAAATGCTGGATCTGTTCAATTTTTTGAATATAGATCATGCCGGCTTCAGTTAGTTCCAAGGGCTTTTTGTCCCGGTTGAATAAGGGCATTCCTACTTCATGTTCTGCTTTTTGAACGGAAATGCTTAAAGCAGGCTGGGTTAGGAAAAGCTTTTCGGCTGCTTTTGAAAAGCTTCCGCATTGATAAACAGTGTAAATATATTTCATTTCCGGCTGCATGAAATCTCCTTTTGTGTATAAATTCAATTTATAATAACATAAAAACCATAAAATTGATTTTATCATATAGCAGATCTATACTGATGTCAAGAGATACAGATGAGCAAAAAAATGAATGTAGCAGGAGGAAAGAATATGAAGGTAGATGCACTGATCATGGATCCAAAAGACAATGTAGTAACCTGTGTAAGAGATGTAAAAGCAGGGGAAGTGGTACATTACCGCAGCAAAAATGAGGATCTGGAAATTTTAGCAAAAGAGGCAATCCCATTTTCCCATAAGATCTCACTGACAGATCTGGAGGAAGGACAGGAAGTTATCAAATATGGAGAGCTGATCGGAAAGACTACAAGAAAGATCAATGCAGGATGTCTGGTAGATCATAACAATATTTACAGCGTGCCCCGTGACTATGAAAGCGAACTGGTAGAAGAAAAGGGAGAAGAGCCTGTTGAGATTAAAAAATCAGAAAAGGGAGAAAAGATCCAGTTTCTGGGATACCGCCGTTCTGACGGAAGAGTGGGGATCCGCAACCATGTACTGATCCTTCCAGCCTGTGCCTGCGGAAGTGAGTCAAGCCGTATTGTTGCAAGCCAGGTAAGAGGGGCTGTAAATATTGTATTTAATACGGGATGTTCAGATGTGGCAGATAATACAGCCATGTCTCAGAAGATATTAACTGGTTTTGCCTGTAACCCAAATGTATACGGAGTCGTGATCATCGGTCTTGGATGTGAAACGGTAGGACATAAGCAGTTAAGAGAAAAGATCCAGAAGATGACAGATAAGCCAGTAGTGTCTTTCGGAATCCAGGAAGAAGGCGGTACCTTAAAGACCATTGAAAAGGCTACAAGAGCAGCAAGAGAACTGGCAGCACAGGCTGGTCTCGTAAGAAAAGAATGGTGCGATATTTCTGAACTGATTATGGGAATTGAATGTGGCGGATCAGATGCTACATCTGGAATTGCTTCCAATCCGGCAGTAGGAGAGTTAAGTGATCTTTTAGTGGATCTTGGTGCATCTACGATCATGAGTGAGTCTATTGAATGGATCGGTGGAGAACATATTGTGGCAAAACGAGGAGCAACACCTAAGATCCACAATCAGGTGATCCGTGTCTGTGAAGAATATGAGAAACATTTAAAACAGGCAGGACAGGACTGCCGCGCAGGACAGCCAACACCTGGAAACAAAGCAGGAGGCCTTTCTACACTGGATGAAAAGAGTCTTGGATGTATCCGTAAAGGCGGAACAAGGCCGATCGTTGAAGTTTTGGAGCAGGCGGTACGCCCGAGCAAACATGGTGCCATTGTTATGGATACAGCAGGATATGACATCTCTTCTGTTACATCCATGGTAGCAGCCGGATGTGCCTGCGTCATATTTACAACCGGACGCGGAACACCAACAGGAAATGCTATTGCGCCAGTTTTAAAAGTAACAGCCAATAAACGGACTTATACGCACATGGAAGATAACATGGATGTGGATTTAAGCGGGATCATTGAGGGTACGAAGACAATTGAAGAAAGCGGAAAAATGCTTTTAGATGAGATTGTTCAGGTCTGCAACGGAAAACTGACAAAGGCAGAGGCGTATGGATTTTCTGATATTGCGGTAGACCATGTATGCAGATTTGTATAAAAAACGGGGGGACATACATATGAATCCAATAAAAAAATGGAACCAGTTAGGATTATTCACCAGAATTATGGTGGGATTTGTTCTTGGTATTGCAGCAGGACTTATTTTTGGAGAGAAAGCAACAAAGCTGGCATTTCTTGGAACTATATTGACCCGTCTGCTGACTATGGTAGTTGCACCATTGGTGCTGGGACTTTTGATATGTTCGGCAGCAGATGTAAAGGATTTTAAAACATTAGGAAAAATTGGAGGAAAGACATTAGGAATTTTTCTTGGCGGTACTGCAATAGCTGTTGCTATTGGTCTTGTTTTATGTAATATCATGCAGATTGGCGCTGGATTTGTGATGGAGTCAGCGCAGGCCTATGATGCAAAAGAAATCCCAAGTATTGTAGATACTCTGATGGACATTATTCCAACCAATCCATTTAATTCTTTAAGCACACAAAATCTGCTTCAGATCATCTTTTTCTCATTATTGTTAGGCTTTGCTTTGATCAAACTGGGAGAAAAAGGAGAACCTGTTCTGAATTTCTTCCGTGCATGGACAGAGGCATGGAAGGAAATTACGAACATTGTTCTGGAATTTACACCATATGGCGTATTTGGTCTGATGGCAAATATTGTTGGTAAATATGGTATGGGTGTTATGCTTCCTTATATGAAAACAATTGCTGCATGTTATATTACCTGTGCATTATTTACCGTTTTTGTACAAGGTGGATTAATGGCTGGTCTGTACGGCGGGATCAGTCCGGTCCGTTTTTTCTCGGTCATGAAAGAAGCAATGCTTTTTGTATTTGCAACCTGCTCCAGCGTGGCAACGATACCATTAAACTTAAAATGCACGAAAGAGTTAGGTGTCAGTGATAAGATTGCAGATTTTGTTATTCCATTCGGTGCAGTTATGAATATGAATGGAACAGCAATTTATGAGGCAGTAGCAGTTATTTTTGCATCACAGGTTTTTGGCATTCAATTAACACTGACCCAGCAGATCATGGTCATGGTAACAGCAGTTTTAGCTTCCGTAGGAACAGCAGGTATCCCTGGTTCCGGTCTGGTGATGCTGACTATTGTCTTGAATGCAGTACATCTGCCATTGGAAACAATTGGCCTGTTAGCTGGTATTGACCGCATTTTTAACATGGCACGAGTTATTCCTAATATTGTAGGTGATGCTGCCGCAGCAGTTGTAGTAGCAAAAAGTGAAGGCGAATTAAATACAGTAGGGTTAAAAAAATAATATAAAAAAATGGGTTGCTGTGTTTATGTGCAGCAACCCATTTTTGAACAAAAAATCCATACAAATGTGGTCAGGAATTCACTGTGGCAGAACTGGTATCAGCAGTTGCCCCATTTTCAGCAACAGGTTTGTCAGCGGGAGCTGTATCAGCAGCGATCACCTGCTTCAAGGCATCCTCTGCCCCGTTCAGGTTAATATTCCTGGTCACCTTGGCATCATATGTATCTGCTTTCATGATCTCAGCCAGGTCAACGCCTGTAGCCTCTTTCATGGACTCAAACAGCTTTGCCATAACCACAGGCACATTGCCTGCAACGTTGCCAACACCGTCATCAGACCCATTTCCACCGCCGATAATGGTGATCTTGTCGATCTGGGATAATGGTTCTGCGATCTTTCCGGCAATTTCAGGAAGGACTTTCATCATCATTTCTGCCATAGCAGCGTGGTTGTACTTCTGGTAAGCCTGTGCTTTCTTTTCCATACCTTCTGCTTCTGCTAAAGCCTTTGCCTGGATAGCGGCAGCTTCTGCTTCACCTCTCGCCCGGATACCTTCTGCTTCCTGGAGCATAGCGTATTTCTGTGCTTCCGCCTGGGCCTTTCGTGCTTCTGCTTCCTTTTCCTGTTCGTATTTCTTTGCTTCTGCTTCTCTCTGGCGGCGGGTCAGGTCAGCGGCAGCAGCCTGCTCAATGGCATAACGGTCAGCATCCGCTTTCTTATTGATCTCAGCTTCCAATGCCTGCTGCTGTACAGCAACTTCCTGTCTGCGCAGTTCTGCTTCACGTTCCGCCTTGGCGATCTGTGCGTTAACAGTAGCAGCCTGGATGGTCTTTTGCTGTTCCTGCTTCTGGATCTCATAAGCAGCGTCTGCTTCCGCCTTTTTGGTATCAGAAGCCTTCTGTAATTCCGCCTTTTTAATAGCCAGTTCATTATTCTTCTGTGCAATCTCTGTTTCTGCCAGAACTCTTGCCTCATTGGAAGCCTTATCTGCAGCAGCCTGGGCAATGGCAATATCACGTTCTGCCTCCGCCTTTGCAATGGAAGCGTCCTTGCGGATCTTAGAAGTATTATCCATACCAAGATCCTGGATCAGGCCATGTTCATCGGTCACGTTCTGGATATTGCAGGAAAGGATCTCAATTCCCAGCTTCTCCATATCCTTAGAAGCCTTTGCCATAACCTGATCTGAGAAAGAGTCACGGTCTGTATTGATCGCACGCAGAGTCAACGTACCGATGATCTCTCGCATATTACCCTGAAGAGAGTCCTGCAGATCAGCGGCGATCTTGGCGGAGTTCTTATTTAAGAAGTTTCGCATAGCAAGCTTTAACATAGCCGGATCATCTGCCACGCGCACCTTTGCAACTGCATCTACCATGACATTGATAAAATCGTTGGTAGGAATGTATTCATCTGTTTTAATATCAACAGTGATCTGGCCAAGATACAGCTTATCTAACTGTTCAAAGAAAGGCAGCTTTAAACCGGCGCGGCCTACCAGGACTCTGGGCTCTTTTCTGAGACCGGAAATAATGTAGGCGTGATCCGGCGGGGCTTTTACATACCCCTGGGTTATGATGAGAAGCACCAGAAGCACTACCAGGATAACGGGACCAAAATAGAGGATCAGTTCTAACATAGGAACTCCTTTCTGACACTGCCGGAAAGCTGTGTCCGCAGCTTAAAGTAAAGTGCTGTATTTATCTGCATGTATTGATATGTATCTGAATTTTAACATAAAAATGTTCTAAAATATATACACTTAATTAAATTGTCAAAAAAAAGTAAGGAAAAAAGAAATGGCTGGGGAAATCATTTCTCCAGCACATTTTTTAAGCCTCCTAAAAACTCAATATCCTCTTTTTTCACACGGATATTAGCAGCCATGGTCTTTCCAGAACTGTTAGTGACTTTGATCTCGATCAGGCTTCCTTCATCTAAAAAGCTTTCCCTTGAAGCTGTTTTTACAAAGGAGATCATCTTCGGGTGATTGGTCCGGAATTTTTCCCAGGATGGTTTTAAAGCAAGAAAATTCATTGGATTCATGTCCTGTACACCTCTTTCGCGGCTGAATACGCCAGTTAGTTATAACTATTATACCCAAAGGTTTACCAATTGACAAGACAGCGGGTATGAAGTATCATTTTTTAAGGAATAGTTGCTGTACATGAAACATATGAACAGTAACATCATGTGATGCTACTGACAAGCAAGTGACAGATAAAGAGGAAAAACACATGTTAAATCAGTTTTCAAGAACAGAATTATTATTTGGCAAAGCAGCCATGGAGAAGCTGGCTTCTTCCCGGGTGGCAGTATTCGGGATCGGCGGAGTAGGCGGCTATGTGTGTGAGGCACTGGTGCGAAGCGGAGTAGGTGCATTTGACCTGATCGACGATGACAAAGTATGTCTGACAAACTTAAACCGCCAGATTATTGCAACCCGTAAAACAGTAGGAAAATATAAGACAGATGTAATGAAAGAGCGTATTCTGGAGATCAATCCAGATGCAGAGGTAGAAGTCCATAAATGCTTCTTCCTGCCGGAAAATGCAGGGGAATTTCCATTTGAAGACTACGACTATATTGTAGATGCAGTAGATACTGTTACAGCCAAGCTGGAACTGGTAATGAAAGCAAAAGAAAAGGGAGTTCCCATCATCAGCTCCATGGGTGCCGGAAATAAATTAGATCCCACCATGTTCCGGGTGGCAGATATTTATAAAACAAAAGTCTGCCCACTGGCAAAAGTCATGCGCCGTGAGCTGAAAAAAAGAGGAGTAAAGAAATTAAAGGTAGTTTACTCCGAAGAGCAGCCTGTAAGACCGATCAATGATATGGCGATCAGCTGCAGAAATCACTGTATCTGTCCGCCGGGAGCAGCCCATAAATGTACGGAACGCCGGGATATTCCGGGAAGTACGGCATTTGTGCCCTCAGTGGTAGGTCTGATCATTGCAGGCGAAGTCATCAAAGATCTGACAAGAGATGTGATGGTTAAAGCAGAGTAGTAATTGGAAAAATATGGAAAACAAAATATGCATTGTGTGTATGTTAAGGTAAATGTTTCTTTATCAATCTGTCTGCTTTGCAGACAGAACGTATGGATCAAGGAGAGAAAATGACAGAAGAGAAAAAGATATGTGAATACCTGGAGGTCCTTTCTTCCAAGGCACCGGTTCCAGGTGGCGGCGGGGCATCCGCTTTAGCAGGAGCGCTGGGAAATGCCCTGGGACAGATGGTGGTAAACCTGACTGTAGGAAAGAAAAAATATGCAGAAGTAGAAGAAGAAATGCAGGAATATCTGGAGCACTTAAAAACCATGCAGCAGGAATTCTTACATTTATCCGACCGTGATGCAGAAGTATTCGCACCTTTAGCAGAATGCTACCGCCTGTCGTCTGCCACACCGGAAGAAAAAGAACACAAGGAAACGGTTATGGAAGAGAAGCTGTTGGATGCCAGCATGGTTCCGGTAGAGATCATGGAGAAAGCCTTAGAACTGTTAGAAATTTTAGACGTTTTAGCAGATAAAGGCAGCCGTATGGCAGTAAGCGATGTTGGCGTAGCTGTACAATTTACCCGTACAGCGCTTCTTGGAGCTGTCATGAATGTATATATAAATACGAAATCCATGAAAAACCGTGAAAAAGCAGAAGAGATCAACCAGAATGCAAAACGTATGATCAAGATCGGTATTTCCCAGGCAGATGAGATCTACGAAAAAGTCCTGGAACAGCTTGTATAAAAGGAGGACACAGTTATGGAATTAATAAAAGGCGCTCCTGTTTCCGCAAAGATCAAAGAAGAAGTAGGGGCAATGCTTGAAAAAATAAATGGGCCGGCACCAAAGCTGGCTATTGTCCGCGTAGGGGAAAATCCGGATGACATGTCCTACGAAAGAGGCGCAGTAAAGAAAATGGACGCATTTGGATTACGCTCCCAGTGCTATACATTTCCTGCTGATATTACAGATGAAGATTTCAAAAAAGAATTTACTGCGATCAACGCAGATACAGATGTAAGCGGTATTCTTCTCCTTCGTCCTCTTCCAAAGCAGATCTGTGAAAAAGACATTGAAGCTATGATCGACCCCCAAAAAGATCTGGATGGTATTTCACCGGTGAATATTGCAAAAGTATTTTCCGGGGATCCTACCGGCTTTGCACCATGTACACCGGAGGCAGTCATCGAAGTATTAAAAGCCTATAATATTCCCATGGAAGGAAAAAGAGCAGTCATTGTAGGCCGCAGCATGGTAGTAGGCCGTCCGCTTTCCATGCTCCTTTTAAAAGAGAACGCAACAGTCACCATCTGCCACACCCGTACAAAAGACCTGCCGGGAACCTGCCAGCAGGCTGAGATACTGGTGGCAGCTGCAGGAAAAGCAAAAATGCTGGATGATTCTTATGTAGGAGAAAATACTACAGTGATCGATGTAGGCATTAATGTAGATGAAAACGGAAAACTCTGCGGTGATGCAGCAGCTGATACGTTAGAGGAAAAATCTGGAAAGCTTACACCTGTTCCGGGAGGCGTAGGTGCAGTTACTACAGCTGTTCTTGCCAAACACCTGGTACAGGCAGCTCTCAGAAAGTAAATTGCCGCTTTATAACACTTTCATGGCAAAAGATAAGGTTGTGCATAAACTTCATAAATATAATGTATAATTTTACTCTTGCTAAAAAGAAAAAAAGCATTATAATAGAACAGACAGCATCCCTGAATCTATTGAGGGAAAACATAATAATATGCATAAACATGCAAGAGGAGAAAACATTATGAAAAAAAGAGTGATGGCACTGACAATGGCTGCTCTTATGGCAGCATCCTTAACCGCATGCGGCGGTTCCGCAAAAGAGACAACAGCAGCTGCAGCAGCAGATACAACTGCAGCAGCAAAAGAAGAATCCACTGCAGCAGAGAGTACAGCAGCTGAGTCAAAGGAAGCAGCAGGCGGCAAACTGGTTATGGCAACCAACGCTGAGTTCCCTCCATATGAGTATTATGATGGAGACAAGATCGTAGGTATTGATGTTGATATCGCACAGGCTATTGCTGATGAACTTGGCATGACCTTGGAGATCGAAGATGTTGCATTTGATTCCATTATCCCTGAGATCGTATCCGGTAAGGCTGATATGGCTTTAGCTGGTATGACTGTAACTGAAGACCGTAAGGCATCTGTAGATTTCTCTGATACCTATGCAACTGCTTCCCAGATGATCATCGTTAAGGAAGACAGCAAGATCGCTGGTCCAGATGACTTAAAGGGAGTGACTGTTGGTGTTCAGTTAGGAACTACCGGTGACATCTATGTATCTGATCTGGAAGCAGACGGAACTACTGTAGAGCGTTATAACAAGGGCTTTGAGGCTGTTCAGGCATTAAGCCAGGGCAAGATCGATGCAGTTGTTATTGACGGTGAGCCGGCAAAGACCTTTGTATCTGAGTCAGAAGGCTTAAAGATCTTAGACGAAGCATTCACTGTAGAAGAGTATGCTATTGCTGTAAAGAAGGGCAATTCCGAGCTGCTTGACAAGATCAACACAGCATTAGAGAGCTTAAAGGACAACGGAACTCTGGACGAGATCGTAGCTAAGTACATCAAGGCAGAGTAAACAAGTATTACTTAGAAACAAGTATTTAAAACGTAAAGGATGATCGGCATGTGGAAAAATTTTACAGATGCATTTTATCTGAATTTTATTTCAGATGATCGGTGGCATTATATTGCAGATGGTCTTAAGACTACACTGATCATAACCTTCTTTGCCTGCATGATGGGCATTGTTTTAGGATTTATCGTAGGTATGATCCGCTCTACCCACGATAAAACAGGAAAATTAAAACTGCTGAATATTCTGTGCAAGATCTACCTGACAGTTATCCGCGGTACACCTGTAGTTGTTCAGCTGCTGATCATCTATTTTGTTGTATTTGGAAGTACACGTATTGATAAAGTTCCGGTAGCGATCATGGCATTTGGCATCAACTCCGGCGCTTATGTTGCAGAAATTTTCCGAAGCGGTATCATGTCAATTGATGCAGGACAGATGGAAGCAGGACGAAGCCTTGGCTTCAACTATGCACAGACCATGTGGTACGTGATCATGCCCCAGGCATTCAAAACCGTACTGCCAACTTTGTGCAACGAGTTCATTTCTCTGTTAAAAGAGACCTCTGTTTCAGGTTATATTGCGATCCAGGATCTTACTAAGGGCGGCGACATCATTCGAAGCAGAACCTACAGTGCGTTCATGCCATTGATCGCAGTTGCACTGGTTTACCTGGTTATTGTTATGATCTTCACAAAACTGATCCAGATTCTGGAAAGGAGGCTGCGTCAGAGTGAGCGGTAATGAAAAAAGAGAGCCTTTGATCCAGGTTCAGAACCTTGGAAAGAGCTTTGGAAAAATCGATGTATTAAAAGATATCACGGTAGATATTTACAAAGGTGATGTGGTATTTGTAGTAGGACCATCCGGTTCCGGTAAAAGTACCTTCTTACGCTGCTTAAACCGTCTGGAAGAGCCTACAAAAGGTCATATTTATTTTGAAGGCACTGATATTACAGATCCGAAGACAGATATTGATAAACACCGTCAGAAAATGGGAATGGTATTCCAGCAGTTCAATCTGTTCCCACATATGGATATCATGAAAAACCTGATACTGGCGCCTATGAAGCTTCAGGGAAAAAGCCAGCAGGAAGCAGAGGCAGAGGCTATGCGCCTTTTAGAGCGCGTTGGTCTTGCTGACAGAGCCCATGCATATCCAAGCCAGTTATCCGGTGGTCAGAAACAGCGTATTGCCATTGTAAGGGCACTTTGTATGAAACCAGACGTAATGCTCTTTGATGAGCCGACTTCTGCTCTTGACCCGGAAATGGTAGGCGAGGTATTAAACGTAATGCGTGACCTGGCCGATGAAAAAATGACCATGGTAGTAGTAACCCACGAAATGGGCTTTGCAAGAGAAGTCGCTACCAGAGTCATGTTTATGGACGGCGGTTACTTCGTGGAAGAAGCTGCACCGGAAGAATTCTTTTCAAATCCTAAAAATGAGCGCCTGAAATCTTTCTTAAGTAAGGTGCTGTAAAAAAGAGTGGCAACAGATGAAGATTTGTTGTCACTCTTTTTTGCCATGCTTTTGTCTGTTTAACAGCTCCCCTTGAATTTCACCAATAACGGAATCAATTTCTCCAGACAATCCTCCAGCTGCCCCAGCTCTTCTGATGAAAATCCTTTCAGTCCATCCATGGTACATTCAAGCATCGCCTGTTTTACTTCTTCAAATTCCGTCCGTCCGTCATCTGTCAATGTCACATAAACCTGCCGCCGGTTCCTCTCATCATGGATCCTTTTCACCAGTCCTATGGCTTCCAGATCATTTACCAGCTTTGTCAGCTGCTGTTTTGTGATCCCCATCTCGTCAGCCAGAAAACTCATAGTAGGCTGTGTATATTCGGGCATACTTAAAATAAAAAGAACCTGAAATCCTGCTTTATTTGCTTTTACCTGGTTTTGCTGCTGATACTGGCATTTAGCCATATTAAAAAAACGGATAGCAAAATCCATAAATTTTAAGCCGGCAGAAGAAAGCTCCTGTTTATCAACCATAAAACGACTCCTTTCTTTCCTGATGTATTTTTTTGTTTTCTATTTCAAAGTTTCATATGATGATGTTGGGGTCAAAAGGTATTTTGACCCCTCTGATACCGAATTGCTACGTGCTTTGCACTCCCGCAATTCTAAAAACATTCGTAATCCGCTCATTTTTCTTCAAAAAATGGCTCCTTACTCATGTTTTTGGCGGGTCCCAAGTTCAAAAATCCTCCTTCATGCAAGCACTCATCGGATTTTAGACCTTTTGACCCTGGTATCATATGATGTGAGTGTCAAAAGTAAATTTTGCCACTCACTGATGTAACCGGATTGCTCCATTGCTATGCAATTCCCGCAATCCTCATATTGGTTTTATATATACAAACGGTATCACAACAAATATGAAATGTCAATAATTATTAAAAGTAAATAAAAATTTACTATTTTCTATTGACAAAATCTGGAAGCGGGGTTATTTTAACATCAGGAAAGCGAAAACCTTCGGCAATCGCGAAAAACAAAACCAAAATCAAACTAAAATAAAAAATAAAAGGAGAAAAAACAATGGGCGTAAAAAACGACAACAGCAGCAATAACAATAACAGAAAACCCTATTTATACTACTACTGTATCGTCCTTCTCATTGTAATGGTATTAAACGCGTTAGTATTTCCATCTGTCATGGAACGTTCCGTAGAAGTACCATTTAATGAGTTCACCACACAGTTAAGTTCAGGAAACGTAGAACAGGTCTACGTCAACAGTGACTATACAGAAATCCTGTATACATTAAATGAGGATAAAAACAAAACGTGGTCTGCGGTTACCTATAAAACAGGAAACATGACTACAGCAGATGACCTGGTAAACCGTCTGGAAAGCGCAGGAGTACAGAATTACAGCAGAGAGATACCAACTCAGGCATCGCCATTACTTAACTTCCTGACCACCTGGGTATTCCCGATCCTTATGTTTGTGATCATTGGTCAGCTTATGGGCCGTATGATGGCCAAGCGTATGGGTGGTGGAAGCAGCGCAATGACTTTTGGAAAATCCAACGCAAAAATATACGCAGAAAAAGAAACAGGCGTAACCTTTAACGATGTAGCAGGAGAAGAAGAAGCCAAAGATGCCTTAAAAGAGATTGTAGATTTTTTACACAACCCGGATAAATACGCACAGATCGGTGCAAGCCTTCCAAAGGGAGCTTTACTTGTAGGTCCTCCAGGAACCGGTAAGACCCTTCTGGCAAAAGCAGTAGCAGGCGAGGCAAAGGTGCCGTTTTTCTCCATTTCCGGATCTGAATTTGTAGAAATGTTCGTAGGAATGGGAGCAGCCAAAGTAAGAGATTTATTCAAACAGGCCAACGAAAAAGCTCCATGTATCGTTTTCATCGATGAGATCGATACCATTGGTAAAAAGCGTGACGGTGGTGGAATGGGCGGAAACGATGAGCGAGAACAGACCTTAAACCAGCTTCTTACAGAAATGGACGGTTTCGACGGAAAGAAAGGCGTTGTTATCTTAGCAGCTACCAACCGCCCTGAGTCCCTTGACCCGGCTCTTCTTCGTCCGGGACGTTTTGACCGCCGTGTGCCGGTAGAACTTCCGGATCTTCAGGGCCGTGAAGCTATCTTAAAAGTCCATGGCCGCAAAGTAAAAATGGACGAATCCGTTGATTACAATGTGATCGCCAGATCCACAGCAGGTGCCAGCGGCGCTGAGCTTGCAAATATTATAAATGAAGCAGCTTTAAGAGCTGTCCGCCAGGGAAGAAGCCTTGTGTCCCAGGAAGATTTACAGGAAAGCGTAGAAACTGTCATTGCAGGCTATCAGAAGAAAAATGCAGTGATCCCGGCAGATGAGCGCAAGATCGTAGCTTATCATGAAGTAGGACACGCACTTGTAGCTGCCTGCCAGACCCACAGCGCACCGGTACAGAAGATCACCATTATTCCAAGAACATCAGGTGCATTAGGCTATACCATGCAGGTAGATGCAGGTGAAAAATATCTGATGAGCAAAGAAGAGGCATTAAATAAGATCGCAACCTTTACCGGAGGCCGTGCAGCTGAAGAGCTGATCTTCCATTCTATTACTACAGGCGCGTCTAACGATATTGAACAGGCAACCAAGATCGCCAGAGCCATGGTCACTCGTTACGGCATGACAGATGAATTCGATATGGTGGCTATGGAAACAGTAAACAACCAGTATTTAGGCGGTGATACTTCTCTGACCTGTTCACCTGAAACAGCCAGAATGATAGATGAGCAGGTAGTAAAGATCGTCCGTACCCAGCATGAAAAAGCATTAAATATCCTGAAAGAAAACGAAGGCAAGCTTCATGAGATCGCAAAGTATCTTCTGGATAAGGAAACCATCACGGGAGAAGAATTTATGGAGATCTATGAAAGAAATGACGCAGATGTAAATTAGGATATTGTTGACTAAGGTCCGAAAGCCGCCGGTGCACATGACAGATGCGCATTTGGGAGAAAATCCTTTGTTCGTGGGCTTGCGCCGCCTATTGTCAGAACTGCGAACCAAACTCGCACGCTTTGCGTGCTCAAACAGTGGTTCTCCGTTCTGACGCTATGCGCGCCCACTCACGGATTTTCAAACAAATGCTTATTCTGTCATGTGCACCGGCGGCTTTCTACGTTATTGGTAATAAAAAATGTAGGAGCAAACCAATAAACAGTTTTCATGCAGGAGGGGGATTGTACTTAAGTACGGCATTTTTTATGTGACATATCCAATACAGTAGAAAGGGCTCCTCCATGTATAATAAGCATTCGTTAGGCAATTTTGTCCATTTTGTGAGCATAGCTGGCAGGTTGGAGGCACTGTTTGAGCGAACGCAGTGAGCGAGTTTGCCGGAGACCTGACTAATCGGCAGCGGAGCAAAATGGACAAAATTACCGTGAATGCGTTTATACATGGAAGAGCCCTTTCGGACCCTATTGAACTAAATCCCAATATAATAATACATCAATGACATAGCTTCGTCACATCTGTAATCGTAAGATTTTGTTCGATTGCATTTGTGACAGGGCTGTGTTATTCTAAAAATAAAAGGAGGAAGGGGCATGAAAAACTTATTGGAACAGCTGTATGCAGGGGAACTGGTTCCCGCAGAATTAAAAATAGAAGGAAATGAGGAATACGAGGCGCTTTGCAGGAAATCCCTGGAAGAAATAGAAAACTTTACAGAAAAGCTGGATAAAGAAAGCCGGAAAGAATTTCAAAATGTATTAGATACTTACCTGGAATTAACTTATCTTGAAAAACGGCAGTCATTCTGTGACGGATTCCGAATTGGGGCAGGTGTTATGTGTGAAATATTCCATGATAGATCAGTTAGAAGTAATTTATAAATAATTGCTTATAAATATTAATAAGTATGACTTTACAATAAAAACTATACAATTGTAAAAAAAGTATCGCAATATTACTAAGAATATTGACAATTTAAAAGAGCATGCTATAATAAGGTCTGTATTTGAGACTTTAATAACCGGGAATCATCAAATGGAGGAGATGTATTATGAAGGGAAAGAAGATCATCAGTGCAGCATTAGCAGGTGTTATGGCGCTCTCATTAACAGCATGTGGAGGCGGTTCCGCGCAGGAAACAACAGCGGCTCCTGCAGCTGGTTCTAAGGCAGAAGAGACCACAGCTGCAGCAGAAGGCTCAGAGGCAGCCACTGGTAAAGGCGTAACTAAAGAAGACTTAAAGGTTGGCTTTATTTTCATCGGTGATGAAAACGAAGGTTATACAGCCGCTCATTACAAGGGCGCAAAAGAAATGCAGGAAGCATTAGGATTAAATGATGACCAGCTGATCGTAAAATGGAATATTCCGGAAGATGAGACAGCAAAGGACGCAGCAATGGACTTGGCGGATCAGGGATGCCAGATCGTATTTGCAAACAGTTTTGGCCATGAATCATATGTAATAGAAGCTGCAAAAGAATATCCGGAGGTCCAGTTCTGCCACGCAACCGGTTTCCAGGCAGCAGGCAGTGGACTTTCCAATATGCATAACTTCTTCACATCTATTTACGAAGCACGCTATGTATCTGGTGTAGTTGCAGGCCTTAAGTTAAATCAGATGATCGAAGATGGTACTGTAAAAGAAGATGCCTGCAAGATCGGTTATGTAGGTGCTTATCCATATGCTGAGGTTATCAGCGGCTACACCTCTTTCTTCTTAGGTGCACGTTCTGTTTGCCCATCCGCTACTATGGAAGTTAAATACACCAACAGCTGGGCAAGCTTTGACCTGGAAAAAGAAGCAGCAGACGCCCTGATCTCTGATGGCTGTGTACTGATCAGCCAGCATGCAGATACCACTGGTGCCCCAACCGCCTGCGAGGCAGCGGGAGTTCCTTGTGTAGGCTATAATATTTCCATGATCGCAACTGCTCCTGACCAGGCACTTACTTCTGCAAGCAACAACTGGGGCATTTATATGACCTATGCTGTACAGTCTGTACTGGATGGAACTGAGATCCCTGCTGACTGGTGCAAGGGCTTCTCTGATGGCGCAGTTCTTATAACTGAGTTAAATGACAAGGCAGTTGCTCCTGGAACAAAGGAAAAGGTAGAAGAAGTAGAAGCTAAGTTAGCAAGCGGCGAGCTTCATGTATTTGATACTTCTACATGGACTGTAAATGGTGAGACACTGGATAGCTATAAGAAAGACGGAAGTGACATTGAGTACATTTCTGACGGATATTTCCATGAGTCTGAATTTGCTTCTGCACCGGCATTTGATATTTTTATCGACGGTATCAAAAACATTGACAACTAATAGGTCAACAAATAATATTGCTCTTTCGAGTAAATGAAAGCTTTAGAAAGCGGAGTCACCATTTGTCTGGCTCCGCTTTCTTGAATCGTAAAAATATCATTGAACGCGCGAAAAAGGAGGTTTTGCCTGGTGAGCGAATCATATGCCATTGAGCTGAAGAACATTACAAAACGGTTTGGCAAAGTAACAGCCAACGACAAAGTATGCCTGTCCGTAAAGAAGGGAGAGATATTATCCATTCTGGGAGAAAATGGAAGTGGAAAGACCACTCTTATGAACATGATATCCGGTATTTATTATCCGGACGAAGGACAGATCCTGGTAAATGGAAAAGAGGTGACTATCCGTTCGCCAAAGGACTCCTTTGCTTTAGGAATCGGTATGATCCATCAGCATTTTAAGCTGGTAGATGTGCTGACTGCGGCAGAAAATATTATTTTAGGACTTTCCGGAAAAGAAATACTGGATATGAAAAGTGTTACGGCAAAGATCAATGAACTGACCAGCCGCTATGGCTTTGATCTGGATCCAAACCAGAAAATATACACTATGTCCGTGTCGCAGAAACAGACAGTAGAAATTGTCAAACTGCTTTACCGCGGTGTGGATATCCTGATCCTGGACGAGCCTACAGCGGTTCTGACACCACAGGAAACGGAAAAGCTGTTTACTGTCCTTCGCAATATGCGTGAAGCTGGTCATTCCATTATCATCATCACCCATAAGCTTCATGAGGTTTTATCCCTTTCTGACCGTGTTTCCGTTCTGCGAAAAGGCGCTTATATTGGTACTGTCCCGACAAAAGACGCCACAGAAGCTTCTCTTACAGAGATGATGGTAGGCAAGAAGGTTGCTTTAAATATCGAACGTCCTGAAACGGTGAATCCACAGAAACGTCTGGTAATGGAACATGTGACCTGTGTGGATAAAGAGGGTGTAAAGACTCTGGATGACGCAGGATTTACAGCCTACAGCGGCGAGATTTTAGGAATTGCAGGAATTGCAGGAAGCGGCCAGAAAGAGCTGCTGGAGGCCATTGCAGGGCTTCAGCCAATGGAGGACGGAACCATCCGGTATTATCCTCCGGAAGGTGGAGAAGAGACTCTATCCGGCATGAGTCCGGCGGCTATCCGCAAACTGGGCATTAAGCTTTCCTTTGTTCCTGAGGACCGTCTGGGAATGGGTCTGGTGGCAGCCATGGGCATGACTGACAATATGATGCTTCGGGGCTATAAAAAGGGTATGCCTTTCTTTACAGACAGGAAAACGCCAAAAGCAATGGCTGAGCAGCTGATCAAAGAGCTGGAGATCGTTACTCCCGGTGTCTCTACACCTGTTGGACGTCTTTCCGGTGGAAATGTACAGAAGGTACTGGTAGGACGTGAGATATCATCAGATCCCCGTGTACTTATGGTAGCATATCCGGTGCGCGGTCTGGATATCAACTCTTCCTATACGATCTATCATTTATTAAATGAACAGAAAAAGCAGGGAGCGGCGGTTATCTTCGTAGGTGAAGACCTGGACGTGCTCCTGGAGCTTTGCGACCGCATTCTGGTGCTTTGCGGTGGAAAAGTAAGCGGGATCGTAGACGGAAGAACAGCTACAAAAGAAGAAATAGGACTTATGATGACAAAGACAGGAGGCGGACAGGATGAGTAAGGAAATAAGTGGAGTTACGAATAAAGAGCCTCTGATGCATATTTCCAAGCGGGACGGCATTGAAACATGGAAGAGCTGGCTGATCCGCATGATTGCAGTGCTGTTATCACTGGTAGTTTGTGCAGGTGTGATCGTGGCTCTTACCGGTTTAAATCCGATTGAAGTATATAAGGGCATTTTTGACGGCGCTATTGGCACTAAGCGCCGTGCGTGGATGACTATCCGTGATACACTGGTGCTTTTGTGTATCGCAGTTGGTATTACCCCGGCATTTAAAATGCGTTTCTGGAACATTGGTGCAGAAGGCCAGGTACTTATCGGCGGTGTTACCTCAGCTGCTATGATGATCTATCTGGGAAATTCCCTTCCTCCTGTAATATTATTTCCCTTAATGTTCCTTGGCAGTGCAGCAGCAGCTATGATCTGGGGCGTGATTCCGGCATTTTTCAAGGCTTACTGGAATACAAATGAGACACTGTTTACCCTGATGATGAACTATGTTGCAACCCAGGTCATTACCTATTGTATTATTTTCTGGGAAAATCCAAAGGGATCCAACTCTGTAGGAACTATTAACTCCACTACAAAGGGCGGCTGGATCCCAAAGCTTTTTGGTCTGGACTATGGCTGGAACCTGGTGATCGTACTGGCTCTGACTGTTGCTATGTTCATTTACTTAAAATACAGCAAACAGGGATATGAGATCGCAGTTGTAGGTGAAAGTGAAAATACAGCCCGCTATGCAGGAATCAATGTAAAACGTGTTATCCTGCGCACCATGGCACTGTCCGGTGCTATCTGCGGTATTGCAGGCTTTATCATTGTTGGCGGCGCAAGCCACACCATTTCCACCAGTACAGCAGGCGGCAGAGGCTTTACAGCCATCATTGTTTCCTGGCTGAGCAAATTCAATACCTTTGTGATGATCCTGGTATCCTTCTTTCTGGTGTTCATGCAAAAAGGTGCAGGACAGATCGCGTCCCAGTTTAACTTAAACGAAAATGCCTCAGATATCATCACCGGTATTATCTTGTTCTTTATCCTGGGCTGCGAGTTCTTTATTAACTACAAAGTGGGATTCAGGAGCAGGAAAAAGAGGGGAAAATAGGAGGTGGATATATGGGATTATTGATCATTTTTATGCAGAAGGCCATTGGACAGGGAATCGGTATCCTTTATGGTGCTTTAGGTGAGATATTAACAGAAAAATCCGGAAACCTGAATCTGGGTATTCCCGGAATGATGTATATGGGAGGCATCGCCGGACTGATCGGTGCTTTCCTTTATGAAAACAGCAGCGCTGCGCCAAATGGAGCTGTGGGAGTTCTTATTTCTTTCCTGTGCGCATTTTTATGTGCGGCCTTAGGCGGCTTGGTCTACAGTGTGCTGACCATTACCTTACGTGCCAACCAGAATGTAACCGGTCTGGCACTTACTACTTTCGGTGTTGGCTTCGGCAATTTCTTTGGCGGTTCTCTTTCCAAGCTGGCAGGGGGTGTTGGACAGATCTCTGTTGCAGTGACTGGTGCGGCTTTTAAGAAACAGATCCCGGTACTTTCCGGCTTTGGTGCAGTGGGACAGATGCTGTTTTCATATGGATTTTTAACTTATCTGGCCATCATCCTGGCACTGGTGTTGGCATTTTTCCTTGGAAAGACCAGAAAAGGACTGAACCTGCGGGCAGTAGGTGAAAGCCCGGCTACAGCAGATGCGGCTGGCATCAATGTTACTGTATATAAATATCTGGCAACCTGTATTGGTGGCGGCATCAGCGGTCTTGGCGGTTTATACTTTGTTATGGAATATTCCGGAGGAACCTGGACTAATAATGGTTTTGGTGACAGAGGCTGGCTGGCTATCGCCCTTGTTATCTTTGCTCTCTGGAAGCCTGTAAATGCTATCTGGGGCTCGATCCTCTTTGGCGGCCTTTATATACTGTATCTTTATATTCCGGGACTGGACCGCGGCGCCCAGGAGATCTTTAAGGCACTGCCTTATGTAGTAACCATTATCGTACTGGTATTTACAAGTCTGAGAAAGAAAAGGGAATATCAGCCGCCGGCAAGTCTGGGACTGGCATATTTCCGTGAGGAACGATGAGAGGATTAATTGAACGGTATGTAAGGGAAATGGTAAAAATCCCCAGCACTTCCAATACAGAGATGGAAAAAAACTGTGCAGACTATATTGCAGAGGAACTGGCAAAGCAGCCTTATTTTAAGGAGCATCCAGAGCAGACAGGAAAATATCTGCTGCCAGAGGACAGCTTAGGCCGGTCTGTGCCCTGGGGTCTGGTAAAAGGAAATGGCAGATCCCGTAAGACCATTATCCTTACAGGTCATTATGACGTAGTGGACACAGAAGAGTATGGAAATGAGCGAGCTCTGGCCTATGATGTGGAAAAATGGGAAAATCTGGTAAAATCTGGAAATGTTCTGCCTGGTATGCCCGATGAGGTAAAAGAAGATTTCCTTTCTGGTGACTGGATGTTTGGCAGAGGGACCGCGGATATGAAAGGCGGGCTTTCTGTTGGGCTGGTGTTATTGGATTGGTATGGGAAAATATTGGCTGAGGCAGAGGGGAAAGCTCGTAGTGTGGCCGTTTCTGAAGCGGAGGTTGCCTCTGAACTGGGGGATGCCTCTGGAATATCCGGCAACCTCCTGTTTGTAACTGTACCAGATGAAGAAGGTTACTCCGCCGGAATGCGTGGTGCTGTGCCATTTTTAAATGAGGTAAAAGAACGCTTTGACCTGGAATATACTGCACTTATCGATCTGGAACCGGCTTCTATGGAAAATGGGGCAAAGACCATTTATACAGGTTCTGTTGGAAAAACAATGCCTGCTGTTCTGGTCCAGGGCGTAAAAGCCCATGTATTAAACTGCTTCCATGGTGTCAGCTCCCTGGGCGTTTTAAGCAGCTTTTTCATGAAAACAGAGCTGGCACCGGAATTTGCGGAAAAAAGCACTGCGGAGATCTGCCCGCCGCCAACCTGGTTCTGTCTCCGTGACCGGAAAGAAGGCTATGATGTGTCTGTGCCTTTCAGGGCTGGCGGATACATGAGCATGCTTGGTTTTGAGAAAACACCGGATGAAGTGATAAAACGGCTGAAAGCGCTGGGAAGAGAAAGCTTTGAAGAATATGCCCGGGGAATGGAAGAAAAGTGGAAAGCAGTAAACTGCAGCCCCTTCAAGTGTCCCGGCGCAGCAGCCGCTGCAGAAGCAGAAGTTCTTACAGTCAGTGAGTTGCTGGCATACTGCCGCAAAGAACAGGGAGAAGCCTTTACTACCTGGTTTTCAGAAACTTATAAAGCCCAGAAAGCCCGCCTAGATAAAGGCGAGACCAATTTCCCGTCTGCCACTCTTGATTTTATGGAACAGCTGTTAAACCAGTCGAAAATCTCCGGCCCGGTCATGCTTCTTGGCTTTGCGCCTCCATTTTATCCTGCTGTAGACAGTGGGGAAGAAGGAAAACTGCTTTTTGAAGAGATGAAAAAAGCAGCGGAAAAAGAAGGAGTTTCCCTGAAATGCCATGAATATTTCTGTGGTATCTCTGACTTAAGCTACTGCGGTGGAATGGACAAGGAAGAACTGGCTGCCTATGCAGCCCAGACACCATTATGGGGCAGTGCCTATGCTATGGATATAGAAGCAATGGCAAGATTAAAGATCCCATCCATGCTCTTTGGGCCATGGGGAAAAGACATCCATACCCGGTGGGAGCGTGTAAATAAAGCCAGTTTATATGAAAAAACGCCGGCTGTATTAAAAAACTTTATCGAACAAATGTTTGATAAATAAATATGAATGTGGTATACTAAAAAGCGCAGGGAGAAATTTGCCCTGCGCTTTTCATCATCTGCTGCTTGTAAAATGTGAGTAGCGGATGGATCACGTTATTGATTTTGAGAAACATTTATGTGCTTTCGGAATCTTTTCGCAAAATCAGGCACAGAAAGATTCCGAGAGAACATTACTAGAAAAAGGAGTCATAGCATGCCAAAGCAGTATATAAAAATACGCGGCGCAAATGAGCACAATCTTAAAAATATATCCGTAGATATCCCAAGAGATGAATTGGTGGTCCTCACCGGACTTTCCGGTTCCGGCAAGTCATCTCTGGCTTTTGATACTATTTACGCAGAGGGCCAGAGACGTTATATGGAGTCTCTGTCTTCCTATGCAAGGCAGTTCTTAGGACAGATGGAAAAACCGGAAGTAGAAAGCATAGAAGGTCTTTCACCGGCTATTTCCATTGACCAGAAGTCCACCAACCGGAATCCACGTTCTACGGTAGGAACTGTGACGGAGATCTATGACTATATGCGTCTTCTCTATGCCCGTATCGGTATCCCACACTGTCCAAAGTGTGGCAGGGAGATCCACAAACAGACCATCGACCAGATGGTAGACCAGATCATGGCTATGCCAGAGCGGACCAGGATACAGCTTTTAGCTCCGGTTGTCCGGGGAAGAAAGGGCGAACATGTTAAAGTACTGGAACAGGCCAGAAAAAGCGGCTACATGCGTGTTCGTATTGACGGGAATCTGTACGAGCTTTCAGAGGAGATCAAATTAGAGAAAAATATTAAGCACAATATTGATATCATTGTAGACCGTCTGGTAGTAAAAGAGGGGATTGAAAACCGTCTGACAGACTCTATTGAAACGGTTATGTCCTTAAGCAACGGCCTGATGACTGTAGATGTGATCGGCGGGGAACCGGTGAATTTCAGCCAGAGCTTTTCCTGTCCGGACTGTGGTATCAGTATTGATGAAGTAGAACCCAGGAGCTTTTCCTTCAATAACCCCTTTGGCGCATGCCCGGAGTGCTTTGGTTTAGGCTATAAGATGGAATTTGATGAGGATCTGATGATCCCGGATAAATCTCTTTCTATCTCCCAGGGGGCTATCGTGGTTATGGGGTGGCAGTCCTGTACAGACAAGGGAAGCTTTACCAGAGCTATTTTAGATGCCTTGGCAGAAGAATATCATTTCAGCCTGGATACCCCATTTCAGGATTATCCAAAGGAGATCCATGATATCATCATCTACGGCACCGGCGGTCGTGAGGTAAAAGTCCGTTATAAGAGCCAGAGGGGCGAGGGCATTTACGATGTGGCTTTTGAAGGGCTTATTGAAAATGTAAACCGACGATATAAAGAGACATTTTCAGAAAACTCCAAGGCAGAATATGAAACTTATATGAGGATCACTCCATGTCCGGCATGTAAGGGACAGCGACTGAAAAAGGAGTCTCTGGCAGTTACAGTAGGCGGTCTGAACATTTACCAGGCCACCAACATGTCCATTGTGAAATTTAAGGAATTTATGGATAAGCTGACACTGACACCTATGCAGCAGACCATTGGTGCCTCTATTTTAAAAGAGATCAGGGCACGCATCAGCTTCCTTATTGATGTGGGGCTGGATTATCTTTCACTTTCCCGTGCTACGGGCACACTTTCCGGCGGTGAAGCCCAGAGGATTCGCCTGGCGACTCAGATCGGCTCTGGTCTGGTGGGAGTGGCTTATATTCTGGATGAGCCGAGTATCGGACTTCACCAGAGAGATAATGATAAATTGCTGAAAACTTTACTGCATCTGCGTGATCTGGGAAACAGCGTTCTGGTAGTAGAACACGATGAAGATACCATGCGTGCAGCGGACTGCATTGTGGATATCGGACCGGGAGCCGGGGAACATGGTGGACAGATTGTTGCAGTGGGAACTGCAGAAGAGATCATGAAGAACCCGGATTCCATAACAGGTGCCTATCTCAGCGGCCGCCTGCAGATCCCGGTTCCTGATCAGCGGAGAACACCAACCGGCTGGATCACAGTGCGTGGTGCAGAAGAGAATAACCTGAAAAAGATCGATGTTTCCTTCCCACTGGGAGTGATGACCTGCGTTACCGGTGTATCCGGTTCCGGTAAAAGCTCTCTTGTAAACGAGATCCTATATAAATCCCTTGCAAAGAAGTTAAACCGTGCAAGGACCATTCCTGGAAAGCATAAATGCATTGAAGGAGTGGAGCAGTTAGATAAGATCATTGCCATTGATCAGTCTCCAATTGGACGTACTCCACGTTCCAATCCGGCTACATATACCGGTGTATTTGACCTGATCCGTGACCTGTTCGCTTCTACAGCAGACGCAAAGGCAAAAGGCTATAACAAGGGAAGATTCAGCTTTAACGTAAAAGGCGGCCGGTGCGAAGCCTGCTCCGGCGATGGTATCATTAAGATCGAGATGCACTTCCTTCCGGATGTATATGTGCCATGTGAAGTCTGCGGCGGAAAGCGTTATAACCGTGAAACACTGGAGGTAAAATACAAGGGAAAGAGCATTTATGATGTCCTGGATATGACCGTGGAAGATGCCTTGAAATTCTTTGAAAATGTGCCTTCCATTACCAGAAAGATCCAGACATTATACGATGTAGGTCTTGGTTATGTCCGTCTGGGTCAGCCGTCTACGGAACTTTCCGGTGGTGAAGCCCAGCGTATTAAGCTGGCTACGGAGCTTTCCAAGCGCAGCACCGGAAAGACCATTTATATCCTGGATGAGCCTACCACGGGACTGCATTTTGCTGATGTCCACAAGCTGATCGAGATCCTTCGTCGTTTATCTGAGGGTGGAAATACGGTTGTAGTTATTGAACATAACCTGGATGTGATCAAAACCGCAGATTATATCATTGATATCGGCCCTGAAGGTGGTGATAAGGGGGGAACCGTCATTGCCAAAGGAACTCCTGAAGAAGTAGCAGAAAGCCCGGTTTCCTATACGGGAAAATATGTGAAAAGATATCTGGGACATTGATCATTACGGTGGGATATTAGGATATTGTTGACTAAGGTCCGAAAGCCGCCGGTGCACATGACAGATGCGCATTTGGGAGAAAATCCTTTGTTCGTGGGCTTGCGCCGCCTATTGTCAGAACTGCGAACCAAACTCGCACGCTTTGCGTGCTCAAACAGTGGTTCTCCGTTCTGACGCTATGCGCGCCCACTCACGGATTTTCAAACAAATGCTTATTCTGTCATGTGCACCGGCGGCTTTCTACGTTATTGGTAATAAAAAATGTAGGAGCAAACCAATAAACAGTTTTCATGCAGGAGGGGGATTGTACTTAAGTACGGCATTTTTTATGTGACATATCCAATACAGTAGAAAGGGCTCTTCCATGTATAATAAGCATTCGTTAGGCAATTTTGTCCATTTTGTGAGCATAGCTGGCAGGTTGGAGGCACTGTTTGAGCGAACGCAGTGAGCGAGTTTGCCGGAGACCTGACTAATCGGCAGCGGAGCAAAATGGACAAAATTACCGTGAATGCGTTTATACATGGAAGAGCCCTTTCGGACCCTATTGAACTAAATCCCAATATGACAATAAGTCCTTGACGTATAATTTTTTTTTGCTTAAAATACTTAGGAACCGAATCAAATAATAGAGATCAATACCACCAATATTATCAAATTCATATTAAAAGGAGTCTAATATTCATGGATACAGGAAAAGTAATCAATAAAATATCTAACCGCCTGCGCCGCAGGTCGGTGGCTCTCCAGGAAAAACTGGGAATGAGCGGAGCTCAGGGGAATATTTTAAATTATATCCTGGTAGACGGCAGGAAAAGGCCTGTTTATCAGAAGGATATTGAAAAAGAATTCGGCCTGCGGCCGTCTACGGCTACGGAAGCGCTGAAAAATCTGGAAGCCAAGGGTCTCATCTGCCGGATCAGTGAAAAACAGGACGGCCGTTTAAAGCGGATCGAACTTACATCAAAGGCAGAGGAAATCCGTCATCTTATTACCAGTGAGATCGCTGAGTCAGAAAATCTGCTGCTAAAAGGTATTACAGAAGAGGAAAGACGGATTTTTATTGAAATTGGCAAGAAAATGCTTAAAAATCTGGATGAAGCAGAATAGAGAAACGGAATAGAAGGAAGTAAAACATATGGAACAACAGAAAAAAGACACCAATGACCAGGAACTGATGCGTTCCATGAAAGTATCAAAAGCAGTAGCAGCTATGGCAATCCCCAGTGTGATCAGTAGCCTGGTCACAGTGGTCTACAACATGGCAGATACCTTTTTCGTAGGACAGACAGGCGATGCCCTTCAGGTGGCGGCAGTCAGCCTGACAAATCCTATTTTTATTCTCCTTATGGCCTTTGCCAATATGTTTGGTATGGGCGGAAGCGCAGTGGCATCTATGGCCATGGGAGAGGGAAAGCCGCAGAAAGTAAAAAATACTACGGCTTTTATTACATATGCCAGCCTGACTGTAGGTGTTGGGGCAGCAGTGCTTTTATTGGCGTGTATGTCGCCTATCCTGAAAATTTTTGGCGCAAATGGGGAAACCTATGAATATGCTAAAGGTTATGTTCAGTATATTGCCTGGGGAGCGCCTTTTATCATCTGGTCTGCGGCAGCCAGCTTTGTAGTACGGTCAGAAGGCGCCAGCAAAGAAGCCATGATCGGAAGTATGGTGGGAACCATTGCAAACATTGTACTGGATCCGCTGTTCATTACTGGGCTGCATATGGGAGCTGCCGGTGCAGCCATTGCGACCACCATTGGAAATATCCTTGCAAGTCTGTATTTTGTATGGTATTTCCTGAAAAAATCCAGACAGCTGTCCATCCTTCCGAAAGATTTTACATTGAGAGAACAGATTTCAGGAAGAGTCTGCGCCATCGGCCTTCCCACCGCTATTTTTTCCGCTCTTATGAGCGTATCTACCATTGTTATCAACCAGATCCTGGTAAAATATGGAAATGCGCCGGTAGCCGCCATCGGTATTGTATTTAAAGCGAATATGTTTATTACATTCCTGCAGATGGGATTGGCTAATGGAGTACAGCCATTATTAGGTTACAGCTATGGCGCTGGAAATATCAGCCGGTTCAGGGAAGTAGAGCGTTTTACAAAGATATGCTGTCTTGTGACCGGTATTGCGGCTACAGTGTTGTATTTTATAGGAAGAGAACCGATTATCCGCATGTTCATCAGTGATGATGAGGTGGTTTATTACGGTGTGAAGATGCTCGTTGCATACATGATCTCAGGTCCTGTGATCGGTATGCTGTTTGTAAATATGAATTGCATGCAGTCTGTAAATCATTCGCTTCCGGCAACGATCCTTTCTGTTATGCGTCAGGGCGTCCTCCTGATCCCACTTTTATATGTATTACAGTTTTTCTGGGGAATGGAAGGCGTAATTTATGGACAATCCATTACAGATTATATAGCTGTATTTTTATCAGCTGTTCTCAGGAGAAATATAAGAAAAAAGCTGTAACAATTACTTTTTAAAGAGTCCGATCGATGGCAATCTGCCGGCCGCTGCTTTGGCCTTTAAGATTCAGGGACTCATATAATCTGTGACTGATGGAAAGGACAGTACGTCCATTTCCAGCCCGGTCTAAAGCGGCAAGTACATTTTTTTCTGTATTTGCGTCCAGATTGGCGGTGATCTCATCCAACAGCAGGATGCGGGGATTGGCGGCCACTGCTCTGGCAATGGAAATCAGCTGCCACTGTCCTTGGGAAAAAAAATCGGGTCTGCAGGGAGTGTCATAACCGTCAGGAAAATGGCCTATGACTTCATCCAGACCAGTAAGCTGAGCAGCATATTGTGCCTGTTCATTAGAAATAGCCGGATCAAATAAAGTGATCTGATCCCGGATCGTTCCTGGAACAAGGGAAAAATTTTGTTCCACACAGCTGATGATCTTCCGCCTCTGGCTGTCAGAAAGCGCAGATGCAGGTTGACCCTGGATCAGCACTTGGCCTTCCTGTGGATCATAAAGTCCCAGAAGCAGTTTGAAAATGGTGCTTTTTCCGGCACCAGTGCGTCCGGTTAAAGTGACATGTTCCCCTTCTTTAATAGAAAAACTAAGTCCCTGGAAAATATTAGGGTCATTTTCTTCATATCGGAAGGTAACATTTTGAAATTCAATCGGATATGTGAAAAATGGATCCAGGTTATTTTCAGCAATATGTTCTGCCGCGATCTTCCGTTCTGGAAGATCTAAAAATTCATTGATCCTGTGAACACCTGCAGCGGCGGATTGAATGGTCTGTATTTCCATGCCAATACTTTCAAGTGGTGTAAATACCTGTGTAATATAAGAAATAACAGCGGCAGCAGTACCGGCAGACATTCCGAAAAACAGCTGGACTTCCCCATTTTTCAAAGAAGATAAGACCATGACAATGGCGATCGTAAGGGCGTTGGAAATAAGGATGACCGGTGAATAAACAGCGTCATAAAAATTGGTTTTATCTACCGCTTTATAGCTGTCTTCCAGAAATTCACTATATTTTTCTTCCATGTACATTTCTTTATGAAGATTGTGGATAGTGCGGATGCAGCGCAGAGTTTCAGGTACATGACCGGCAGCTTTTGCAATGGCAGCCCGGTTGTTTAACTGGGATGCAAGCATACATTTTTGTACATGACGGGTGTAGAAAAATACAACAGGAAGTACAAAAAGCAGCAGGATTGCCAGACCGCGGTTTTTTGCGAAGATCACAAAGAAAATACCACAAAGCTGGCAGGTATCGGTAAACATGCTGATGATACCGGAAGTAAAAAGTTCTTCCACAGTATCTACATCCCCTACAAAACGGGAAGCAATGGCTCCGGAATCATGGGAAACAAAGGCATCTGCAGGCAGATGACTGACTTTCTGGCACAAAACAGTGCGCAGTTTATGAGTGATACGCTGTCCGAAGATGGTCAAAAGGCTTTCACGTAGGGATGTGGCAGTATTTGTTAATAGAAGCAGCCCGAAATAAGACAGAGCCAGAGCTAAAGGAAAGGCCTGGCCAGACGTAAGGCAGTCAATGGCTTTTGCAAGTATTAAAGGTGGGAGAAGGGCAAAGCCGGCAGATCCCAGCACAGATGCAAATAAAGTCATGCATATTCTTTTATTTTGTTTTACAGTGTGTAAGATCACCTTAAGGACAGAATGTTCTGTTTTCATCGTTTTCGGCCCCCTTTTCGATAGTGGTTTCTGTTGCTTTTACAACGGAATGGCGATCCTGAAGCTGATATAATTCTCTGTAAGCACTATTTTCCTCCAACAGTTTCTCATGGGAAGAAAATTCTGCTTTTCCATTATCCATCCAGATCACACCATCTGTTTCTGAGAACAGATACAGGCGGTGGGAAATGAGAAAGATAATGCTGTCCGGGACGATCTGGCGCAGGTGTTCAAACACTTCGGTTTCGGTTGTTTTATCTAAAGCGGAAAATGGATCATCTAAGATCAGGATCGGGCGGGGATGAGCCAAGGTACGGGCCAGAGCCAGACGTTTTTGCTGTCCGCCGGAAAGACGTATGCCTGTTTCGCCGGTTACTGTATTTTCCCTTTGTGGCATATGACCTACTTCGTCCTCAAGGCATACAGCCTTTAGATATTTCCACAGATCCTTTTTATCCCCAAGTAAAACATTATTTTTTATAGTATCACTTAACAGGTCAGGTTCATGTCCAAGGTATCCCACCAAAGAATTGAGAACATCTGATGAAAGGGAAGAAAATTCCGTTCCGTTAAAAGTGAGGGAGCCGGTGTAAGGATGTTCGCAGAGAAAAATCCGTCCCAAAGTGGATTTCCCGCAGGCAACTGGTCCGGTAATACCAATGATCTGACCGGGTGAAGCCTTAAATGTCAGGTCATTGAAAAGCGGTGTACTATTTTCATAAGAAAAGCCAAGAGAACGGGCTTTTACCTGTCCGGGGCTGGATGCAGGCAGAGGTTTATCCTCTTTTTGGGATCTCATAAAAGGAAGGATACGTTTCCAGGAAACCTGGGCTTTTTGGATCGCATTAAAAAGCTTGGCTGCGTGGGACGATTTTACGGACAGCCGGGAAAAACAGGAAAGGAAAGCACTGAAGGCAGCGATATCCCAGGAAGTCCAGCCTGTCCCAATTACATTTTTACTTCCAAAATAGAAGATGAGAAGAACACCGGTCATGGAAATAAGTTTATAAACAGGAGGAAGGGCAGCTACTGGCAGGTCTGCGCGCACAGAAGCTTTTTCGTAATCTGCCAGGTGGGATTCGTAGTCTTTATTTCTCTGGGTCTCACAGCCGTAAATACGGTAGGTAATGGCATTTTGGATGCGGTCCAGAGTGGCAGCATTTAAACGGCCGGCACTTTCTTTGCAGGCAGCTCCTGTTTTCAAAACAACTGCTTTCATCCTTTCTGCGATCACATAGGAAACAGGGGGAAAGATAAGGCACAAAAACGCCAGCTTCCAGTCATAGGCGAAAAGCATGAAAATATAGGAAAACAGTGCTACGCCTGTGTCAAAAATCTCTGTTGTAAATTTCCGTATTCCTTCAGAACATGCGTCTACATCGGATAAAGCCTTTGTCATGGCATTACCTGTATTGATATTTTTCAGGTCGCTGGTATCTGTATGGACCAGGTTATTGTAATAAGTCTGTTTCATATTGCGGTTGATGTTGTTGGCAAAACGGCGTACATACAGACGTTTGATAAAACGGGCTACCTGAACAGTAAAAATAGCAATAAAATAAACAGATGCCAGCTTTAACATATCTGAAAAATGGCTTTGGCCCTTCTGGATAAAAAACAGGCACTGTATCATCTGACCTTCAAACCAGGGCCGTACCATAAGCCCCAGATTGTAAATCAGGCCGGACACTGTGATAACAGCTAATATTCCTTTCTGCATGGAAAAATAACTGATAATATGGTCGGGCTGCCTGCAGATGGGCGGTGCAGACTGTTTACTCATGAGAAGTATCTCCTTCCTCTTATTCTTGCTGTATATCATGATGCTGGAGTCAAAAGGTATTTTGCTCCAGCTGATATCGAGTGGGATCAGCATTGTTAAAAAATGTATGTTCATCTGTTGATAGTACATTTAAATTTTGCTGCCGTCAATATATGATGATATAAGTGTGTAAGCATAAAAGTGTATGAAAATTAAAAAAATAAAAAGATATTGACGTTTTTTGCGAATCCGTGTACAATAGTACGTACATTATTAATAACCTGTTATGAAAATAAAGGCTGGCTTCGATTGACTGAGAGCAAGGGCTACAAGACCTTTATTTTTATAAGATCCGCACAGCGGCAGCAGCGTATGTTTATACGATACTGCGGGTGTTTTACTTTCCGTGAAAAGTGAAAGCCTCTGACAGAATCCATTAATCATCCGTCCCTTATACTACAAGGGGCGGTTTTTTTATGCTTTCTAATGCATCATGCAAAAGAAAGATGTGGAAATGGAATACAGAATACACGAAAAAATGCGGAAATAACACAGGATCTTATGCAGGCAAAAGTATTACATATTTAGGAGGAGAGCAGTATGAAAGGGTACAAAAAGCTTATGGATTTTGTAGCGCTGGTTGAAAAAGCAGTTCTGGCAGCTACCATGATCCTGATCCTTGTACTGACAGTAGGAAACGTGTTTTCACGTAAAGTGATCCACCAGTCATGGTCTTTTACAGAGGAACTGGTGGTTGCAATTTTTGTTCTGATCACCCTTTTGGGAGCAGCGTTGTCTGCAAGAGAGGGAGGTCTGGTAGGTTTAAATCTGGTAACAGAGCGCCTGCCAAAGTCATGTAAAAAGCCGGTGATCATTCTCATCACACTTTTTTCCGTGGTTTTTATGGGAATCTTATTTTATTACGGTATGGACAAGGTGTTAGCACAGCTTGCCAACCAGAAACGGACTTTCGTATTAAACTGGCCGGAATGGATCTTCTGGTCCTTTGTTCCCGTTGGTTCCGTGTGCATGATCCTGCATTTTATTGAATATTGTGTGGATGAATGCGCAAAAACAGATATGACAGAAAATAATGCTATGGAAAAGGAGGATAAATAAATGGTAAGTGCAGTTCTTTTTATCACCTTTTTCGTTTTACTGGTTTTAAATGTTCCTATCTCTATCTGTCTGGGACTTTCATCCGCAGCAGCGATCCTGTATTCAGGAACCTCTTTAACCATTGTAGCAACTAACATTTATTCTGGTATCAGTAAATTCCTGCTTCTTGCGATCCCGTTTTTCGTATTATCCGGAAACATTATGGCAAAAGCCGGTATTTCTACCAGACTGATCCGTTTTGTTAACACCTGCGTTGGTCACAGAAAAGGTGGTATTGCAAATGTATGTATTATCGTTGCCTGCTTCTTTGGTGCGATTTCCGGTTCCGGTCCTGCAACAGTAGCAGCATTAGGCGCTGTCCTGATCCCGGCTATGGTAGAAAGAGGCGGCTTTTCAGCACCGTTCGCTACAGCATTAATGGCAACTGCCAGCTCTATTGCCATTGTCATCCCACCAAGTATTGCTTTTGTTGTATATGCTTCCATTACCGGCGTTTCCATCGGTGACATGTTCATGGCAGGTATTGTTCCGGGAATCCTTATGGGACTTGCCCTGATCGTAGTGGTAATGTTAGAAGTACACAAAAACCATGTAGTTCCATCTAATGTACAGAAGGCATCTGCAAAAGAAAGACTGGATGCGTTTAAGGATGCTTTCTGGGGATTTTTAATGCCGGTTATCATCCTGGGAGGTATTTACGGCGGCATCTTTACACCTACTGAGGCAGCAGCCGTTTCAGTTGTATATGGCCTTTTTGTAGGAATGGTAATATATAAAGAAGTAAAATTAAAAGATCTTTGGGATATCCTTATTGACTCTGCAAAGACCACCGGCGGAATCATGCTCATTGTAGCATGTGCGTCCCTGTTCTCCTTTGTATGTACCCGTTTTGGTATCTCTGCTGCAGCTTCCCAGCTGCTGGCAAAAGTAGCAGGAAATCAGTTTACTTTCTTACTGATCTGCAACGTGATATTCCTGATCGCAGGCTGCTTTATTGACGCTAACTCTGCAATGTACATTTTCATCCCGATCATGCTTCCTGTATGCAAGCAGTTAGGCTACAATGTGATCGCATTTGGTATTATGGCAACCGTCAACCTGGCAATTGGTCAGGTAACACCGCCAGTTGGCGTTAACTTGTTTGTTGCTATCGGTGTAAAGCTGAAAAATGGTTTACAGGTAACCTTACAGCAGATCTCCCGTGCAGTTGTATCTATGGTAGTGGCAAGTATCGCAGTGCTTTTACTGATCACCTATATTCCGGTAATCTCTACGTTCCTTCCGGCAGCTTTAGGAAGTGCTGCAGCAGTTGAAAATGGAACCACCACAGGCGGTGACAGCGGTACTACAGCCACAGATAATGAGGATTTTAATACCATTGAAGATTACAGTGATCTGGACTGGCCGGAAATGACCTGGAATTTCACCTGTTCCACCACAGAGACCAGTACCTGGGCACAGGCCGGCCGCAAGTTTGGTGAGTTAATGGAACAGGCAACCGGCGGAAAAGTAAAAGTAGACGTATATGCAGCAGACCAGCTGACCGGTGGCAACCAGTCTGAAGGCATCCAGGCGCTGATGAACGGAGACCCGGTACAGATCTCCATGCACAGCAATCTGATCTACTCCGCATTTGATCCACGTTTTAATGTGGTTTCTCTGCCGTATTTATTTGACTCTGTAGAAACAGCAGATGCTGTTTTAGACGGACCTGCAGGAAAAGAACTGGTAAAGATCCTGGAAAGCTATGACCTGCATTGTATGGGAATGGCAGAAAATGGTTTCCGCCAGCTGACTAACAGTGTACGTCCGGTACATTCTGTAGAAGATATGAAAAACCTGAAGCTGCGTGTAGCAGGCTCCAACCTTCTGATGAAGTGTTATGAACTCTGGGGCGCAGATGCTACCAATATGAACTGGTCTGAGACCTACACTGCCCTTCAGCAGAAGACAGTAGACGGTCAGGAAAACCCACTTCCTGCAATTGATGCAGCCAGCGTACAGGAAGTACAGAAATATGTATCTCTCTGGAATGCCAATTATGACTGCCTGTTCTTCTGTATCAATCAGGGCATTTATGACAGCCTGACCCAGGAGCAGCAGAAGGTAGTTGATGAAGCAGGCCGCAAGGCAGTTGCTTATGAGCGAGAGATAAACCGTGCCGGCGATGAGGAGATATTAGACCGCTGGCAGGCAAAGA